>JBCBIS010000047.1:0-19417 GCA_038524325.1 Pseudomonadota bacterium
CTCCACCGGCCGAGAGTTTCAAGCTCAGCCAGTTAATCTACGACACGCGCTACCGATCCCTGACCATCCAGGTCGTCGCTCTCTTCGCCTTCATGCTGGCGGTCGGCTGGCTGGTGAACAACACGATCGCCAACCTGAACGCGCTGGGCAAGGATTTCAGCTTTGCCTTTCTCTGGCAGCCTTCGGGCTATGACATCAACCAGCGTCTGATCGAGTATGACAGCCGGTCGAGCCATGGCCGCGCTGCGGTCCTTGGCATCCTCAACACGCTGCTTCTGGCGCTGGTTGGCTGTATCACAGCGACCGTTGTCGGGGTTCTGGCGGGTGTCGCACGTCTCTCGAAGAACTGGATCGTCGCCAAGATCATGACGGTTTATGTCGAGGTCTTCCGGAACGTTCCTACCTTGCTCTGGATCATCCTCTTCGTCGCTCTGGTGAACGAGACCCTGCCCGCCCCGAGGGCCTTCCGGGGTGAGGAGACCGGCGCCTTCGTCTTCACGAACCGGGGGGTCTATTTCCCCGAGGCGCTGTTCTCGCGCGGTCTGGGCGATCTAAGTGTCGCCGGGCTGTTCAATATCAGCCTGAACCTGGTGGCGATCCTAGCGGTCTTGATTGCGGGGCTCTACGTCTCGGGCCGCATCGGCGCCTGGGCTGACCAGCAGCAGGCCGCCACCGGCGACCGGCCCACGGTGGTCTGGTACCGGCTGGGGGTGGTCTTTCTGCCGCTGATCCTGCTGTTGATCGCGCTGGGCTTTCACCTCGGCTATGCCGGATTGAAGGGCTTCAACTTCCAGGGCGGCACCTATGTCCGCGACAGTTTCGTGGGCATGTGGCTGGCCCTCAGTCTCTACACGGGCGCTTTCATCGCCGAGAACGTGCGGGCCGGGATCCTGGCGGTGTCCAAGGGGCAGACCGAGGCGGCCTATGCGCTCGGCATCCGGCCGAACAAGACCATGAGCCTGGTGATCCTGCCGCAAGCGCTGCGGGTGATCGTGCCCCCCTTGATCAGCCAGTATCTCAACCTGACCAAGAACACCTCGCTGGCCATCGCCGTGGGCTACATGGATGCGACCGGCACGTTGGGCGGGATCACGCTGAACCAGACGGGGCGCGAGATGGAGACCTTGCTGCTCCTGATGGCATTCTACCTCATCATCTCGTTGACGATCAGCTTCGTGATGAATGTCTACAACGAACGCGTGAAGCTGAAGGAGCGGTGAGATGAGCGACATTTCTTTCGTCCGTCACGATTTCATCGAGCCTTCGCCACCGCCGGCCAGCTCGGTCGGTCCGGTGAAGTGGATCAAGGACAACCTGTTCTCGGGCCCGGTGAACTCGGGGCTGACATTGCTGTCCTTCGCCTTCATCGCGCTGGTGCTCTACGAAATCCTGCCCTGGCTGATCGACAGTTCCTGGAGCCCTGAGGAGATGTCCCTGAAAGGCTGCCGGGCCGAGGTGTCCGGTGCCTGTTTCGCGGTGATCAACGAGCGGTTCTATCAGTTCATCTTCGGCTTCTATCCGTCCGAGTATTACTGGCGTCCGTCGCTGGCCTTCCTGTTGCTGGTGGTCGCGCTCTGGCCGGTCCTTTTCAACAATGCACCGCGGCAATTGCTGTGGCTGAGTGCAGTCTATCCGGTTCTGGCTTATTGGCTGATCTGGGGCGGTACGATCTGGGGGCCGCTGCTGGTCCTGGCGGGTCCGGCGATCGGCTGGGCGATCAGCGCCTATGGCCAGGATACGATCGAGGCGGCGATTGGCGAGGCCTTCGCGCCGCTCGTCACGCTCATCCTGTCGGTCTTGGCGGTGATCCTGTGGTTCCTGTTCTGTGTCGCCCCCATCGACGGGGTGCTGAGTTCGATCCTGCCGATCGGGCTGACCGAGGTGGCATCCGATAGGCTTGGCGGGTTCATGCTGTCCCTGATCATCGGCGTGGTGGGGATCGCCGCGTCGCTGCCGATTGGGATCGCGCTCGCGCTCGGTCGGCAGTCGGACCTCTTCATCGTCCGCTCGCTCTGTGTGGGCTTCATCGAGTGCATGCGCGGCGTGCCTCTGATCACGCTGCTCTTCGTGGCTTCGACCCTGCTGGCCTATTTCCTGCCGCCGGGGACGACATTCGACCTGATCCTCCGGGTCTGCATCATGGTGACCTTCTTCGCCTCTGCCTATATGGCCGAGGTGATCCGGGGTGGCATCGCGGCCTTGCCCAAAGGGCAATACGAGGCAGCGGATGCCATGGGGCTGACCTATTGGCAGTCGATGCAACTCATTATTCTGCCGCAGGCGCTGAAGATCTCGATCCCGAACATCGTCTCGACCTTTATAGGGCTGTTCAAGGACACCACGCTGGTTATCGTGATCGGCCTGCTCGACCCGTTGGGCCTGTCGGGGGCGATCCGCGCCGATGCCGCCTGGAACGGGATCGTGTGGGAGCTCTATGGCTTCATCGCGCTCTTCTTCTTCATCTTCTGCTTCAGCATGTCCCGATACGCCGCGTATCTGGAGAGCAAGCTGAAGACCGATCATCGCTAAGGGAGGTCTGACATGGCCGAAGCTGCAACCAATATCGACCGCTCGAACATGAAGATCTCGGACGAGGTCGCCATCGAAATCCGGGGGATGAACAAGTGGTACGGGGATTTCCACGTGCTGCGCGACATCGACCTGACCGTGAACCGGGGCGAGCGGATTGTCGTTTGCGGCCCCTCGGGCTCGGGCAAATCGACCCTGATCCGCTGCATCAACCGGCTCGAGGAGCACCAGAAGGGCGACATCATCGTGGATGGGACCGAGCTGAACTCGGACCTGAAAAACCTCGACAAGGTGCGGGCCGAGGTGGGCATGTGCTTCCAGCACTTCAACTTGTTCCCGCATCTGACGATCCTCGAGAACTGCACGCTCGCCCCGATCTGGGTGCGCAAGACACCCAAGGCCGAGGCCGAGGAAACCGCGATGCATTTCCTGGAAAAGGTCAAGATCCCCGAACAGGCGGGCAAGTACCCGGGCCAACTCTCGGGCGGTCAGCAGCAGCGGGTGGCCATCGCGCGAAGCCTCTGCATGAAGCCCAGGATCATGCTGTTCGACGAGCCGACTTCGGCGCTGGATCCGGAGATGATCAAGGAGGTGCTCGACACCATGATCGATCTCGCCGAGGAAGGCATGACCATGATCTGCGTCACCCACGAAATGGGCTTTGCCCGGCAGGTCGCCAACCGCGTGATCTTTATGGATGCCGGCCAGATCGTTGAGCAGAACGAGCCGGAAGAGTTCTTCCAGAACCCGAAATCCGAACGGACGCAATTGTTCCTCAGCCAGATCCTCGGCCACTGACCAGCCCGGGGCGTATCGACAAACCGATCAATTGTCCGTAACCGGGATGCCACGGTCACGGGCCGAAGCCACTCCGCCCGAGGCTGATCCAGCCTCGGGCGTTGCCTTTGCAGGCCCTTGCTGAAAAATAGTTCGCGAAGAAAAGATCCTTGGCCATCAGCGGAGGGGGAGCCGCGGTCAGAGGGTCGGAACCGCCTCGCGCGAAACGGCGCGCAGGCGGTTTCTTCATTTTTCCGCCCTGAACGCCCCACGCGAGCGGTGCTGAACGCCGAAATAACCATGACCGTGAGCTTCTTCACATCGACTCGAGGCGATTTGAGCGATCTTCGCTGTCAACGGGTCGGCCCTCGCAACATATCCGACTCACAGCGTGTGGAGGTGAATATGGTTTATCTGATGTATTACCCCGGCATCCTGGTCGCGGCGATGGGTGTCTTGGTGGGCACGGCGGGGATGGTCTGCTGAGACCATGGACGCTCTGGACGGGGCGTCAGGTCTCGGTAGTGTCGTCGAGTTCCCGCGGCATGGCAAAGTCCACGAAATCGGCGGCGTGGTAGTCGAGATCGGACCAATCCTCGATATCGACTTCCAGGACCGCCGCCGCGGCGGTTGGGAAATGCTCGAACGCCCGGGCGCAGCGCCGCCGCACTTTGCCGTCTGAAAGTTTTCTAACCAGGGCGCTGAGACCTGGCTGATGCCCCACAACCATCACGGTGTCGCAGGACTTCGGCAGTTGAGAAAGCCGCTTGCACATCTTCTCGGGCGGTGCGTGGTAGAGGGTCTCGTCCACCTCGGGTGCCGGCAGGTCCGGCAGAACGCTGCGCATCCGTTTTACGGTTTGCCGCGTGCGTTTGGCCGAGGAGACCAGCACCGTATCCGGCAAGTGTTTTCGATGCGCCAGCCATTGCGCCATCACTGGCACGGCCGCCTTCCCCCTCGGATTCAAGGGCCGGTCTTTGTCATCGAGGGCTGGGTCGCTCCAGCTCGATTTGCCGTGCCGCATAAGAATCAATTTTTTCATGACAGAAATGAGAAGCTGAATTGGAAAGACCGGTCAACTCTGCGACTGCGAAGAGCGGACCCCTTGAGCTGTCAAGAACGCGGCCATGTGAAACGACCTCTGCGCCAGGCTGGGAGGGGTGCCGACTGGACAGGCCAGTCGGACCAGGCAGCCTTCGCGGCAGGGTTTTCCTTTCTCTGCAGCGACATGCGCGACACAGCGCGCAACGTCATAGGCTCCGCCCGCGAACGCGCTGACCGGGCAGGCGTCGAGGCAGGGCGCGGGACATCCGAGGCAAGGATTTTCCATCGAAACTGCCGGCAGATCGAGAACGTCGCCCAGAGCGAGTGCCCCGCGATAGGACATCCAGAGCCCCCGGCTGGGTGAGACCTGCATTGCAACGGGCGAGGAGATCGCTCCCTCGCCCCGGGCCGCCCAGCGCAGAAAGGGCTGCCAGGGCGGGCCGCCGAAGGGAAACAGCGCCCTGGCGTCGAGATGGGTCGGCAGGGCGGTGGCAATGCTGTCGATCACCCGCCGGCTCCAGCGATCCATCGGGTCCGGGGCGCCATCTGCTTTCTCCGGACTTGCCGAGAACACCTCCCAGAACCGCAGCGGGTCTGGGGCGATGAGCACCAGCATCGCCGTTCCCTCGGGCGCCAGATCGTCCTCGTCGGGCTGAAACGCCCCCGCGACGGTCAGGCCGGAGGCTTTCAGTCGGTCGAGGATGTCGGCTTCAGCGCTCACAGACGTCGGAAGGGCAGGCCCAGCGACCAGCCGAGCCGGGCCGGCGCTTCTGTCTGACAACGGTCGAGCCCGATCGCCATCTCGCGATGACCGTCCCGGGGAACCGCTGTATAAGTGCCGAATATCCGGTCCCAAATGCTGAGATTGAAGCCGAAATTGGTGTCATGCTCGTCGCGATAGATCGAGTGATGGACGCGGTGCATATCCGGTGTGACGATGGCCAGCCGCAACCACCGGTCGGCCGCGCCCAGGCGGATATTGGCGTGATTGAACATGGCCGCGCCGTTCAGCACCACCTCGAACAGCAAGACCGCCAGGGCCGGCGCGCCGAGCAGGTAAACCAGCCCAATCTTGAGGCCCATCGACAGCGCAATCTCCAAAGGGTGAAAGCGAATCGCGGTGGTCACGTCGAAATCGCGGTCCGCGTGATGGACCCGGTGGAGGCGCCACAACAGTGGGATCTTGTGGCTCGCGACATGCTGCGCCCAGATCGCGAGGTCGAGCAGCACGAAGACGATCAGAACCTCCAGCCAGAACGGCCAGTCTATTGCATTGAACAGGCCCCAGCCCATCGCCTCCACATCCAGCGCCGCGGCGACGGCGGCGGCGCCGAGCAGAAGTTTCATTCCGGCGGAGACCACCGAGTTCAGGATCGAGATCCCCCAATTCGTCGCCCAGCGCTGACCTTTTGGCAGGCGCAGGACGCGCATCGGGGCGACCAGCTCCCAAGCCGCGAATGCGGCGAAGAGGCCGAAGAAGACGCCCAGGCGAAGTAATCCTTCGTTTTCCATGTCGCGCAACTTGCCAGAGCCGCCAGGTTTTTCAATCCATGCTCACCCGACCGTGACCCTTCGCCGCCCATTCATGTGGCGATGGGGGCTATCCCTCGATCAGAGTTCCCGCGCCATGCTCGGTGAACAGCTCTAACAGCACGGAGTGCGGCGCCCTGCCGTCCAAGATCACCGCAGCTTCGACACCGGCGGAGATTGCGGCCAAGGCCGTGTCGACCTTTGGGATCATCCCGCCGCCGATCGTGCCGTCTGCCTTCATTGCGGCGACATCGGCGGCGCTGAGCCTGGTGACGACCTCGCCGTGACCGTTCTTCACGCCAGCGACATCGGTCAGCAGCATCAGACGCTCGGCCCGCATCGCCCCGGCGATTGCGCCCGCGGCGGTGTCGCCATTGATGTTGAACGTCTCCTCGGGCCGCCGCCCGGCACCGACGGGGGCAACGACCGGGATAAGGTCGCTGGCGATGAAGGTTTGCAGAACGGTGGGGTCGACCTCCGCCGGCTCTCCGACAAAACCGAGATCCAGAACCTGTTCGATGTGACTGTCCGGGTCGCGGCGCGTCTTCATCGCCTTCTCGCAGACGATCAGATTGGCGTCCTTGCCGGAGAGGCCAACGGCCCGGCCGCCCTGTCCGTTGATGGCCGCGACGATGCGTTTGTTGATGACGCCTGCCAGGACCATCTCGACGACTTCGACCGTCTCGGCGGTGGTCACGCGCAAGCCGTCCTTGAACTCCGATTTAATCTGCAGGCGGTCGAGCATCTCGTTGATCATCGGCCCGCCGCCATGCACCACAACCGGGTGCACGCCGCATTGCTTCATCAGAACGATGTCGCGGGCGAAGCGTTCCATGGATGCGGCATCGCCCATGGCATGACCGCCGAACTTCACGACAATGGTCGTGCCGTCATAGCGTTGCAGATAAGGCAGCGCCTCGGACAGCGTGCGTGCTGTGGCCAGCCAGTCGCGTTTCATCGCGCGTTGTATCTCCATGACATCCCCCGGTCTTCGGGCGATCTGTTGCCCTCGGACAGTCGCGAGGGGATGTCATAGCGTGCTTTCCGGGCCGCCGCCAGCGGCGCTGCGCCGTCAGTTTGCGGCTTTGTTCTTTGCGGTTTTGGTCCGATCTTCGTCCTCGCCAAAGCCGAACAGACGCTCGATCAGGGTCGGGCCGGGGTTCTCGCCATTCGCTTTGCGGGCTTCGGCGAGTTCTGCCTTCAGCTTGGCGCGCTCTTCCGCATTGCCATTGCCTTTGGCGAGAGCGGGCTGCGCGCCCAAGGCCAGGGCTGCGAGGGTCAGGGCTGCGATCGTCTTGGTCATGAGGGGTCTCCCGTTTGGTCTGGTTGAGGTCGATGCGCTCGGTCCATTGTGCCGATGACAGGGAGGTGGGGAGCGACCGATCACAAGACCATGCAAGCGCTTTGACACTCGTGTGAGAGCGTCGTGTTCAACCAAAGCGGGTTTTTGCCTTGCGCGATCCCAATCTGGGGCAGTTTTTGCCACATTTTCGCCATAATTGGATTTCATCTAGATACTCAACCGCGAGTAAGTTCCCGCGTTACGATTTGCGTCAGACTAGGCATTGTCTGATCGCTCGGCAGATGCCCTAAAGCCCGTCCTTGCTTCGCATCGGCGGGCCTTTTCGTTGTGAGGACCGCGGCCTCAGGGACCTTGCAATCACCCCGAGCACCGGTCCAGAGAAGGACAGACGTTCATCCGAGGAGCCGACCGTGCATTCCAAGATCCATTTCATCTCGGGCCTGCCCCGTTCGGGCTCGACTCTGCTTTCCGCCATTCTCCGCCAGAACCCGCGCTTTCATGCCGGCATGACCTCGCCCGTCGGACCGCTGTTCAACGCCTGCCTGAACGCGATGGGGGCGGATAACGAGTTTGCCGTGTTCTTCAAGGAGGATCAGAAGCGCTCGATCCTCGGGGGGATCTTCGACAATTACTACAAGCATATCGAAACGGCGGATGTCTGCTTCGATACCAACCGGATGTGGACCAGCCGCATGGCCCCGGTGCGTCAGCTCTATCCCGAGTCGAAGATGATCTGCTGTGTCCGAAACCCAGCCTGGGTGATGGATTCGGTCGAGACGCTGATCCGCAAGAACGCCTTCGATGTCTCGCGCATGTTCAATAACCCGCAGGAACGGTCGACCATCTACACGAGGGCCGACGCCCTTCTCCACCCCAACCGGATGATCGGCTTCGCGTGGTCGGCGCTGAAGGAGGCCTATTACTCCGCCGACAGCGACATGATGCTGCTCGTCGACTATGACCTGCTCGCCGCGCGGCCGGGAGAGGTTCTGCCGCTGATCTATCAGTTCATCGACGAGGAACCGTTCCAGCACGACTTCAACGATGTCGAGTACGAGGCGGAGGATTTCGACACCCAACTTCTCGCCAAAGGTCTGCACACGGTGCGTGGCAAGGTCGAGTTGAAGGCACGGCAAACCATTCTGCCGCCCGACCTCTTCAAACGCTTCGAGGATCTGATCTTTTGGCAGGACGGCCAGGGCACCCGCGCGCACCGGATCGTGGTGACCCAGGACGAGGCAACCCAACCGGTTAATCACGAAAAATAAACCAAACCACGCTCTAGTCGCCGCGGTTCTCCCGTCTGCGACAGGTGGAAAATGCCTTACTCCGGCACCGGCAATTTCGGCGTTTCTTCGGGTCCGGGTGGGACCGTCAATCTGACCGCAGGGCTCGATGCCGATGGCGCGCTGGTGTTCACCGGCGGCACTTATGCGATCGACGCGACCCTGATTGCCGGTGCGAACTTTGCCCAGAGCACGATGGTCACCGGCGAGATCCGGTTGTTCTCGGGCACCGAAATCGTTTTTGCCCCCTCCGCCGGGGATCCCGCAGCAATCTATGTGGGACGCAACGCGAACACGCCCGTCGCGGCGGGAGAGATCCGCGCCATCGGCCGGTTGGATGTGCTGGGCGGATCGCGGATCGAGAGCCGGTATACGGCACCCGCCTCCGGCAGCGGAGCGAACGCCTATAACAGCTTTCAGGTCGGGGCGACGGCGGGGGCGCAGGGGCAAATCACCGTGGACGGCCAGGGTTCGGAACTGATCGCCGGTGGCGACGGCGCGCGGATCAATCTCGGCACTGCAGGGCAGGGCGCACTGGTGGTCAGCGATGGGGGGTATGCCCGCACGCTCGATCTGCGCGCGGGGTCCGATGGCGGCCTCGGCCAGGTCTATGTCAGTGGAGCAGGATCGGAGCTTCGGCTCACCTCGGCAGGTGGTGCGCCGATCGATGCCGCCTATGCCGGGCAGACCGGTTATGCCACCTTCGGCCGGGCCGGAGGGGCCGGTTTTCTGGGCGTCGCCGGTGGCGGAACCTTGCAGATCGAGAATGTCGCGGGCGAGACGGACCGCCCGCTGCTGCGCTTTGGCAGCACCAACGGCTCCTACGGGTATGGGCTGGTCAATGGTGCAGGCTCACTGATCCGGATCAGGCAACTGGGCGCCCAAGGCGATGACTTCGCCGGGGGGGCCACGCTGAATGTGGGCGAGGGCGGGCAGGGCGTTCTGCTGGTCGAGGATGAGGCTTCGGTCATCGTCTCTGGCGACCGGGCCCGGCTGAATGTCGCCACCGGGCGGCTCGTCCAGGGACAGCCGGACACGACCTCTGACGAGAGCTTGTTGCAGATCACCGGCGGTGGCGATGTGCTGGTCGACTCGGGCGGGAATGGCGGCACGGTGCTCCAGAACGGGCTGCGTGTCAGCAATGACCGGGGGGCGGCCGTGACCATCGCCGCGGGCGAGGGCAGCCGTGGCCGCGTGGTGGTGGATGGCGTCGGCTCGACCCTGACCGTGACCAGCACTTCGGACGCGCTCGAGGACGAAGCGACGGGCCAGATTGTCGTGGGAAATCTGGGCACCGCCACCCTGCGCGTCGCCAATTCCGGCTCGGTGGCGGCCAAGGATCTCGAGCTTGGGCGCAGCGTGACCGACGGGGCCGCCGTGATCGCCGCCGGAAGCGGACGGGTCGAGATTGCCAGCGGCGGACAGGTGGTTGTTGTCGGCAGCGACAATACCCTCGGGCGCGGCATCAGCGCAGGTGCGACACTGGGGGCCACAGGCACGATCACCGTGGATGGCGCCGGATCGGAGCTGGTCTCCACCGGCGGTGCCGGGCGCCTCGATATCGGGCGCGAGGGAACCGGCAGTCTGGCGCTGAGCGGCGGTGGCACAGCCAAGGCGCTGATCGCCGAGGCAGGGCGGGGAGCGGGCGGGACCGGAACCATCTCGGTTTCGGGCACCGGCTCGCAGCTGATCGTCTCTGATGCCTATGGCGTCTCGCCCGCGAATGCCGGTCAGGCCGGTCTGATCCGCCTTGGCGGGGCATCTGGCGGCTCGGGCAGTCTCGACGTCGCAGCCGGCGGCTCGGTTCTGGTTGAGAATGCGGCGAACAGCACCAGCGACCAGCCGTCGATCATCGTTGGAACCGAGACGGGCTCGAGCGGCAGCTTCTCGGTCACTGGAGCCGGGTCGACGGTCGATATCGTTCTCACCGGCGCGTCGAACGACGCCTATATGCCCAGCGAGACGTTGTTTTATGGGCCCCGCCTGCGCCTCGGTCAGCGCGGAGGCGAGGGCAATGTCACCGTCTCGCAGAGTGCGGCGCTGAATCTGACCGGCGAGAATGCCGAGATTTGGGTGGGCGAGGGCGACCCCGCCTATCAAGCGGCGCTGAGCACCTTCAAGATCAACGGTCGCGGCCAGGTGGCGGTCACCTCGGTCGGTGGTGACAGCGCAGCCTCGGTTATCATTGGCCGGAACGAGGGGGGGCGTGGGGCGCTGACCCTGTTCGGCACCGATAGCCGTCTGACGATCTCCTCCGACAATCAAGGCGCAGCGGGCAGTTCAGTGGGCGCATCGCTGGTGGTGGGGCGGCTGGGGGATGGGGATCTCACCGTCTCGAACGGCGCCGCCGTGGTGATCGATGGCGCGAATGATGCATTCCCTGGCCTCGTGATCGGGCGCGGCGCAGAAAGCGGCGCGGTGGCAGCCACCGGGACGGCCCGGATCTCTGGCGGGAGCGTGACGATAACCGGTACCACGCAAACGAATTTCGGCGAAGCGGGGCTGATCACAGTCGGCCAGCGCACCGCCGCCTCTGGCGAGCTGGTCATCGACAGCGCCGGGCAGGTGACGAACGCGACTCAAAACTCCGCCACAATCGTGGCTGTCGAGGATGGCTCGACCGGCACCATCCGGCTCCGCGACCAGGGTTCTCGGCTCGAGGCTGGCGTCCTCCTCACCGTGGGTGCGGAGGTGGACTTCTCCACCGTCTCGCAAGGCCTGCCGCTGGTGCTGGAGGAGTTGGGTGGCCAGGGCGTGCTGGACATCGGCGCGGGGACCATGGTCAATGCCGGCACCGCCGTGATCGGCTCGACCGGCACCCTGGCCGGCAGCGGCACCCTGGCGGCGGATCTCGATCTCTTTGGTCGCCTCAGCCCCGGCGGCGATGGCGAGGTGGGGATCTTCACCCATCAGGGCGATCTGGATTTGAACCCCGGGGCGGTTCTCAGCCTGGATATCGATGGGTTCAGCAACGGCTCCGCCGACCGGATCGTCACCACGGCCGATCTCGACATGGATTTCAGCCAGTTCTCCTACGACATCACTCTTGCGCCCGGGATCGGCCAGTCTCCCGGCCAGGTCGTGGTGCTGGAAACATCCGGGCAGATCACCGAGTTCAATATCGACATCACCTCGGTCGGCGGCGCGCTGTTCCAGCTTCGCGGGGTCGAAGGGGTTGGAGTCCTCCTGTCCTTGCAGGGCCTGGTGCTTACCGGCACTTCGGGGGCGGACACCATCACGGGCGGGACCGGCGACGACACGCTGGTCGGCAGTCCCGGTGCCGACCGGATGGAAGGGCGCGGCGGCCGCGATACCCTCGACTATGCCGGTTCGGCTGCGGGTGTCACCGTCAATCTGAACACGGCGACCGCCTCGGGTGGCGATGCCGAGGGCGATGAGGTCCTGGCCATCGAAAACCTGATCGGCTCCAATTTCGAAGACCGCCTGACCGGCGATGACAAGATCAACCGGATCGATGGCGGCCTCCGGGCCGATACGATCTCCGGCGTGGGCGGCGGCGATCAGCTTTTTGGCGGTGGCGGTAACGACAGTCTGCTGGGTGGGCCGGGCAACGACACGCTCGATGGCGGGGTCAGCGGCGATACACTGGATGGTGGCAGCGGGGCCGATCAGCTGTTCGGCGGTGACGGGGTCGACAGTCTCTCGGGCAGCCTGAACGCCGACAGCCTGTTCGGCGGGGCGGGCGCGGACCGTCTCAGCGGCGGCGCTGCGGGGGATTTCCTCGATGGCGGGTCCGAGAACGACAACCTGGATGGCGGGGCCGGGCCGGATACCCTGATCGGCGGCGCCGGGCTGGACTCGCTGTTCGGGCGCGGCGGGCATGACCGGTTGGAGGGTGGCACGGAAGCGGACCGTCTGTTCGGTGGCGCCGGAAACGATCGGCTGATCGGCGGCGCGGGCGCCGATAGCCTTACCGGCGGTACTGGGCGTGACCGGGCGGATTATGCGGATGCCAGCGCGGCGGTCACGGTCGATCTCTCGGGCGTCGAGGCGCAAACTGGCGATGCCGAAGGCGATACGTTCAATGGCATCGAGGATCTCGGCGGAAGTGCGTTCAACGACCGGCTGACCGGCGACGCCGGCGCAAATCAGCTGTTTGGCGAGGGCGGAAACGACCTTCTGCTGGGGGGCGCCGGGGCGGACACCTTGTTCGGCGGAGGGGGCATCGATCAGCTGCGCGGCAATGCGGGCACCGACACCCTCTTTGGCGGAGACGGCACCGACCGGTTCTTTTTCCTTGCCGAGGACGACAGTCCAGCCGGCTCCTCTCGGGATGTGATCGGCGATTTCGCCGCCAACGAGTTGCTCTCGTTCAGCAGCATCGATGCGGACAGCACCAGTCCAGGAAACGATGTCTTCATCTTCCTCGGCACCGATGCGTTTTCGGGCATGCCGGGCGAGTTGCGCTTCGCGAAATCCGCGGCAAACGGTTTCACGCTGATCCATGGCGATACCGATGGTGATCGACTGGCGGACCTGCAGGTGGAGATCACCGGGATCTTCGATTTGACGGCCGATAACTTCATCCTCTGACCCGCTGGGGTTGCACGCGCGCGGGGCGGCCTGTATCCCGCTTGACGCAAGGGCCGCCCACCATCCGCGAGGTCACCATGTCCGGGATCGATAAACTGCTCGTCGCCAATCGCGGCGAGATCGCCATTCGCGTCATGCGTGCAGCCAACGAATTGGGCAAGCGCACGGTCGCGGTCTATGCCGAGGAAGACAAGCTGGGCCTCCACCGGTTCAAGGCGGACGAGGCCTATCGCATCGGCGACGGCAAGGGGCCGGTTGCGGCTTACCTGGATATCGAGGACATCATCCGTGTCGCCCGGCAATGCGGGGCGGATGCGATCCATCCGGGCTATGGCCTGCTGTCCGAAAACCCCGCCCTGGTCGATGCGTGCCGCGAGGCAGGGATCCTGTTCGTCGGCCCCAGCGCCGAGACGATGCGGATGCTGGGCGACAAGGCCTCGGCCCGCCGGGCGGCGATTGCAGCGGGGGTGCCGGTGATCCCGGCTTCCGAGGTCCTGCCCGACCCTAACGAAGCGGATTTTGATGCGATCCGCGCCACCGCCGCGGAGATCGGCTATCCCCTGATGCTGAAGGCGAGCTGGGGCGGGGGTGGGCGCGGGATGCGCCCGATCCTCGGACCGGATGAGCTGGAGGAAAAGGTCCGCGAGGGCCGGCGCGAGGCGGAGGCTGCCTTTGGCAATGGCGAGGGCTATCTCGAGAAGATGATCACCCGGGCGCGCCATGTCGAGGTGCAGATCCTGGGCGATCACCATGGCGAGATCTACCACCTTTGGGAGCGGGATTGCTCGGTTCAGCGACGCAACCAGAAGGTCGTGGAGCGGGCTCCGGCCCCCTATCTGACCGAGGCGCAGCGCGAGGAGCTCTGCGAGCTGGGGCTGAAAATCTGCCGCCATGCGAACTATACCTGTGCCGGCACGGTCGAATTCCTGATGGATATGGAGACCGACCGGTTTTACTTCATCGAGGTCAATCCCCGGGTTCAGGTCGAGCACACCGTGACCGAAGAGGTCACCGGGATCGACATTGTCAAGGCGCAGATCCGCATCACCGAGGGCGCGACCATCGCCGAGGCGACGGGCACGCCGAGCCAGGCGGATGTCACGCTCTCGGGCCATGCGCTGCAATGCCGGATCACTACCGAGGACCCGCAGAACAACTTCATCCCGGATTATGGCCGGATCACCGCCTATCGCGGGGCGACGGGGTTCGGGATCCGTCTGGATGGCGGCACGGCCTATTCCGGCGCGGTGATCACGCGCTATTATGACAGCCTGCTGGAGAAAGTGACCGCCTGGGCGCCGACACCGGATGAGGCGATCAAGCGGATGGACCGGGCTTTGCGCGAGTTCCGGATCCGGGGGGTCGCAACGAACCTCGTCTTTGTTGAGAACCTGCTGCAGCACCAGACCTTCCTGGATCTCAGCTATCACACCAAATTCATCGACACGACGCACGAGCTGTTCGAGTTCAAGAAGCGGCGCGATCGGGCGACCAAGATCCTCACCTATATCGCCGATGTGACTGTGAACGGGAACCGGGAGGCGGACGGACGACCGCGGCCTGCGGCCGACGCCCGCCCGCCCAGACCTCCCGCGTCTTGGGTCGAGCCCGCGGCAGGCCTCAAGCAGAAACTGGACCGCGAGGGGCCGCAGGCGGTGGCCGATTGGATGAAGGCGCAGCAGCGCCTGCTGATCACCGACACGGCGATGCGCGACGGGCATCAGAGCTTGCTCGCCACCCGCATGCGCTCGACCGATATGATCGCGGTGGCGGATGCCTATTCAACCAACCTGCCGGAGCTGTTCTCGGTGGAGTGCTGGGGTGGGGCGACGTTTGACGTGGCCTATCGCTTCCTGAAGGAGTGCCCCTGGCAGCGGCTGCGCGAGCTGCGGGCGCGGATGCCGAACCATCTGACCCAGATGCTGCTGCGCGCTTCGAACGGGGTCGGCTATACCAACCTTCCGGACAATGTGGTCCAGCTGTTCGTGCGGCAGGCGGCCGAGACGGGAGTGGATATCTTCCGCATTTTCGATCCCCTGAACTGGGTCGAGAACATGCGCCTGGCAATGGATACGGTGATCGAGACCGGACGGATCTGTGAGGCGGCGGTCTGCTATACCGGCGATATCCACGATCCGAACCGGTCGAAATATGCGCTGAACTACTACGTCTCGATGGCGAAGGAGCTGGAGGCGGCCGGCGCCCATGTGCTCTGCATCAAGGATATGGGCGGGCTGGTGAAACCCTATGCCGCCATGGCCCTGGTCGATGCGCTGAAGCAGGAGGTGGGGCTGCCGATCCACTTCCACACCCATGACACCAGCGGGATCTCGGCGGCGTCGATCCTGGCTGCGGCCGAGGCCGGGGTGGATGCGGTGGATTGCGCCATGGATGCCTTTGCGAGCCTGACCTCGCAGCCGCCGCTGGGCTCGGTCGTGGCGGCGATGCAGGCGCATCCGCGGGCCACCGGGCTGGATCTTGAGGCAGTGCGCGAGATCTCGGCCTATTGGGACGGGGTGCGCCGGATGTATGCACCTTTCGAGAGCGACCTGCGCTCGGGCAATTCCGAAGTCTATCTGCACGAGATGCCGGGCGGGCAGGTCACCAATCTCCGTGCCCAATCCCGCGCCATGGGGCTGGAGGACCGCTGGGCCGACGTGGTCCGCGCCTATGCCGCTGTGAACCACATGTTCGGCGATGTGATCAAGGTGACGCCGATCGCAAAGACCGTGGGCGATCTGGCATTGGTGATGGTGGCTGGAGGCCATTCGGTCGAGGATGTGCTCGACCCGGATGTGGACATCGCCTTCCCGGACTCGGTCGTCACCTTCTTCAAGGGCGAGGTCGGACAGCCCCATGGCGGGTTCCCGGAGGTGCTGCAGGCCAAGGTGCTCAAGGGCGCTGCGCCGATCACCATGCGCCCGGGCAGCCTGATGGAGCCCGTGGATCTGGAGGCTGCCCGCGCCGAGGCCGAGGAGCAGATGCCCGGGGTCACGGTGGATGATGAGGATCTCTGCTCCTACCTGATGTATCCCAAGGTCTATCTCGACTATATGGGCCAGCGGCGCGACTACGGCCCGATGCGGGTGCTGCCGACGCCCACCTTCTTCTATGGCATGGAGCCGGGTGAGGAGATCCAGGTCGAACTGCGCCCGGGCGTCACACTCGTCATCCAGCTCCAGGCCATCTCGGAGCCCGATGAGAACGGCGAGGTGAAGCTGTTCTTCGAACTCAACGGCCAGCCGCGCACCATCCGGGTTGAGGATGCGCGCTTTACCCATGAAGCACACCGGGCCGAGAAGGCCGAGCCGGGCAATCCCGCCCATGTCGCCTCGCCAATGCCGGGCGTCATCGGCTCGGTTGCGGTGGTGCCCGGGCAGAATGTGCATGCCGGAGACCTGTTGCTGACCTTGGAGGCGATGAAGATGGAAACCGCGATTCACGCCGAACGGGACGGCGTGATCGAACGTGTCGTGACGCCGGCCGGGGCGCAGGTGGATGCGAAAGATCTTCTGATCGCCTTTGCGGGATGAGGCTTACTATCAGAAAAATATAAGAAATTCAGGACGGAGTTGGGATGCTCCTGGCGGTTTTGTTGCGTTGCACAAATTCATCTTGCAATTTTGTGCAGCGCAACATAGATTGCTCGTGAAGCAAACGAAGCCACCCGAAAGGACCTGACATGCCCGCTGCCAAGAAAACCGTCAAAACCGACCCCTTCGCCTTCTTCAAGCTGCAGGACTTCGACCAATTCTTCGACCCCAAAGCCTTCACCAAGGCGCAGGAGAAGAACGTCGCCGCCCTGATCGAGGCCAACCGCGCCGCCCTGGAAGGCTATCAGGCCGTCTTCGCCCGTCAGACCGCGCTGTTCGAGGAAGCTGTCTCCAAGACCAAAGCCGACCTCGCCGCATTCAAGCCCGAAGCGCTGACCCAAGAAGCCGCGACCGCCAAGATGGCTGAGATGAAAGAGATGGCCGAGAAAAGCTTCGCCGACATGAAAGAAGTCGTCGACATGGCCCAGACCGCTCAGCGCAAGGCGTTTGAGATCCTGCAGGCCCGTGCCGAAGAAGCCATGGCCGAGGTGAAAGCCGAAGCCGAGAAACTGGCCGCTTGAGCCGGTGATCCATGCGAGGTGCCGCCACCGCGGCACCTCTCCCCTTAGTCACAAGATGAAATTCGCGCCTGACAGCTCGAACAGCCCCTTAAGCTCGATCTGCAAATCTTCGACCCCATCGCCCGTGGCATCCATCTCGATGATCGTCAGATCCGCCGCCGCGTTTTGATAGTGGCGCAACTCCCCGCCCTCGCCGGAAAACTGGACCCGCCCCAGGAAGGTGAGCTTGTCATCGCGTGAGGTTTCCGCGTCGTCGAATAGGCGGCTCAAGTCGATCCTGTCATTGCCAACCCCGAAATCGACGATCTTGTCCCGGTTCGCGCTGCCTGGTCCACTGTCGCTGGCGGCGTAGAAGATGAACCGGTCATGCCCGCCGCCGCCGATCAGCGTATCCGCGCCAGAATTACCAAACAGCCGGTCGTTGCCCGCGCCCCCCTCCAGCCGATCATCTCCCTGGCGCCCGAACAGCGCATCATTGCCGGAGCCGCCGCTCAACCGGTTGAGCAGGTCGTCGCCGCGCAGGTCGTCATGGCCCGACCCGCCAGTGAGGTGTTCAACGCCAATATATCGATCGCCCGCCGCATCGCCCCGCGTGCCTTTCCCGGTTTCGAGGTCGACCGCCACAGCGGCGCGGGCCGCGGCGAAGCTCGCGGTGTCCTCTCCCGCCCCGCCATTGATGAAATCGGCACCGGCCCCGCCCTCGAGCACATCGTCTCCGCCATAGCCGCGGAGGCTGTCATCTCCGGCACCAGCGGAGAGGGTGTTGTGGGTGCCGTTCCCGCCCAACACATCGTTGCCGGAGCCGGTCTCTGCCGCCTCGATCACGACGCCATTGGCGATGGTCAGACCGGCATGCACCCCGTCGACCGAGCTGACAAACCCGCCGCCGCCCTCGCGATACGTGAGGGTCGCGGCGCGCAGGTCGATCGTGGCGTCCCGGGAGCCCTCATAGAGGAAGGTGTCAAACCCCCCGGTATCCCAAATCGCTTCATACCCGGTATCCCGTCCGTTCTGATTGTCGAGACGGTAGATATCGTTGCCGCGCGCATGGGTCGTGTTGGCGCCATAGACCTCTTGCAGCGCCGCGATGTCGATTGCGCCGAAGGTCTTGCTATACCCATAATCCCGGCCGGGAGGCAGGCCGTTCGGCCCCGTCTCCCAGCCATCAATATAGCTCATCGCGGTGAACACGGTCTGGTTCAGCTCGAAATCGCCATAGCTGCGGCTGTGTGAGACCCCCTGCATCACCCGGGTGCCATTGCCGCTGTCATGCGTATGCCCCAGGCCGAGACCGTGGCCGAGCTCGTGGATCGCGACCCCGTACATGAAGCCGCCATCGTCCAGCCCGCCCCCCGGCTGATCGCTCCATGACGAGACGGCATCGTTCAGAAGGCCATAGCCGCCCTGTCCACTGGCCGTCGGGAAGTAGAAGAACCCGAGCAGCGAGCTGCCGATCCCATCAGTCGCCCATTCCAGATCGGCCTGCCCCCGATTGGTGGTGATCCGAAAGTCGATATCGACAAAGGTCTCGACACCCTCGAAGATCGACCAGAGCTGCCCGCGCTCATAGCTGTTGACGCCATTCGCGATATAGATGTTGGAGCCGGAGACATAGCGGTCGCCGGACTCGGCGAAATAGACATAGACCGGGTCGGACGTATCCAGCGCCGTGCGGCCCTTGACCACGTCGATCAGGCTGGGTGCTTCCACCTCGGCCACGCGGAGCCGATAGTCGCCGTCATAGGTATCGGCAAAGCTGTCCACCTCGACGAAATAGGTGCCCGCTTTCCCGGCGGTAAAGACGAGGCTGGAGTTCAGGCCCGGCCCGTCATCATCGTCTTGCGCCACGAGGGTGCTGTTTGCATCGAAGAGCCGGAGGTAGGGGTCCTCCAACGCATCGGCGCCGGTCCCGTCGAGATCAATCTGAACGGTCTGGCCGGCGGAGAGTCTGATCTGAAACCAATCCGCATCGCCACGATAGTCGAGCCGGTCCGTTCGGGTGCTGCCGACCGCGATGCTCGCCCCGGTTGTAGCGTCGTCGGGGATCGTATAGCCGGTCAGCGTGAAGTCCGTCTCCAACGCCTCGAAGCCGAACGGGGCGGCGCCATCGTCGATCTTGGCTTCGCGGCAATACTGGCACATCTCTCGGCCTCCTCACCCAGAAATACCATGATCGAGGTGGCAAGACTCGGGCGAATTTGCGGTTGTTTCAGCGAAAGTATTTCGAGATGCGTCTTAATTTTGCGTAATTGTGTGGAAGATTTTCAGCGCCTGGTTATG
>JBCBIS010000047.1:19427-23346 GCA_038524325.1 Pseudomonadota bacterium
TGGTTATGAGGCCACCGGTCTAGCAAGCGCTCTCATGCGCTATGGCTTTCGGATAATGAAGGCAATTTTCGAGAGAACACGCCGGGATGTGGTACGCCCTACGGGACTCGAACCCGTGTTTCCGCCGTGAAAGGGCGGCGTCCTAGACCGCTAGACGAAGGGCGCTCAGCGGGTGTGGCGAGGGTCATAGCCGAGCGCCGGGGGGCATGCAAGCCGGAATCGTGTTCATGGTGTTGCTGCGTCCTCGACGCGCAGCTTGGCCCGGCGCCGTCCGCCCCAATCGTCGATCTCCAGCTGCCCCACGAGGTGCAGGGGGCTGTCGCTCTGCCGTGCTTGCTCGAACAAGGCCAGCAGACCGGTTTCTGCGGCACGAAAGGCGATCGCCTCAAGTGTCGGGCCAGAGGGCCCTGCGAGGCGCAATTGGGCATGCCCCTGGCCGACGGGTTTCAGATGCGCCAGCCTGACCCGCGGCAGGGCCAGCCTGGGGGCAGGGTTGGCCGGGCCGAACGGGCCGGCGGCCTCGATGGTCTCGACCAGGTCAGGCGTTGCCGCGGCCGGCATCACGGCGCCATCGATGGCAAGGTCCTGCGGCCCGGCCTGGCCCGCGCCTTGTGCTGCCAGATGGACAGAGATCGCCTCCATCGCCGCGCTGATCCGATCAGGCGCCACGCTCAGCCCCGCGGCCATTTTGTGACCGCCGCCTTTCAGCAACAGCCCGGTCCGTGCCGCCTCGGCCACTGCGGCGCCGAGATCGATGCCCGAGACCGACCGGCCCGACCCTTTGGCCTCGCCGTTCATCATGCCGATCACCACGGCGGGGCGGTTGAACCGTTCCTTCAGGCGGCTGGCGACGATGCCGACCACGCCGGGATGCCAGCCCTCGCCCGCAGCCCAGATCAGCGGAGCGGCTTGATCGCGGGTCTCGACCTGGGCCAGGGCCGCATCCAGAACCTGAGCCTCCAGCGCGCGCCGCTCGCGGTTCAGGGCGTCGAGGCGGGCCGCGAGAGCTTCGGCCTCGGCCGCGCTTTGGGCCGTGAGCAGCCTGAGGCCGAGATCTGCCTGTCCGATCCGTCCGCCGGCATTGATCCGCGGCCCAATGGCGAAGCCGAGATCGCGCGAGCTGGGCGGCGCGCTCAACCCGCTGGTATCGGCCAGGGCGGCGAGGCCCGGTCGCCCGCGCCCCGCCAGCACCTTCAGCCCCTGGCGCACAAAGGCCCGGTTCAAACCGATCAGCGGTGCCACATCCGCCACCGTCGCAACTGCCACCAGGTCGAGCGCGTGGCGCAGATCCGGCTCGTGCCGCTCGGCAAAAACCCCCTTGCCGCGCAGGCACCGATTGGCCGCCACCAGCAGTAGAAACACCACCCCCGCCGCACAGAGATGCGCGAGGGTCGAGGCATCATCCGGCCGGTTCGGGTTCACAACGGCCAGTGCGGGCGGCAGGGTTTCTCCCGGCAGGTGGTGGTCGATGACCAGAACATCGGCGCCCGCCTGCCGCGCGGCGGCGAGCGGCTCGTGGCTGAGCGTTCCGCAATCGACGCAGAGGATCAGGTCATGTGTTTTCCCGAGCTCGGTCATCGCCGGGACATTTGGGCCATAGCCCTCGTCGATCCGGTCCGGGATATAGGGCGTGGCCGCCAGGCCCAGTGCGCGCAGCCAATCCAGCAGCAGGGCGGTCGAGGCGGCGCCGTCCACATCGTAATCGCCGAAGACCGCGATCCTCTGCTGGTGCATCACCGCCTCGGCCAGCCGCTCCGCCGCCCGGTCGAGATCGGTCACCACCGAGGGGTCCGGCATCAGCGACTTCAGGGTTGGGTCGAGATATCCCTGCGCCGCCTCAGGCGCGACTCCGCGCAGGGCGAGGATCCGACCCACGATTTCGGGCAGCCCCGCCCGTTGAGCGATCGCGAGGCCCATACGCTCGACCTCCGCGCCCGGACCGGTCCATCGATGGGCCAGAGCGGATCGCTCCACCCCCAGGAATGCTGTGCCTGACATAGCGTCTCAATGGACGATCCCGGCGTTTCCGCCAAGCCCTGGTTTCAGTGCGTGCACCCGCATGGCAGCGCGGCGCGGAGCAGGACGGCCAGGATTGCCAGCGCCGCCATCAACTCGAGCCCTGCCGCTGCGAGAAGTATCTCCGGCGACACCAGGGCGCTGTCCATACGGGTTCCCGCCAGGGGCAGGGCCAGGACCGAGACGGCCAGCCCCCACCCTCCGAACCAGAGGAGCAGAAAGGCGAGGCGCAGTCGGGCCTTCAGACAGAACCGCCTCATCCGCCCGCCTCCCCACGCATCCGTGCCATGGCCTCGCCATAGGCCAGCCCGGTCCAGACCAGTCCGAGAACCCTGGCGGCGATCACCCATCCAATGATCGCCGCGCCCAGCCAGCAGGCCAGGACCCAAAAGCCGAGGGATTTGGCGCTGAGGCCGGTGAGGACCAGCGCGACCGCCACAATAGCAATCGACCATCCGGCCAGCCAGAACAGAAGAAACAGAACCGCGAGCCAACTTCGAGAACCATCTGGGCGTTCAAACCTTGGTCCGGGGGCGCCGGAGCGAGACGTGGTGCCATGTGGTTGCTGCGTGTCGAAGCCGACATATCGCGTCATCTGTTCTCCTTAGATAAAATGATTTCAGTGACTTAGACATGGGTATGCGCGTGGCGGATTTCATCGAAACCCGCCGTGGAAATCCGATCTGTTGCCTCTCGGCAACGTGGGGTGGTGCTTAGAAGTCGCGTGTCTTATACGACATGCGGCGCACAGAGCCGGTGCGCGAGCGCATCAGGATCGTCTCGGTGTTCAGAAAGGCACCCTCGCGGCGGCAACCGGTGAGGATCGAGCCGTTCGTGACCCCGGTGGCGGCAAAGATCACATCCGCCCGGCACATATCGTCCTTGGCATAGATGCGGTCGAGATCCTCGATGCCCGCCTTCCGGGCGCGGCCCACTTCGTCATCGTTGCGGAACAGCAGCCGGCCCTGGATCTGGCCGCCCATGCATTTCAGAGCCGCCGCAGCCAGCACCCCCTCGGGCGCGCCGCCCGAGCCCATATACATATCGATCCCGGTGATCTCCGGCTCGGCGCAATGCATCACGCCCGCGACATCGCCATCGGTGATCAGGCGGATCCCGGCGCCGGTGCTGCGGACTTCCGCGATCAGGTCGGCATGGCGGGGACGTTCCAGGATGCAGACGGTGACATCCGCGGGTGAGCAGCCCTTGGCCTTGGCGAAGACCTCGATCCGCTCCTTCGGTGCCATGTCCAGTGTGACCACCCCGTCGGCAAAGCCCGGGCCGATGGCAAGCTTGTCCATATAGACATCCGGCGCGTGCAGCATGGAATGCCGCGGGCCCATGGCGATCACCGTGATAGCGTTGGGCATCGCCTTGGCGGTGAGCGTCGTGCCTTCCAGCGGGTCGAGGGCGATATCCACCTCGGGCCCCGTGCCGCTGCCGACTTCCTCGCCGATATAGAGCATCGGCGCCTCGTCGCGCTCGCCCTCGCCGATCACAACGGTGCCCTTGATGTCGAGCATGTTGAGCTGGCTGCGCATCGCCTCGACCGCCACGGCATCGGCGGCTTTCTCGTCCCCCCGCCCGATCAGGCGTGAGGAGGCGATGGCGGCTGCCTCGGAAACACGGGCGAGGCCGAGGCTGAGCATCCGGTCCTCGAAGATCACTTGCGCGGGATCCTGGGGGGCATCGGTCATGGGGCGGGTCCTCCTCTGTTTGGACGGCTGGGCGCCGCCCGAAGTGCCGCTCCTATATGCCCCGCCGCTGCGTCGCGCAAGCGACCGGGAAACTACGGCAGTGTGACGGTGGCGGGCGGATGCCCCGCGCACCGGGTCAAACCGTTTCGATCCGGATGGCGACGGGGGGCGCGTGGGTGACCGTCAGCCTCTCGATCGCCGCAAGC
>JBCBIS010000048.1:0-23104 GCA_038524325.1 Pseudomonadota bacterium
CTGCCCACAATTTTCGACGGGGGTATCGACGTGGAGGAGCAGGCGCTCGCCGGCATCAACTCGGTTTTGCTGCTCGGATGCGGAAAGATGGGCAGCGCGTTGCTGCAAGGATGGCTGTCGGCAGGCTTGAAGGCTGGATCGGTCACCGTGCTCGATCCTGTGCCACGCCCGTGGCTCGCTGAAGCCGGGGTGGTCGTGAATCCTCCGCTTCCCAAAGCCGCCGACGTGGTGATCATTGCTGTGAAGCCGCAGATGATTGCCGAAACGGTGCCTTCGCTGGCGGCCATGGGTGGGGGCGAGACGCTTGTTCTCTCGATCGCGGCGGGGACGCCCCTGACGGCTTTTGAAGAGATCTTCGGGCCCAACACTCCGATCGTTCGGGCGATGCCGAACACGCCGGCAGCGGTCGGGCAGGGGATCTCCGCCCTGATCGGCAACAACGCGGCCGGCGAGCAGGACCTGGCCCGGGCCGAGGCTCTGATGGCTTCGGTTGGCCAGACCGTGCGTCTCGAGGATGAATCGCAGATGGATGCGGTCACCGGCCTGTCCGGTTCGGGCCCGGCCTATGTGTTCCATCTGATCGAAGCGATGGCCGCGGCGGGTGAGGCCGAAGGGCTGCCGCGTGATCTGGCCATGCAACTGGCCCGTGCGACCGTCTCCGGCGCCGGTGCCCTCGCGGCTCAGGCCGAGGAAAGCGCGGCGGACCTCCGGGTCAATGTCACATCGCCGGGGGGCACCACCGCCGCCGGGCTGGAGATCTTGATGGCCGAACTGCCCGATCTCGCGCGCCGCACCGTCGCGGCTGCGGCGGCCCGGTCGCGGGCACTTCGGGGCTGAGAGAGGAGCAGATGAGCGACGAAATCACCTTTGACGATTTTCTGAAGGTTGACATCCGGGTGGGCACCGTCCTCCGCGCCGAGCCGTTTCCCGAGGCGCGCAAACCGGCTCTGAAGCTGTGGATCGACTTTGGGGACGAGATCGGCGAGCGCAAGACATCGGCGCAGATCACAGCGCATTATACGGCCGAGACGATGATCGGCCGGCAAGTGCTGGCGGTGGTCAATTTCCCGCCGCGCCAGATCGGACCGTTCATGTCAGAAGTGTTAACACTTGGGCTAAGTGATGAGAACAACGACATCGTTTTGCTCCAGCCCGAGCGAACTGTTCCAAACGGAAACAAAATGCATTGATCGGCGGGGAAACCTGGCGTAACTGTGCGCGCCTTGCCGCATTCTTGCTCCATTCTTCCTTCAGTTGTGAGGGCGACCAGAATCTGTTGGGGTGAACATGTCTCTGCTCGATAACCGTCTTCCGTCTCCGGGCACACCCGGCCGCTTTCCGGCAGCGCAGTCGCCGCGCAGCCTCGCGGATACCGGGCTGGAGCCGACCTATTTGATCGACCTGCTGATCAAGACCGTTTTCAGACATGGGATCGAACGTCCCTCGGCCATGAGCCTGGCGATGAAACTGCCAGTCCGGGTGATCGAGCAGATCGTCGAGATGGCGGAACACAAGGCCCTGGTCCAGAAACTGGGCCAACCCGGCGCCAATATGAATGCCGAGATGAAATACGCCCTCACCAACAAAGGGCGGGCCTGGGCGCAGGAGGCACTGAGCTTTTCGGACTGGACCGGCGCCGCCCCCGTGACGCTGGAGAGCTATGTCAAGGTGATGGCCGCCCAGCCGGTGCGCGACGAGGTGCTGAGCCGTCAGCGGCTCGATCATGTGTTCCGGAACCTGGTGATCCCCGAGGGGCTGATGCAAAAGCTTGGGCCGGCGGCCAACTCGGCGGCGTCGATGCTGATCTATGGCCCGCCGGGCAACGGGAAATCGACCATTTCCGAAGCGCTCTGCGAGGCGTATCAGGACTATATTCTGGTGCCCTACGTGGTCGCCATCGACAACCAGATCATCCGGGTCTTCGATCCCGAGGTCCATGTGCCGGTCGCCGGAGGGCACGAAGTGGTCCAGGGCCTGCGCAACAATCTCAGCTATGATCAACGCTATGCGCTGTGCAAACGCCCCGGGTTGATCACAGGTGGCGAGTTGCGGCTGGACATGCTCGATCTCAGCTATTCGCCGGACAGCCGCACTTATACCGCGCCGCTGCAGATGAAAGCGAATGGCGGGGTGTTCGTGGTCGACGATTTCGGCCGTCAACGCGAGACGCCGCAGGAAATCGTCAACCGTTTGATCATCCCGCTCGAGAAACGGCTCGACTACCTCGCTCTGCAATCCGGTCGGAAATTCGAAGTGCCGTTCGAGCTGTTGGTTGTGTTCTCGACCAACAAAACGCCGGAAGCGCTGGTCGATGAAGCTGCGCTGCGCCGGTTGCGCCACAAAATCCTGATTGATCGGCCGAACCGCGATACGTTCATCCGGATCTTCCTGCGGACCGCTCAGGCCTTCGGCTTGCAGGCGGATGAGAATATTCTCGCCTATGTCCTGTTCGATCTCTATGGCGCGAGTGGGCGGGCCTACAGCTCGTTCCACCCGAAATTCCTGTGCGAGCAAACCGTCTCGATCTGCACCTACGAGGGGGTCGCGCCGCAGCTCCGGCCCGAATTCCTGCGCCGCGCGTGGGAGAACCTGACGACCGGACCCGCAAGCGAAGAGGAAGCCTTCGCCTGACGCCGGGGCGGTCAGCGCGGCAGGACCACGCTGACCTTCAGCCCGCCCAGCGAGGGGCTGTCTTCCAGGGTCAGTGAGCCGCCATGGGCGCGCACCGCCTCGAGCGCGATCGAAAGGCCGAGCCCGACCCCGCCGCCGAGATCCTGATTGCGGCTCTCATCCAGCCGGACAAAGGGGCGGAGGACATCCTCGCGGCGCTCCGGTGGAATTCCGGGGCCGTCATCCTCGACCGTGAACTCGGCATAGCGCCGGGTCAGCCGGGTCCCCAGGGCGACGTGGGTGCCGTGGATCGCGCCGTTATCCACGAGGTTGCCGAGGCACCGCTTGATCGCGGCACGTTTGATGGTGATCTGCCTGCGGTCCGGTGTCTCGATCTGCGAGAACACCGTCACCTCGGCGCCGTGCCGGCGGGCGTCGGCGGCGACCTCCTCGACCAGGTCGACGGGTGAGACGGGGGCAGGGGCCTCGCCCTCCTCGCCGCGGGCGAAGGCCAGGAACGCCTCCAGCATCCGCTCCATCTCGTCGATATCGGCCGACAGTTCCTCCATCTCCGGCCCCGGTTCGGCGACCGCAACGGCCAGACGCATCCGGGTCAGCGGGGTGCGCAGATCGTGACTGACGCCCGATAGCATGCGCGTGCGGCTTTCCATCTGCCGCTCGATCCGGCTGCGCATGTCGAGGAAGGCCGCCCCGGCGCGGCGGACCTCCTCGGCGCCGGAGGGGCGAAATGGCAGGCTCCGGCCGCGGCCAAAGGCCATGGCGATGCGCGAAAGCTCGCGGATCGGTCGGACCTGATTGCGCAGGAAGATCGTGGCCACGGCCGTCAGCGCCAGCGCCGTCACCGTCATCCAGACCAGCAGCAGATGCGGATTGGCGGCGTTCATGCGCCGGCGGGGGATGAGGACCCGCAGGACGCCCTTGTTCGAGGCAATGCGCGCATCGACATGTTTCGGAAATGTCACCAGGTCGACGGCGAAGGAGGCGGCCAGTTGCGTGCGCAGGGTCTCGACGATCACCGAGCCGGTGACATCGAACAGGGCCCGCGTCTCGTCGGGCACCAACGCCTCCTCCTCATCCAGCCCAAATTCGAAGTTGAAGGGCAGGCGCATCTCGTCCAGGGCGGCGCGGGCATCCTCGATGGTCTCGGCCCGGTTCACCCGGGCGAGGGCGAAGTTCAGCTCGCGCGCGATCGATCCGGCCATCTGCGCCGTCACCCCGTCGTAATGGCGCTGGATGAAAACCGAGGCGACAACCAGTTGCAGCAGCAGGATGGGCAGCACCAGGATCAGAAAGGCCCGCCAGAACAGGCTCCGCGGCAAGTAGGGCTTGAGGAGAGGACCGAGGCCGAGCATGAACAGAAGCTATGGGCCCCGAGGCGGGCAGGCAAGCGGAACGCGCCGATGACAGACCCGTTCGAACGAGACACCAGCGTCACCTATGGCGTGGCCGAGGAGATCGCGGTGCCCGGCGTGGCGGTGCGGCGCATCACCTGCCGCAACCCCTCGCCGATGACGTTCACCGGGACGCAGACCTATCTGGTGGGGCAGGGCGACGACCTGACGGTGATCGACCCGGGGCCGGAGGATCCCGCCCATCGCGACGCGATCCTGCGGGCCGCGGGAGGCAGGATCGCGCGAATCCTGGTCACCCATACCCATGTCGACCACAGCGCCGGGGCGCCGGGCCTCGCCGAGGCCTCGGGTGCCGAGACCCATGCCTTCGGCCCGCACGGATCGGGGATGACAGAGGTGATGCGCGACTTGGCCGGGGCCAGTGACCTTGGCGGAGGGGAGGGCGGAGACCGCGGGTTCCGTCCGCATCACGGCCTCGCCGATGGTGACACGGTCGTGGGCGCGGGATGGACGCTGCGGGCGCTCCACACGCCCGGGCATCTCTCGAACCATCTGAGCTTTGCGCTGGAAGGCACCGGGGTCGTCTTCACGGGCGACACCGTGATGGGCTGGGCGACCACCCTGGTCTCGCCGCCCGAGGGCGATATGGCGGCGTTCATGGCCTCGTTGGAGCGGTTGGCGGCGCGCGCCGATACGCTCTACCTGCCGGGACATGGCGCGCCGGTGCGCGACCCGGCCGCGATGCTGTCCCATCAGCTTGCACATCGGCGGCAGCGGGCGCAGCAGATCCTGACCGCGCTGTCGGACGGCCCTGCTGAGCCCGAGGCGCTGACCCGCCGGATCTATGTCGATCTTGCCCCCGAATTGCTGCCCGCCGCGTCCCGGAACGTGCTGGCGACCCTGATCTGGCAGGTCGCCGATGGAGCGGTTCGGGTCGAGGGCCGGATCGGTCCCAGAGCCCGCTATCGGCTGGCCTGAGCCGCCTCAGCCGCACATCTCGCGCATCGCAACCCAGTCGCGGTCGTTCAGCACCGGGGTGAAGCTGGCCCCGCCGATCTCGTCCGCCGCGGCCGCCCGTGCGGCGCGGCCCTTCAGCCCCGGATGCGAGGCGAGGTATTTCAGCACGCCATCGACATCGCCATGCTCCTCTGCGAGGCGGATAAAGAATTGCGAGAACGGCGCGCTCGGCAGCCCGGCCTCGGCCAGCATGAGATAGGCGGTCTCGTCGGCGCGGGTTTCGACCTCGCGCTGATAGCTGGCATTGATCACCGCCTCGGACATCGCGACCACGATGGCACCGCCGAAGACATCGCCTAGCAGCAGGCCCAGGATGCCCGCCGTCCCCGCCGCGCGAAACACGCCGACGGTTGGGTCGCGGTGGACGACATGGGCGATCTCATGGGCGAGGACCCCGGCCACTTCCTCGGGCGTCTCGGCCTCGTCGATCAGCCCGCGGAACAGGATGATCCGGCCACCGGGCATGGCGAAGGCGTTGACCAATTCGTGGTTCAGAACGTCCACGCGGATCGGGTAGGGCAGGTCGTTCTGCCGCTCCAGCCGCGCCGTCATCTTGGCCAGGGCCTCGAGCCCTTCAGCCTCGGTGCAATAGGCGTCCTCGCCGGTGACATCCAGGAAGGATTGCACCTGTTTGGCCACCGCATCTCCCAATTGCTGTTCCCGCTCTGGCGGGATCAGATAGGCGAGTTGTCCGGCCAGGGCGGGAACAATCACGAAGACCATCAGGAAGACCGCGCCCAACGCACCTCCGCCCCAGAACAGGGCCCGGCGCACGCCGCGCCCATCCACCTCGCGGCGCATCAGGTCGGGGCAGACGGCGCGGATCGCGCGCATCATATCGGGGTCGCTGAGGACAAGCCGCTCGTCGCTGTCGCGATGGGGCACGAGTTGGAAGGTCGTGCTGTCCGAGCTCTCCAGCGCGCGCAGGCTGGCCAGCGGCCAATGGGCGTTGATGCCGCCCGAGAACGAGTGGATCACCAGCGTGCGCTCGCCAAAGCTGACAATCACGTCTTGTGGCTTCGAGGATATCCCGTCGAAATAGCGCGCCCCGGCTTCGAGCCGCGCATATTGGTCGAGCGCCGTCATCAAAACCCGGCGCCGACATCGACGCCCAGCGCATCGGCGAACCCACCGGCTTCGCCGGCTTCGTCGCGGCCGCGCTGATGCGCCTCGGCGAGGGAAATGGCATTGTGGATCTGCATCGTCTCCACCTTACGCGCCAGAATGCGCAGGGTGAAGTAAACTTGCCCGACCGCAAACAGCACCGCGATGGCGGTGAAATAGATCGCGAGCAGGATCAGGATCGATGGCAGATTGTCGAGCAGGGCGGCGATGGCCTCGACCGAGTCCTGGGCCGTCGAGATCTCCATCAGCCGTTCGAGATCGAAGGCCGTATTGACCCCTTGCACCAGAATGAAGCCGACAATGCTGAGCCCGATGACGACGACGATGGTCACCAACACGCCGGTCAGCAGGATCGCGATGGCATTGAGCGGTGAGAGATGGCTCTCGAAGGTCGCCCCACCCAGGCGCTTCTCGGACCAGAGCTTCTTGAAGGCGATGAACTGATAGCGGAAGATCGCGAAATAGATCCCCACAAGCCCGATCACGGTCAGGAGTGGCCCGCCAGGAAGCATCGCTTCTTGCAGAAAGGCGCCAAGGCCCATTGGGATCATGAAGGCATAGATCAGCATCCAGGGGCCGAACAACATGGTCCAACGGCCGCCCTGCTCGAAACTCTGATCGCCGAACCGCGCCCGGTCGGTGACGTATTTCGCGAGTTTGAAATGGGCATAGGGATTGGCGAGTCCCAGAGTGATGATGGTCAGCCCCGTCCAGAGCAACCCGCGCCAAGTATAGCCCCACGCCCCGGGCACCAGGCCAAAGCGGATGCCGCGCCAGCGGGTCCGCGACAGGATGTAATGGGTCGAGCGGTATTGCGCATAGAAGATCAGCGGCAATGTCGCAAACAGCGTCAGGTACAGCCCGGCAATCGAGAGGACCGGATCGTCATTGGCGAGCGAGAGGCCAACGAAGGTGAGCATCAGGTTCACCAGCCCCAGATAGACCGCCAGGATCACGATGGCGACGAGAAAGCCCAGCAGTTTCTCCAACGGTTTGCCGGTATACTCCAGCGGGTCGCCCGAGATGTGGATCGCGCCGAAATAATGCCGCCGCAGCTTCGTGATCATCCAGAACCGATAGATCCCCAGGGTGACGATCGTCAGCAACATGGACCTCAGCGCCAGGTTGAACAGAACCTTGCGTTGCTCGGCAAAGCGCATCAGGAAGCCGCGGTCCGAGGCGCTGATCTGCGGGGGGCGGGTGGTCTCGTTCGGCACCGGTACATCGGTCATGACATGTCCTCAAATATGCTTTTCGGAAGGTGGAATCCGGATGGACGTGAGTGTATCAGAACCCGGCGCCGACATCGACGCCCAGCGCATCGGCGAACCCGCCAGCTTCGGCCGCGCTGTCATGGGCGCGCTGTTGGCTTTGGGAGAGGGCGTTCGGGTTGTGCACAACCATCGTATCGACCTTGCGGCGCAGGATCCGGTGGGTGAAGAACACCTGCCCGATCGCGAAAACGACGATCAGCACCAACAGATACATCGCCACGAGCCCGCCAACGACGACGCTGATGGCGGGGTTTTCGATCGCCTCGAGTACAATCTCCTCGGCGCTTTTGGTCCCGGTCATGATCGATTGAAAGACAGCCACTGACTCGTCTTGACCGACGGCCCAGAACAACAGCGCGATCACACCCGCGGCGAGAATGACGGTGACGGTCGTGGCGATACTGGTCACGATGGAGCCGGTGAGAAACACGCCGACCGCGTTGCTGACCTTCATTTCGCTCTCGAAGTCGATATCCTCGCCCAATGTCTTGCTCGACCAGAGCATTTTAAAAGCGTGGAACCGATAGCGGATGATCGTCAGGTAGAACATCACCACCGAGACGAAATAGATCAGGGCGCCGATCAAGAGGCTCATCGTATCGCTCTCGGCCGTCGCCTGGCTGAAGGTGAAGAGGCTCAGCGCGATGAACCCGCCCAAAATGTAGATCCAGATCCAGGAGGCAAAGAGCGAGATCCAACTGCCCTCTTGATGGAACTGCCGGTCGCCGAACCAGGCGCGGTCGGTCATGTATTTGGCCAGCTTAAAATGCTGGTAGGGATAGGCCAGCCCCGCGGTGAAAAGCGTCAGCAGCGAATATAGCATGGCGCGCAGCATATAGCCCCAGGCGCCCGGCTCGAGCCCAAAGCGGATCCCGCGCCAACGGGTGCGCGACAGCATGTATCGCATCGCGCGGTACTGCGCGAAGAAGATCAGCGGCAGCGTGGCCAGCAGCCCGAGATTGAGCGCGAGGTTCGCGACGGTCTCGTCATCGCTGATGACCGAAAACCCGATAAAGGTCAGGCCAAGTTGCACGAGGCCCAGATAGATCGCCAGGAACACCATCGCCAGCAGGAAGCCCAGCAGCTTCTCGATTGGCCGGCCGGTATATTCCAGCGGGTCGCCGCGCAGCGTGATGCCGCCCCAGTAGTGGCGGCGCAGCTTGGTGATCATCCAGAACCGGTAGATGCCCAGGGTCAGGATCGACCAGAGCGCCATGCGCAAGGACATCCAGAACAGGACCCAGCCCTCGGCGGTGTATTCCGGGTGGATCGGGCGGACACGGTCGGGATTGCTCTCGACGATTGTGCCGGGCTGAGCGCGATAGCGCTCCAGATCCCAGTTCGGCCGGTTCTCAGGTCCGCCAAACCCTCTGATCGTGTGATCGGTCATCTCGCCCCCCGAGCCCCGCAGCCGTCTGTTCCCGGTTGAGTATGCTGCGCCCGCGCAGTCTTGTCACGGAGACATTCGGGCCCGGCCCTGGCTTAGCATTGATCGGGCAGACGATAGCCTTCCTCGGTCAGCATTTTGCGCAGGTTCAGCTTCGAGATCTTGCCGGTGGCCGTGTGGGGGATCTCCTCGCGGAACAGCACCTCGTCCGGCAATTGCCATTTTGCGAAATGCGGGCGGAGGAGATCGACGATGCTGTCCGCCGTGGGCGATTTGCCGGGCATGGGCACCACGACCAGCACCGGGCGCTCGTCCCATTTCGGATGGGGCATGGCGATGGCGGCGGCCTCGAACACCTCTGGGTGTGAGACGGCGGCGTTCTCCATCTCGATCGAACTGATCCATTCGCCGCCGGATTTGATCACATCCTTCAGCCGGTCGGTGATGCGGACATAGCCGTATTGGTCCATCGTCGCGGCATCCCCGGTGTCGAACCAGCCCTCGGCATCGATCGCCGGTTTGCCCTGTTTGAGATACTCGCCGACCACCGCCGGGCCGCGGATGATCAGGCGGCCCTGCGTTTCATCATCCCACTCCAGGGCATTGCCGTCATCGTCGCGGATCGCCAGATCGACGGTAAAGGGCGGGTGGCCGACCTTGAGCTGCACCTCGATCTTCTCCTCGGGCGGCAGATCGGCGACCTCGGGCTTCATGGTGCAGAAACTGCCCAGCGGAGAGGTCTCGGTCATGCCCCAGGCATGCAGCACCTCGACGTCATAGGAGTTCTGGAACGCCTCGATCACCGCGCGCGGGCAGGAGGAGCCGCCGATCACCACGCGGTCGAGATAGGGCAGGGTCTTGCCGGTCTCCTTCAGATACGCCAGCAGCGGCAGCCAGACGGTCGGCACCGCGGCGGTGACGGTGACGCCCAGATCCAGCATCTCCCACAGGCTGGCAGGGTCCATCAGCCGGCCGGGTAGCACCATCGAGGCACCGGCCATCGGCGTCGCATAGCCGGTCGACCAGCCATTCGCGTGGAACAGCGGAACCACCGGCATCACCCAATCCTTGCTGGAGAGGCCGAACATATCCGGCTGGATCATCGCCATGGCGTGCAGCACGTTCGAGCGGTGGGAATAGACCACGCCCTTCGGATTGCCCGTGGTGCCCGAGGTATAGCAGATCCCGCAGGCGGCCTCTTCTGCCACTGGTTCCCAGGCCGTGTCGCCATCCTCGGCGTCCAGAAGCTCCTCATAGCAAAGCGCGTTGGGCAGCGAGGTATCGGGCATATGCGCCCGGTCGGTCATCACGATATAGCCCTTGACGCCCGGCAAATCGGCGGCAATAGGCTCCAGCACGCGGACGAGATCGTGATCGATGAAGATCCAGGCATCCTCGGCATGGCTGATGATATAGGTCAGCTGCTCGCCCGACAGCCGCGGGTTCAGCGTGTGCAGCACGGCACCCGCCCCCGGCACGCCATACCAGACCTCCATATGCCGCTGCGTGTTCCAGGCCATGGCGCCCACCACGGTGCCGGGTGCGATGCCCAAGCGGCGCAGCGCCTGGGTGACCCGTTTCGCGCGCCCGTGTAGCGCGCCCCATGTGGTGCGCGTGATCGGTCCCTCGATCGAACGGCTCAGCACCGCGCGGCCGGTATGAAACCGGGCCGCATGGTCGATGATTGTCGAGACCCGAAGCGGCCAGTCCTGCATCAGCCCCAGCATGGGCATCCTCCCGTGTCATTCGGTTATCCCGATATTTGTCAGACATTCCTATCAGGGTTTTTGGGGGAGAAAAGGGGGCAGCGGGGCCGAGGCCGGGAACCGCGGCGCCCCGTCCGGGCATCTCGAATAAATTATGGTGAAACCCGTGTTCATTCTGTTCCTTAAATCGCCTGCAAGCCTGCTCGCGCATCTTCCTCCACTGGGTGAGATGATGTGAGAGCAGGAGCGGAGCAATGGTTGGAGCGACCACGTCTGGGGGGCACGGCAACCCGCAGCTCGACCTTTTTCCGGTGAATGCGCAGGGCGAGGCCCCGCGCGCCACGCATGTGGCGGTCAATGACGGCGATTGGTTCGATCCTGCGACTTGGGAGGGCGGCAAGGTCCCCTCGCATGGCGCGCTGGTGCATATCCCCGAGGATGTTGCGGTCCAATATGACGGCGTGAGCAATGCCAAGCTTTTCATGGTGCGCGTCGATGGCAAGCTGACCTTCACCGCCGAGTCGAATGCCCAGACCAAGATGATCGTCGACACCATGATCACAGCGCCGACCAGCACATTGGAGGTGCTGGCGTCGCGCGCGACCGATGGCGATGTCGACATTGTCTTTGCCGAGGGCGCGCCCGCCGGTTTCTCGGGCCATTATCAGGATCATTCTCAGGGGGACGGGGTTCTCGGCCGATATGATTGGGACCCCTCGCAGCTTTCCCTCGGTCTGGTGGCCAGCGGCGAGGTCGTGATCAAGGGCCAAGAGGTCGAGGCTCATATGAAGGTGCTGCACGGCCCGCGGGCCGGCGACAGCACATTGACCCTCGATGCCTGGGCCGAGGGCGCGACCACCTGGGCACCCGGCCAGCAAGTGGTCGTGGGCGGCGCTGCCTATCTCGGCCGCGATGGCGATGGCGCGTTCCAGAGCCAGGATGAAGTTCGCACCATCACCTTGATCGAGACGGTCGGCGACAAGATGATCGTCCATCTCGACGAGCCGCTCGACTATGACCATCGCGGCCCGGCGGATCCCGAGACTGGGCAGGAACTGACGGTCAGCGTCGGCAACCTCACCCGCAATGTCACGCTGTCCTCGGAGGTGGCCGACAAGAACGGCGACGGTCTGGCCGACCGGGCGGTCAGCGTCGGCGAGGATCCGGGTGCAGAGGGCCATCTGGTCACCGAACGCGGCCATGTCATGTTCATGCATAATGACGACGTGACCGTGAAGAACGCGTCGTTCTTTGGCCTTGGCCGCACCGACAAGAGCCAGGAACTGGATGATTTCCAGACCAAGGTCGACACCGGCAGCACCGAGTTCAACCACCGGCTCTGGGAAGATGCCAACGACAATGGTTTGTTCGACGAAGGGGTGGATACCTGGCTGACCACCCCGGCGGATGAGATCCAGAATATGCGCGGGCGCTATGCCCTGCATGTCCACATGGCCGGGGTTGGCCATGATCATAACCATGGCGAGATGGACGCCGAGGGTGGGATGATCGGCCCCTGCGCGCGCACCGGCGATCCGATCTGCCATTGCGGCTCGATCGACGAGGACGGCGATGGTCGCCCTGATTTCTACATTCACGCCATCGACGACCCCGACGGCTATCAAGGGCTGGGCACGCTGATCGACACCGACAATGACGGGCGTCTAGACTCGGTGCGCCACAGCGCCGAGGAACATGCGCGTCTGTATGGCGACGACCGCGGCGCGCTGATCGAGGGCAATGTCGTCTGGGGCTCGCCCGGTTGGGGGATCGTGCAGCACGACTCGAAGGCCGATCTGATCGGCAATGTCACCTATGACATCGACGGGGCCGCCATCGTCTCGGAAAGCGGTAACGAGACTGGTCGTTGGGAGGGGAACGCCACCTTCACCACCTATGGCACGCGGCCCGAACCCGGCAATGACGACTCGGACGATTTCAACGACAATTTCGGGCATGAGGGCGTGGGTTTCTGGCTGCATTCCCGCGCCATCGAGGTGGTCGACAATGTCGCCCATTCCTCGGCCCGCACCGGGTTCCGCTATCAGCAGAACGGTGTGGATCTGAAGGAAGTCTCGACCTCTGAGCTGGACGATATGGCCGACATCGCCCATGGCGCCGAGACGGTCGCGGCCGAGGACGTGCCGATCACCCTGTTCGACGGCAACGAGGCGATTGCGGCGCAGGAGGGTATTCGCATCATCACCGATCCGTTGGATTCTGTGCGCAAATTCAACGATGCCTACTCGCATCTGACCGATTTCACCGCTTGGGAGATCGCCGAGGCGGGGGTCAAGACCACCTATACCTCGAAATACATCTTCCGCGATTTCCTGCTGCTGGGCAGCGACCACGAGAACGGCTTCGACGCCCGTGCCGGGTTCTTCTTCAAGGTCTCCAGCGCCGATATCACCGTGGTCGACAGCCATGTCGAAGGCTTTGCCAAGGCGAATGAGAGCTGGTTCAAAGTGGGCGACCGGCAGGAATATCGCCGCGGCTATTGGGACCCGCTGGACCCCTGGGGCGGTGACTGGGTCGAGCTGCACGAGGGCGCGGGCCTGGTCCATGGCATCGACAACCCGGCCTATAACCTGTGGAACCAGAACATCGTCAACCTGACCTCGGACAACCTGACCACCCGCAATCCGCTGGGCGGGCGCAACATCGAGATCGACGGGGAAGTCTACAGCGCCCGCCGGGTCTGGGACGAGGAGGGCGCGCAGGGCGATGCCCCGGCGATCCGCCAGCAGCCTCTGCAGATCGACCTGGTCGACGACAGCGCCAATGGCGGTCTGGTGGCCCTGTGGCGCGAGGATCTGAAGAACGCCGACGATTACGAGGCGGTGCTGCGCGAGCACATCCCGCTGGCCTATCAGGATGCGGTCTATCTCAGCCGCGTCGAATGGGAGGACGGCAAGGCGATCAAGCGCAAACATCGCGAGGATGACGGCAAGGGCATCGCCGACGACATCTGGTCGGGCACCGCGCTGGAGTTCGTGAAAACCGACAGCCTGGGTCAGCAGGTCTTCACCTATGGGGATTTTTCGCCGCTGGATTGGAGCCAGACAGAACTGACCCTCACCACCAACGAGAAGATCCTTTTCACCAAGGAGATGATCGATGGCGTGCTGGCAACCGAGGGCTTCTATTCCTCGCCCGGCACCAGCATGAAATTCGTCGCCATGCGGATGATCTTCACCGACCGGCTGACGGCGGAGTACACGACCAAGGAGTTCCTCGTGGGCCTCGACATGGCCTGGGAGCTTCCGGCGGGGGCGGTGAATAACGGGCTCTATATCCCGCACGAGCACTCGGTGGTGGCCGAAAGCTATGCTGTCTTCCGCGAGGGTGAGTATCTGGAAAACTGGCGTCCGGTGGTTCCGCAATTGGGCGAGCCGGTGGTCGAGGAGGTGCCGGGTCTCTCCTATGAAGACGCGCTGGCGCTGCTGCGCGATGCCGAGATCGATGCGCTGGGCCGTGATGGCGAGGCCTATGGCAGCGATGCGGTCACCGGCCTCGACACGAATGCGCGGGTCGACGGCACTGACGTCGCCGATCAGATTGTCGATGCGGATGATCTGACCGGAGGGGGCAGTCTGGGCGAAGGCGCCGCCTGGACCCGCCGAGCGGTGACCGGAACCGATCAGGACGACCGTCTCAAGGGCGGCGCAGGGGCCGACCTGATGAGTGGCGGGGCGGGGGACGACCTCCTGCAGGGCCGGCATGGCGATGACCGTCTGGTCGGCGGCGCGGGTGACGACGTTCTGCACGGCGGCGGCGGTTCGGACATGCTGATCGGCGGTCTGGGCGCCGACCGGTTCCGCTTTGACGCGGTCTCGGGCGATGACACGATCCGCGAATTCGATGTCGAGCTGGATATGATCGAGATCCTCCACACCGGCTTGGCGTTCGAGGAGGTGACATTCACCCAGGACGGCGCCGATGTGCTGCTCGACTATGCGGGCCAGACAATCCGGGTACAGGGGGTCTCAAAAGACGATCTCGACCCCGACAACGTCCTGGTCGCCTGAACCCGGCGGCGGCCAGCATGGTTTGATGGGTGTCAAAACGCCTGGGGACGGAGGTGAGATCGTTCGAGATCACCCGTCGGCCGCTCTCTCCGCCGCCAGAACATCCGCGCGATGTGGGATCGGATCGACCGCGCCGAGGCCCGAGACGGTTCCTGCCGCGACCCGTGCGGCGCGCTGGCCCGCCAGCACCGGGTCGCCGGTCTCCAGCCACCATGCAAGATAAGCCCCGGCAAAGCTGTCGCCAGCCCCTGTCGAGTCCACCGGCCGGGCCGGTGCGGCGGGGATCGTTGTCGCACCTTCGGCGCCCGAGAGATGGCAGCCCTGCATGCCCATCGTGACCAAGACGGTTTCGACGCCAAGGTCATGGTAGAAATCCGCAATCGCCTGAGACTGTTGCAACCCGGTCAGATGCGCACTGTCATCGATGCTGGTCACCGCGACGCTGGCGAGGCGCATGGCCTCGTGGGTGACGGCGCGCGCCTCGGCAATGGTCCACAGCTTCACCCTGAGATTTGTGTCGAGCGAGACGGCGGCCCCAGCCTGCCTCGCGGCCTCCATCGCGGCAAAGGCTGTGGCGCGCAGATCGTCCGAGACGGCCAGGGTGATGCCGCTGACATGCAGGCACCGCGCCGCCCGGATGGCCTCGAGCGGCAGATCGTCCGGGCGCATCCGGCTGGCAGCGGATCCGGCACGGTAATAGGTGAAGAACCGACCCTCCGGGTGGGGATCGACGAAATAGATCCCGGTCGGCGCGTCGGCGGTTCTGCGCACATTGCTGGCATCAACGCCCTCGCGGGCCCAGAGATCGAGGACCGAGTCGCCGAAACGGTCTGCTCCCAGCACCGTCAGATACCCGACCGAGGCGCCCTGGCGGGCCGCCGCAATGGCTGCGTTCGACGTGTCTCCGCCAAAGCCGCGTTTATAGGTGCCGTTTTCGAGCCGGACGAACTCGACCAAGGGTTCTCCCAGGCAGAGAATATCGCTCATACCAGCGCCGCGCGGACGGCCCTTGCGGCGGTGCGGATGGTCCCGTCGTCACCGGCCTGCAGGGCTGCGTCCGAGACGAGCTTTCCACCCATCCCGCAGCAGACCGCCCCGGCCGCGAAATAGGCGGCGAGATTGTCGGCCTCGATCCCGCCGGTCGGCATGATCTCGATCATCGGGTAGACGGATCGCAGCGCCTTGACAAAGCCCGGGCCGCCGAGCTGTGCGGCTGGAAAGAGCTTGACGAAGGACGCCCCTTCCTCGTGGGCGCGCAAGGCCTCGGTTGGCGTCGCAGCGCCGAGCGCCACCGGCGCTCCCCCACCCGCGTCGACCAGCCCGGGCACGAAAGCGGGTGAGACCACGAACGAGGCGCCGGCCTCGATTGCCTCGCGCCCCTGCGCCACGCTGAGCACCGTGCCGACCCCAACGGTCAGCGCCGGGTCGCGGGCGAGGTCGCGGATGATCCCGAACGCCCCCGGCGTGGTCAGCGTGATCTCGAAGAGATCAAATCCCTCCTCCGCCAACAGGTCGACCGCGCGCCGTGCGGCGGCCTCGGTCGACGTTCTGACCACCGGGGCCACACGGGCCGCCTTCAGTTTCAGCGCGATATCAGACATTCCCGGCCCCTTGATCGGTTGCAGTGCTGGCCCGCGCCAGCAGGCTGATCTCCAGATTGATCGTCTCCGGCCGAGCCGCGGGATCGGCCAGCGCCGCCAGGATGACCCGCGCCGCCTCGTGACCCACCCGGTGCGCCTGCGCGTCGATGGTTGTGATCTCGGGCATGGCATGTTCGGCGACGTCATAGGCGCCAAACCCTGCCACCGCCAGGTCTTGCGGCACGCGCAACCCGCGTCGCAAGGCGGCATTCATTGCTCCGAAGGCTGACAGATCCGAAACGCACATAATCGCCGTGGTGTCAGGCCATCGGCCGAGCAGGCGCTCCAGCGCGCGGGCGCCTTCGCGCATGGTGATCGGCGGGTCCAGGTCGGTGACCTGCCGGTCGTCCGGCAACCCCAACGCCGCGAGCGCCTGCAGGAAACCGCGCTGCCGGTCGGCGCCCCTTGTGTCCCGCGCGCCATTGCCACCGATAAAGCCGATCCGCCGGTGACCCTGATCGAAGAGGTGACGCGCGATCCGCGCCCCCGCCTCGGCATTCGAGAAGCCGACGACCCGGTCGATCGGAAAGCGCGGCAGGTCCCAGGTTTCGACCACCGGCACGGCGGCACCGCGGAGCAGCGCCCGGCAGCGTTCGGTATGGGCGCCCCCGGTGACGACGATGGCCTCGGGCCGGCGGCGCAGGAAGGCTTCGACCAAGCGCTCCTCCTCGGCCACGTCGTAGTCGGTATAGCCGAGCATCAGTTCGAGCCCGCTTTCCTGCAAGCCCTCGGTCAGACCCCGCGCTGTATCGGCGAAATTGGCGTTGTTGATCGAGGGGATCGTCATCGCGACAAAGCCCGACCGGCGCGAGGAGAACGCCGCCGCCGTCAAGTCCACCACATAGCCGAGCTGATCGGCGGCCGCGCGGATTTTCTCGCGAGTCGCAGCGTTGACAGATGTTCCGGGTTTGAGGGCGCGCGACACCGTCATCGGAGAGACGCCGGCCAGCTGGGCGACATCGGCCATGGTGATTTTGCGATGCTCGCTCATCGGATCGGGCATGGAGACGCCAAATGTTATCGATATCATCCTGCTAGGACGCGGGCCGGTCGCTTGTCAATCGCGGACGGGTCGTTTGACCGGGCTCGACCCGCACCGGCATCTCGACCCGCGTCTCGCCCCGTACTCCGCGGATGGCAGCGACCAGCATGCGGGCGGCGGTTTTGCCCATCAGGGCCCGCGGCGTGACCGAGGTGGTCAGCCGCCTGGGCAAGACGTTGTTGATGTTCAATCCGTTGAACCCGGCAATGCCGATATCCGCCGGCACCGAGAGGCCAGCGTCTTCGCACCCCATCATGCCGCCGAAGGCCAGATGATCGTTCAAGAAGCACAGCACATCCGGGCGTGGGTCGTGACGCAGCGCTGCGCGGGCGCCGTCATAACCTGCCTCGAACGAGGGGGCGGCGTCGCTGCGGATTTCGATCAGGCGCGCATGTACCTGCGCGAAGGCGTCGGCCAGGCCGGCACGGCGCTTCTCGGCCCGCGGGTCGCGTCCGGCCGTGATGCCGATCCAGGCCGGGTTGCGATAGCCGAGCAAGGCCAGATGCGCCCCCATCTCGCGCCCGATGACGTGGTGATCGATGCCCACGCACAGGTCGATCGGGTCCTTTGCCGTGTCCCAGACTTCCATCACCGGCATGCCTGTCGCGCGCAGCAGAGCTCGCGTCCCCGGCGCATGGTCCGTGCCCGACAGCACAACGGCGGCCGGAGACCATGTGATCATCCGCTCGACCCAGGCGGCTTCGCGGGCGGGGTCATAGTCGGAGGTTTCGATCATCGTCTCCAGCCCGGCATGGGTCAGGGTCTCGCGCATCCCTCCGATGATTTCGGCGAAGACCGCATCGAACAGCGTGGGGACCGAGATCGTGACCAGATTGGACGTCGCCTGCGCCAGGGACCCCGCCAGGCGGCTGGGCGCATAGCCCATCCGTTCCGCAATCTCGACAATTCTGGCCCGGGTCGCCTCAGAGACGCCTTCGACCCCGCGCAGTGCCCGGCTGACCGACATCGCCGAGACCCCGGCCTCGCGTGCGACATCCTCGATTTTGACCGTGCTGTGCTCCATGCCGCGCCTACGTTAGCGCTAACGTAGGTCTTGGCCAATCGCGCTTGCGCCGATGTGCCGTTCTTGCCAGTGTTATCGATAACAATAAGATAAATGGGAGGATCCGGCATGCCTCGTATCGTGCTGGACCGGCTGGAGAAGAGCTTTGGCTCGGTTCGGGTTTTGCAGCCGCTCGAGCTGGACTTTGCCGATGGCGAGTTCACCGTGCTGGTCGGGCCGTCGGGCTGCGGCAAATCTACGACGCTGCGGATCCTCGCCGGGCTCGAGACCGCGTCGGGCGGCGAGATCTATTTCGACGACCGGCCGATCTCGACCCTCGAGCCGAAAGACCGGGACATTGCCATGGTGTTCCAGGATTATGCGCTCTACCCGCATATGAACATCGCGCGGAACATGTCCTTCGCGCTAAGGCTCGCCCGGGTGCCGAAGGCCGAGATCACCCGCAAGGTGACACGCGTGGCAGAGATGCTCAATATCGCGCATCTGCTCGAACGCAAGCCGGCCGAGTTGTCCGGCGGACAGCGCCAGAGGGTCGCGATGGGCCGGGCCCTGGTGCGGGATGCGGGCACCTTTTTGTTCGACGAGCCGCTCTCGAATCTCGACGCGAAACTACGCGCCCGGATGCGGACGGAACTGGCCGAGATGCGCGACCGCATCGACAAGAACATGATCTATGTCACCCATGATCAGATCGAGGCGATTACTCTGGGCGACCGGATTGTCGTCATGGCGGACGGCATCGTGCAGCAGCAAGGCACACCGCAACAGCTGTTCGAGGCCCCGGTGAACAAATTCGTCGCGGGCTTTATCGGCACCCCCAGCATGAACTTCCTCGATGGCGAGTTGGTGCAGCAGGACGACCGGCTCTGGGTCAGGGGCGACGGCTATCTGCTGCCTCTGACCGGCGAGACCACCCAGCGGCTGAACCAGGGCGCGACAGGACTGGGGGCGCGGCGGGTCACCACCGGCATCCGCCCCTCGGCCTTCTCGACCGATCCGGGTGTCGGCGCGCCGATCGAGCTGGGCCTTGTCGTCTCGGAGTATCTCGGCACCCAATCTGTCCTGGTCACCCGTTGCGGCGGGGCGGAGATCCAAGTGGAAGTTACCGGCGATCCGGGCGCGCGACCGGGCGACACGATGACCTTTGGTGTCCGGCCCGAGGATATCCGGATCTTCGACGCCGAGACCGGCCTCACGTTGTAACGAGAAAAATCACTCAGGGAGGGCTCAGATGCTCAAAACACTCACAACCTCTGCGATTGCAGCCGTCGGGATCGCGATGGCCGGGCTGGCCATGGCCAACCCCTACAAACCTTATGAGGGCACCACCCTCGTCGTGAACTTCCCGGCGCACCCGCATTACGACGCGGTCAAGAGGGTCCTGCCGCAATTCATGGAGGAGACCGGGATCGAGGTCGAGGTCGACCAGTTGCAATACCTGAAGATGCGCGAGCGCCAGACGTTGGAGCTGACCAAGCGCGAGGGCGACTATGATCTGATCGCCTATGTGGTCTTCTCGAAGGCGGACTATGTCTTTGCCGATCAGCTCGAGAACCTCGCCCGCTATTTTATGAACCCTAAGCTGGCGGATCCGAACTATGACGCCGAGGATCTGATCGACGGTTATGTCGAAAATATCGGCGTGGCGGGCGGCAAGAAGGGGTATCTGCCGGGCAAGACCGGCTCGCTCTTTGGCATCCCGTTCGGCTCCGAGACGTCGGTTCTGGGGTATCGCAAGGACATCTTTGAAAAGCATGGGCTGAAGGTCCCCGAGACCTATGACGAGATGCTGGAGCTGGCCTGCAAGATCCCCGAGCTGGAGCCCGGTATGGGCGGCATGTCCTCTCGCGCCGCGTCCGGCCACCAGGCCTCTCACGCGTTCCTGCTGCATCTGGCGCCCCTGGGTGGGCGGGTCCTGGACGACAGCTGGGAGCCGATCGTGAACAACGAGGCGGGGGTGAAGGCGGCCAACGCGCTCAAGACCATTGTCGATTGCGGTCCCGAGGGCGCGCAGGGCTTTGCCTTTGGCGAGGCGCTGGCCAGCTTCCTTCAGGGCAAGACAGCGATGTATCTCGATACCACCGTCGTGGCGGGGCAGATCAACGACCCCTCGAAATCCAAGGTGGTCGGCAAGGTCGGCTGGGCCATGCACCCCAAGGGCGTGCGCCGCGGCAGCCAGACCGGCGGGTTCGGCATCGGCATCCCGAAGAACGCCCAAAACAAAGAGGCGGCCTTTCTGCTGATGCAATGGCTGACGTCGAAAAAGGGCGACAAACTGGTGGCGATGGCGGGCGGCAACCCCTCGCGGTTCTCCACCCATGCGGACCCTGAGGTGAATGCGAAGTTCCCGCATATGGCGACCTTTGGCGAGGCGCTGAAACATGCCGATCCGGACTGGCGCCCGATCATCCCCGTCTGGGGCAAGATCAACGCCGATCTGGGCACCACCATGTCCAAGGTGCTGACCGAGGGTCTCGACCCGCAGGAAGCGCTCGACGGCGTGGCGGAGCGGGCCAAGGCCGTGCTGACCGAAGCCGGCTACTACACGTGGCAATGAGCCGTGCCTGGGGCGGTCTGAGGCCGCCCCGCGCCTGGCCGTAACCCATCCTGTCCTCGCGGCGGGCGCCCCTGTCCGCCGCGGATCGCAACCGAGGATCCCATGCTCTCGCAACGCCTCAACCGGATGACGCCCTATCTGTTCCTGGCGCCCGCGCTTGTGGTGCTGGCCTTGGCGCTGCTCTATCCGATCCTCTACATGATCTATGCCAGCTTCCTGGACTGGAACCCCAGCCAGCGGATCGGCGAGGCGGAGTGGAAGGGTCTGGGCAACTACACCGGACTGCTGGCGGATGCGGCGTTCCACGAAAGCTTCTGGGTCACCCTGAAATTCGCGGCCATCGTCGTCGTGATCGAGATGGTGCTGGGGGTGGGCCTCGCGCTGCTCCTTGACCGTGACCTGAAGGGCATGGCCGCCCTGCGCACCATCTTTATCCTGCCGATGATGATCGCGCCCATCGTGGTGGGCATGGTCTGGCGGTACATGTACCACCCGAGTGTGGGCATCGTGAACCGCACGCTCGAGAGCATCGGCCTCGACCCGGTCCCCTGGACCTCGGACGGGACCTGGGCGTTCTGGTCCATCGTCATCGCCGATATCTGGCAATGGACGCCGTTTATCTTCATCCTGGCGCTGGCAGCGCTGCAATCCCTGCCGCGTAGCGCGCTGGAGGCCGCCCGCATCGATGGTGCCACGCAATGGCAGCAGATCATCTACATCAAGCTGCCCCTGATGATGCCGGTCTTGATCGTGACTTGCCTGCTCCGCCTGATCGACGCGTTCAAGGTGCTGGAGGTGATCCTGGTCATGACCAATGGCGGGCCGGGCCTGTCGACCGAGATCCTGGCGCTGAGGATCTCGCGCACCGCCTCCGAATTCCGCGAATTGGGCGAGGCGGCGGCCATGTCGAACTTCCTTCTGATCCTCTTGCTGGTGCTGACGGTGGCGATGTTCCTCTACAACAAAGCGGTCGAGGCCCGGGCGGCCCGATTGCGTGCCGCGCGGGAGGACGATTGATGGCCCGCCCCAACCCCGCCTTCTATGCCCTGATCGGCTGCTTAGTGATCATGTCGGCCGGCCCCATCGTGCTGATGCTCGCGACCTCGCTGAAGCTGAATGTCGACATCATGTCCGACACGACCAGTCTGATGTTCATGCCGACCATGCGCAATTATGAGACGGTGCTCTGCAATGTCCTCTGGTACGAGCCGGCGCATGTCGAGTTCTGCGACAAGACCTTTGGCCGCGCGCTGGGCAACTCGCTGATCGTCGCGATCATCTCGACCGTGCTGACGCTGGTGATCGGGACCATGGCAGCCTATGCGATCGTGCGGTTCCGCTTTATGGGGCGTGGGGCGGTCAACCTGACCACGCTGATGATGCGCATGGTTCCGCCCGCCGTGCTGCTGGTGCCGGTCTTTGGCATCTGGACGTTTCAATACGCGCTCGACGGCACCTATTTCGGGATCATCCTGGTCTATACCGCGATGAACCTGCCCTTTGTGATCTGGATCCTGCAGAGCTTTATCGTCCAGGTGCCGATCCAGTTAGAAGAGGCCGCCAAGATGGATGGCGCGGGCCCGTTCCAGATCTTTTTCCTGATCGTGCTTCCAGTGATCAAGCCGGGGCTGGCCGCCGCTTCGATCTTTACCTTTCGCATCGCGTGGAACGAGTTTCTGCTGGCCAATGCCCTGGCGGATCGGGGCACGCGGACTGTCCCTGTGACGATTGTGAATTCACTGACCGAGCACAATATCGACTGGGGTGTGATCATGGCCACCGGGACCTTGCTGGCGATCCCGCCGATCATCTTCACCTTCATCGCGTCAAAGCAGATCATTACCGGGATGACTGCGGGGGCGGTCAAGGGATGATCGACTGGCTGCTTGGCCCGATCGATCCGTCTCGAGCCCATGAGGTCGGCCCCTATCTCTCGTGGCACGGGCGGCTGATGGTGCTGGCCTGGGGCGTGCTCTGTCCCTTGGGCATACTGGCTGCCCGGTTCTGTAAGATCACGCCCTGGCAGAAATGGCCCCGAGAGCTCGACAACAAGGCCTGGTGGCACGCGCATCTGGCCCTGCAATACAGCACCGGGGCGGCGATGCTGGCGGGCCTGGCTCTGATCCTGCTCCATACTGGCGGGGGCGGGACAACCCATGGCTATGCCGGGTGGGTCATCGCCGGGTTTGCGGCCTTGCAATTCCTGGCCGGATGGTTTCGCGGCTCGAAAGGCGGGCCGACCGAGCCGAGCCTGCGCGGCGATCATTTCGACATGACCCAGCGGCGTCTGGCGTTTGAAAGCTTTCACAAATTCGCGG
>JBCBIS010000049.1:0-23049 GCA_038524325.1 Pseudomonadota bacterium
CCCAGCCAGAGCCCCAGCACCGAGAGCAGCACCGAGCCCGCGATATAAGCCATCGCCAGCGCCGGCTTGCCCCGTTCGATCAGGCTGGGCCTAACGCTGGCCCGGGCGGCATGAGGAGGGCCTCCCAAACGGAATGCAAGCTGGCGCTTGCATACAGGATGTTTGGCGTTTTCTCCGAAAACGCGGGCCCTCTCCCCATGGGGAGAGGGCGGCGCGCGACCGGCGTTCGGGGGCAGAATTGAGCGGGGTCCAGCACATCACCGTGGGCGCGGACGAGCCGGAGCAGCGTTTGGACCGCTGGTTCCGCCGGCAGTTTCCGCATGTGCCGCAGGGGCGGATCGAAAAGATGTGCCGCAAGGGTGAGATCCGGATCGAGGGTGGACGGGTCAAACCGGCGACCCGGGTTCTGCCGGGGCAGTCGGTGCGGATCCCTCCCTTGCCCGAGGCGGAGGCGCCGCGGCCGGCGGTGGCGACCGAGACCTCGGCGGATCCGGCGCTGGCGGCGAGCCTGCGGCAGGCCGTGCTCCATCGCGACGATCAGATGCTGGTGCTGAACAAGCCGCCGGGTCTGGCGGTGCAGGGCGGGTCGAAACTGGCGACGCATCTGGTGGCGGGGCTGGCGGAGCTGCGCTTTGGACGCCCGGACGATCCGCGGCTGGTCCATCGCCTGGACAAGGACACCTCGGGTCTGCTGGTCCTGGCGCGGACGGCCACGGCGGCGCATGATCTGGCGGCGCTGTTCCGCTCTCGCGCGGTGGAGAAGGTCTATCTCGCGGCGGTTGCGGGGCGGCCGCAACCGGCGCAGGGGACCATTCGCTATGGGCTGGTCAAGGCTGGGCGGCCCGGGGAGGGCGAGAAGATGCGCTGGCTGCATCCCGACGAGGTCCGGGGGACCGAGGGCGCCAAACATGCGACGACCGATTTTGCCGTGCTGGAGCAGGCGGCGGGCCGTGCCGCCGCCATGGCGCTGCGCCCGGTGACCGGGCGGACGCATCAGTTGCGCGCACATATGGCGGCACTGGGCACGCCGATTGCAGGGGATGGCAAATATGGCGGGCGCGGGCAGGAGAATCTGGGCGATGGCTGGGGCGCGGGCTTGGGCGGTGCGGTCAGTCGCAAGCTGCATTTGCACGCAGCGGCGCTGGTGTTTCCGCATCCCGAGACGGGCAAGCAGGTGCGCTTTACCGCCCCGCTGCCGGAGCATATGGCGCGGACCTGGGCGCTGTTCGGCTGGGACCCGGACCCGGCCCTCGAGGATGTTTTCCACGCCTGACATCTTGGCGCGCCCGGTGCAGCGTTGCATACTCGACCCATTGGATGCTTTGCGGAGACCCCGATGCGTGCCCTTGCTCTCAGCCTTGCCCTGGCCTGTCTCACCCTCTCTCCCGCGCTGGCCGATCAGGTGGCCAAACAGGCATTTGGCCGGTGGAGTGGGCCGACCGCGGGCCCGGCCGAGGCCTTCGGCTCCTATGCCAAGGGCTGCATGGCCGGGGGGCATGAGCTGGCGGAGACCGGCCCGGCCTGGCAGGCGATGCGGCTGAGCCGGAACCGAAATTGGGGCCATCCCGACGCGATCGCCTTTGTGAAGCGTCTCGGCGCCAAAGCGCAGGAGATCGGCTGGCCCCGGCTCTATATCGGCGATATCAGCCAACCGCGCGGAGGGCCGATGCGCTCGGGGCACCGCTCGCATCAGGTGGGGCTGGATATCGATATCTGGCTGCTGCGCCCGCAGCCCCGGGCGCTGAGCCGGCGCGAGCGTGAGCAGGTCGGCAGCCCCAAGGTCGTGACCAACGATGGGATGGCCGTGAACAGCAAGTGGACGGCGAGCCATCATCAGGTGCTGAAGGCGGCGGCCTCGGACCCCGCGGTGGCGCGGATCTTCGTCAACGCCGCGATCAAGCAGCAGATGTGCTGGGACGCGCCGCGGGGAGACCGGGCCTGGCTGCGCAAGATCCGGCCCTGGTGGCGGCATGACAGCCATTTCCATGTCCGCCTCTCTTGCCCGCCCAATTCGCCCGGTTGCGAGAATCAGGCGCCGCCGCCGCCCGGCGATGGCTGCGATGAGACGCTGGCCTGGTGGTTCTCGGACGAGGCCATGGGCCGGGTGCCGATGAAGCCAACCAAACCGGCGACGCCGCGCCGCGAGCTTCGGCTGGCCGATCTGCACCCTGCCTGCCGCCAGCTCGCGACGCAGTGAGACCGGTTCTTCTTGCAATACTTGCCGTTCTGGCAGGGCCGATCAGCGGGCTTGCCGATGAGATGGCCGTGCAGGTGCGCGCCGTGCCGGTCCCGGCCGAGCAGCTCTCGGGCCTGGAGATGGCGGGCGCGTGGAGCCTCTCCGCCCGGCACCCGGATTTCGGCGGGTTCTCCGGTCTCGAGATCTCTGACAGCACCCTGGTTGCCGTCAGCGACCGGGGTAGCCTGCTCACCGCGAGGATCGATGCGGCGGAGGGGCTGAGCCTGTCTGCTGCGCGGATGGTTCCGTTGCAGGATTCCTTCGGGCCGATGCGCGGCAAGGATCATGGCGATGCGGAGGGGTTGGCGGCGCTTCCCTCTGGTATCGCCGTGTCCTTCGAGCGGGAGCATCGGATCGGGCGGCTCGAGGGCGGCACGGTCGCGCCACTATACCGTTTGCCCGCCTTCGACAGCCTTGCCTTCAACGGCGGGCTCGAGGGTCTGGCGGCCCTGCCGGATGGCCGTCTGCTGGCCCTGGCCGAGGAGCCTGTGGAGGGGGCCGCGCGGTACTTCCTGCTGGGGGATGGTGTCGAGGAGGGGCGCCTTCCGCTCCTCTCGCGCCATCGGGTGACCGGCGCGGATATCGGACCGGACGGGCGGCTCTATCTGGTGCTGCGGGATTTTTCGCGGCTGACGGGGGTGAGTATCCGGGTCATGCGCTATGCGCTGGCCGAGAGCCGACCGGTGGCCGACTCCGCCACCCAGCTTGCGGCCTGGGAAAGCGCCAGCGGGATCGACAATATGGAGGGCATCGCGCTGACGCAGGATCAGGAAGGCACCTCGCTTTGGCTGATCTCGGACGACAATTTCAACTTCGTCCAGCGGACCTTGCTGGTCCGGTTGCGCGTGGTCGAGTAGGGCTCAGAGCCCCTCGGCCGCGCGGATCATGTCCCAGCCTTCATTGGCGCAATCGACCATTCGAAACAGGTCGAGATCCTCCGGTGAAATCGTGCCTGCCTCGCTCAGCGCTTGCCAGTTCACGATGCGGTTCCAGAACTCGCTGCCGAAGAGGATCACCGGCACTCGCTCCATCCGGTCGGTCTGGATGAGGGTCAGGGTCTCGAACAACTCGTCCAGCGTCCCATACCCGCCCGGGAACACGGCGATGGCCCGGGCGCGCATCAGGAAATGCATCTTGCGGATCGCGAAATAGTGGAAGTTGAAGGACAGGGCGGGCGTGACGTATTCGTTCGGCGCCTGCTCGTGCGGGAGGACGATGTTGAGCCCGATCGAGGGCGCGCCGACCTCCTGCGCGCCGCGATTGCCGGCCTCCATCACGCCGGGGCCGCCGCCGGTCGTGACGACATACTCCCGCCCGCCGCGCTTCATGCATTCGGTGCCGGCCAGCCGGGCGAATTGCCGGGCTTCGTCGTAATATTTGGTCAGTTCGGCCAGATAAGGCGTGCGCGCCTGCAACCGCTTTCCAGGGCTGAGGATCCGCGAGCCGCCAAACATCACGATGGTGGTGTCGATCTCCATCGCGTTCAGGATCATCTCGAATTTCTGCAATTCGAGCTGGAGCCGGACGGGGCGCAGATCGTCGGAGCGCAGGAACTCGCTGTCGTCGAAGGCCAGGCGATAGGCGGGCGACAGGGTTTGCGGCGTATCCGGAACCCCATCGACACGTTCGAGATCCTCGGCGACCGAGCGGAGGATCGAATGGCGGGTATCGGTCATCTTTCGAGCCCTCATGACTGTGCTCTCCTGCCTATCGGGCGGCGGCTGGGTGGGCAATCTCGAATTGCGCCTCTCGCATTGGCGCTTTAAGACGCGAATGCCAAAACACGGTTAAGGGAGAGCAAAATGAGCCACGCCGATCTGGAGAGTGCCGTCGAAGCCGCCTGGGAAGCGCGCGACACCATCACCTCCGCGACCACCGGGGCAGCCCGTGAGGCGGTCGATCAGGCGCTGGCTCTGATGGATGGCGGCGCGCTGCGCGTGGCCGAGCGGGCGACCGACGGCGCCTGGAACGTCAACGAATGGGCGAAGAAGGCGGTGCTGCTCAGCTTTCGCCTGAACGACATGGCGCCGATCGCAGGCGGGCCGGGTGCGGCGACCTGGTGGGACAAGGTGCCTTCGAAATTCGATGGCTGGGGCGAGAGCCAATGGGCCGCCGCCGGGTTCCGTGCAGTGCCCAACTGCGTGGTCCGCCGCTCGGCCTTCATCGCGCCCGGGGTGGTTCTGATGCCCTCCTTCGTCAATCTGGGCGCTTATGTCGACAGCGGCACCATGGTGGACACCTGGGCGACCGTCGGCTCCTGCGCGCAGATCGGCAAGAATGTGCATATCTCGGGCGGGGCCGGGATCGGCGGCGTGCTCGAGCCGTTGCAGGCCGGGCCGGTGATCATCGAGGATGGCTGCTTCGTCGGCGCGCGCTCCGAGGTCGCCGAGGGGGTGATCGTGCGCGAAGGCTCGGTCCTGTCGATGGGGGTCTTCATCGGCGCGTCGACCAAGATCATCGACCGCGAGACCGGCGAGACCTTTATCGGCGAGGTGCCGCCTTATTCCGTTGTCGTGCCGGGCACATTGCCGGGCAAGGAGATATCGAACGGCCAGCCGGGGCCGGGCCTCTACTGCGCCGTGATCGTCAAACGGGTTGACGAGCGCACCCGCTCGAAGACCTCGATCAATGAGCTCCTGCGTGATTGAGACCGCCGAGCGCCCGGTCTTCACGCTGCTGGTCCAGGTGGGCCGCGCGGCCGAGGACGGGTTGCCGGAAGGCACCACCGGGGCCGGCCTGCTCTGCTATGCCACTGGGGTCGACGAGGAGGAAGCGGTGCGCGAGACGGTCGCCGTGCTGCGCCAGGCCGGGATGGCCCCGCTGGAGGTCGAGGGGCTGGGCACCGCCGAGGAACGCGCGGCCGAGGGTCACGAGATCGACCCCGCCGAACGCGCCCTGATGCAACGCGCCCGCGACGACAATGCCGTGATCGTCGCCCAGACAACCCTGTTTGACGATTGAGGAGGGGCTCTCGTGAAACTGACCGACCCGGTGGAGCTGACCGCTGAACTGATCCGCTGTCCCTCGGTGACCCCGGAAAATGGCGGGGCGATCGAAGTGCTGGAGCGTGTGCTTGGCGCGGCGGGGTTCCGCTGCACCCGGATCAGCCGCGGCGGGATCGAGAACCTCTATGCCCGCTGGGGCCGCGCCGCGCCGGTCTTCGGCTTTGCCGGGCATACCGATGTGGTTCCGCCGGGGGATCAGGCGGCCTGGCGCTATCATCCCTTTGCGGCGATGATCGAGGAAGACATCCTCTATGGCCGCGGCGCGGTCGACATGAAATCCGGCGTGGCCGCCTTCGCCGCCGCCGCGGTGCGCATGGTGATGGAGGCGCCGCCGCAGGGCTCGATCGCGCTGTTGATCACCGGCGACGAGGAGGGTGAGGCGACCGACGGCACGGTCGCGATCCTCGACTGGATGGCCGAGCAGGGCGAGATCCTCGACGCCTGCATCGTCGGCGAGCCGACCTCGATGAACACGCTTGGCGATGTCATCAAGATCGGCCGGCGCGGCTCGATGACCGGCACCTTGCTGGTGCGGGGCGAGCAGGGGCATACCGCCTATCCCGACCGCGCGATGAACCCGATCCCGGTTCTGGCGCGGATCTGTGACCGGCTGGACGATCTGCCGATGGATATGGGCTCGACCCATTTCCAGGCCTCGACCCTGGCGCTGACCAGTTTCGACGTGGGCAACCCGGCAAACAACGTGATCCCGGCCGAGGCGCGGGCCGTGTTCAACATCCGGTTCAATGATCTGCATAGCTCGGACAGTGTGAAAGTCTGGGTCGAGCAGATCGTCGAGACGGTGCTGGCCGGCACCGGCTGTGTCGCCGAGATTGCGTGGAAAGTCTCGGGCGAAAGCTTTCTGACCGAGCCCGGCCCGCTGACCGAACTGGTGCAGGAAGCCGTCGCGGCCTGCGTGCTGGAGCGCCCGGCGATGACCACGGGCGGCGGCACCTCGGACGCGCGGTTCATCAAGGATATGTGCCCGGTGGTCGAGGTCGGGCTGGTCGGCGACACGATGCATCAGGTGGACGAACGGGTGCCCGTGGGCGAGATCACCGGGCTGAGCGCGATTTATCTCGAAATCCTGCGCCGGTTCTTCTGAGCCGCTGGCGGCACCCCGGATTATCGTGGGAGTTTGGTGATCTCGGGCACGCCGTAGAGATCGGCCAGCGACCCACCCTCGGCCAACGTGGCGAGGGCCTTGGCCTCCTTGGCGAGGATCGCCTGAGCGGCGTCGAAAACCGGGCCGGCCTGCGCGAAGGGGACCACTGTCACCCCATCGGCATCGCCCAGGATCAGATCGCCCGGATGCACCGTCAGCCCGCCGCAAGAGATTGGCCCGTCGATCGCCCCACCCAACCCTTTATGCGGTCCGCGCGGCACCGCGCTGCGGGCAAAGACGGGGAGGTTCATCTCGATGATCTCGGCCCGGTCGCGGATGGCGCCGTCGATCACCAGCCCGGCGACCCCGCGCGCCTGGGCGGCGCGGGCCATCAAGCCGCCGAACAGTGCGGTGTCCTCGTACCCCCCTGCATCGCAGACCAACACATCGCCCGGCTCGACAATCGTAAGCGCGGCGTGCAGGGCGCCGTTATCACCGATCTTGCACTGAACCGTCCTCGCCTGGGCCGCAAGGCGCATGTCGAGATGCAGCGGCCTGATCGCGCTCCGCATCGCCTGGAGCCGGTTCTGCGCGTCGGAGGCGACAGCCGGCGGGATCTCGCGCCATGCCTGCAGGCTTTCCTCCGTCAACCGCGGGATTGGGAGGTCGTGGTGGAGGATCATTCTTCCTCCGTCGCGAATCCGCTGCCCGGCTTGGTATAGGCTTTGCGCGGCGGGGCGAAGACGTCGAGGACAGTCATCCCCTCGGCGCCCGCCTCCATCGTATGCGGCATGCCTCCCGGCGTGCGCCAGAACGCGCCTTTCGCGACGGCCTCGGAGAGGTCGCCCTGGATCCGCGTGCCGGAGCCTTCGAGGCAGACGCCCCATTGCTCCTCGGGGTGGTGGTGCAGCGTTCCCTTGGCCCCGGGCGCGAATCGCACAATCGAGACCATCGCCTGATCGCCGTTATACACCGTGGCGGTCAGCCCCGGCGCCAGATCGCGAGTGATCCCACCAGTCAGATCGTCGAGGTGAAAGAAGTTTTCCGGTCTCATGCCATCCTCCTGCGTTTTGCCAACAGTTTGGGAGGAGGGACGGGACGTCAAATGAAAAAGGCCCGCCGGGGGCGGGCCATTCTCGGCAGTCTTGTCGGTTCAGGCTGCTTTGGCTTCCAGCACCGCATCGACTTTTGCGGAGGCGCTGGTCTCGTCGACCCGCTCGACAGCCGCAACCTCGCGGGTCAGCCTCTCGAGTGCGGCTTCATAGAGCTGGCGCTCGGAGTAGGATTGCTCCGGCTGATCGCCTGCGCGGTACAGGTCGCGCACGACCTCGGCGATCGAGATAAGATCGCCCGAGTTGATCTTTTGCTCGTATTCCTGGGCGCGGCGCGACCACATTGCCCGCTTGATCTTCGCCCGGCCCTTCAGCGTGTCCAACGCCTGGCCAACGATGTCCGGGCTGGACAGCGACCGCATTCCGGTCGAGGCCGCTTTCGCAGTCGGCACCCGCAGGGTCATCTTGTCCTTCTCGAACGAGATCACAAAAAGCTCGAGCTTGATGCCCGCCACTTCCTGCTCTTCGATCGACACAATGCGGCCGACCCCATGGGCGGGATAGACAACGTAGTCGTTCGCGCGAAATTCAAGCGCGCTTGTCTTGGCTTTTTTCGTCATTTTCTCTCCGAACTCTCCGGACACCAAGGTGGCCCGGCCTCTCCTCCGGGCGAAAAAAAAGCGCCGATCAGAACGACAGATCGGACGGCTTTTTATCTTGAGGCGCGGGGGAACGAAATCTCAGTATGAACTCCCGCTATGCGACAATTGTATAACATATATGACGGTTAAATGCCAGCCGCTTGGGCGGCCAGAGGTCACAAAAGGGTCAAGCTTGCTGCAATAAATGCGTTTCTGGCCCCTTGCAGGGCGCTTAAGGGCTGATTTACCCTAGGTCACCTTTCCCCGGTTTTTCAGAGAAGTGGTTTTCGAACTTGTTCGATTCGCCGTCAAACTTCTCGGCATTCTCCAGCGGTTCGCGCTTGATCGTCAGGACCGGCCACGCCTCGGCATATTTGCGGTTGATGTCGATCCACTGTTCCAGATCCTTCTCGGTATCCGGGCGGATCGCGTCCACGGGGCATTCCGGCTCGCAGACACCGCAGTCGATGCACTCATCCGGATGGATGACCAGCATGTTCTCGCCTTCGTAGAAACAATCTACCGGGCAGACCTCCACACAATCGGTGTGTTTGCATTTGATGCAATTGTCGGTCACCACATAGGTCATCCGCGGATCTCCTGCCGGAACGGGGCACTGTCTGCTTTCGTTGACATGGTATTAGGAGCGGCGCCGCCGCGCATCAAGACCGCGAGCGGCTGTATGCGTCGATTTCGCGCCGCTGACGTTTGGTTGGGCGCCCGGTGCCCGGGTCACGCTTTGGCCCCTCAGGTTCGGGTTCCGGCGTGGCTCTGGGTTCGGGCGGGGCGAGATCGGTATATAGCGCCTGGGCCTCGGGCGCCGGGCCGCGGCGTTCGCTGATCGCCTCGACCCGGATCACGCGGACCTCGCGCCCCTGCGGAAAAGTCAGCACATCGCCTGCGCGCAGCGCCTGGGCCGGCTTCGTGCAGCGTTCGGAGTTGATTCTGAGCCCGGTGCTGACCGCCTCGGCGGCTTTCGAGCGTGTCTTGAAGAAGCGCGCGTGCCAGAGCCATTTGTCCACCCGGATCTGAGTCGGCGGTGCGCTCACTTGTTCTTGAGCTGCTGCAGGATGGCGAAGGGGCTGTCCGGGTCGACCTTCACCTCGCGCTTTTCGGGTTTTGGCTTTGGCTTGTTCTGGCGGGGCGGGCGCCCTTCAGCGGCGCTGTCGGGTTTGGCGCCCTTGCCGCGCCGGCGCTTGCCCGGGCCGCCCGCGTTGTCGGGTTTGCCGCCGTCTGGCGCGGCCTGTCCCCGTTCTTGCCCCCGTTCCTGTCCTCGGCCTTGCCCCCGACCTTCCCCACGTCCTTGCTCCTGACCGCGCCCTTGGTCCTGGCCCCGGCGCGGTCCGCGCCCGCGATTGTCCTGCGGGCGGGGCCGCCGCGCGAGGGTGAAGGTGTAGAACACCTCGGTCTCGGGCTCTGCGGTTTGGGAGGGCGCCGCTCCGGCTGTGCCGTCGGGGGTGTCGGCGGCGTCGTTGGGGGCGGCGGCGGGTTGCGGCTCGGTGGCTGGCGTCTCGGCCTCGGGCGCAGGGTCCGGGGCGATTTCCGCGACCTCTGCCGCAGCGCTCTCGCCCTCCTCCCCGGCCTGGTTTGTGTCGTCTGGCATAGGGGCGGGCGGTTCGGTCTCGAGTCGCTCTGCCGGCGTCATCGGATCCGGCGTCGCAGAAGCCGCGTCCTCGGCCGCGGCGCTGACGGCGTCCGGCGCGCCTTCGGGAGCCTCGGTCGACGCAGCCTCAGGCAGTTGCGCATCGGTGCCGGCCTCTGCGGCGGTTGCAGAGGCGTCTGAAGCGGCATCGTCCTGCGGGGCACTGCTCTCAGTGGGCGGAGGTGTCGTCGGCTGGGCGCCTTTTGCGGTGCTGGACTCGGTCACGGGGCGCGGGGCTTTTGGCCGCTCTCCCCGTTCGCCTTTGAAGCCCAGGCTGCCCAGGATATCGGCCAATTGGTCCAGCGTGCAGCCGGTGATCGAGAGCATGTCGGGCGTCGCCTCGAAGCCGCCGCGCACATCCATCGGTCGGAGAAGATCCGCCAGCCGCTCCAGCATATCGATCCGCACCGCCCGCTGGCCCGAGAGCCGATAGCCCACGGTTTCGTAATACCCCTCCGGCGCGTCCTGGATGGCGGGGAAAGTGACATGGCCGGGCGGTGGCGCCTCGGGGAACTCTGGCAGATCCTTCCAGAGCGACCAGAGCACCAGGCGCATCCGCGCCGGGGCGGGCTTCAGCAGGGCCGGAAGGAAGATATTGTGCTGGCCAAAGCGGACCCCGTGTTTGCGCAGCAGAGCCCGGTCCTCCTGCGCCAGTTGCTTGATATCGTCCGCGATACGGGGGCGCGGGATTATCCCCATCGCCTCGACCAGCTGAAAGGCCACGCCCTTGGCCAGACCCGTCACCGCCTCGTCATCGCGCATCTGGAACAGGGGTTCGAACAGCGCGGCGATCTTGCGCGAGATCCAATGGGTCAGGCGGCGCTGCACCTTCTCGGCCACCTCGGGCCCGGCGAAATCGTCGACGAAGACGCGGACCGCCGGTTGCAGCGGGCTCTCGCCCCGCTCGAGCTTGCCGATCGCATCGGTGCCCCACATCAGCCCGCCCTGATCGGTGACGTCGATCTCCGAATCGGGGCTCAGATAGAGCTTGTCCGCCCGCCGCGTGAACTCCGCCGCCAAAGCGGACATCGAGGCGGAGCGGAGCGTCTTGATCTCCTCACTGGTGGCGCTTTCATCGAGGGTAAAGCGAAACCCGTCGAGCCGGCCCAGGAAATGCCCCTCGGCCGTCACCTCGCCCTTGTCGTTCACGTCGGCCACCAGCCGCTCCTTCTGCTTCAGGCGGCGCATCAGGACCGAACTGCGACGGTCCACAAAGCGCTGCGTCAGCCGGGCGTGCAGGGCATCGCCCAACCGGTCCTCGATGGCGCGGGTCTCCTCCCGCCACTCCGCCGCGTCCTCCAGCCATTGGCCGCGATTGGCGACATAGGTCCAGGTGCGGATGAAGGCCAGCCGCTTGGACAGGGTGTCGATCTCGCCTTCCACCCGGTCAATGCGGCGCAACTGATCCGCGATCCAGGAGGAGGGTATAACCCCGGCATCACTCAGCAGGAACCGGTAAATACGTGACAAAAGAGCGACATGTTCGGCGGGCGCGGTTTTGCGGAAATCGGGGACCTGGCAAACCTCCCATAACAGGCGCACCCGGTCGGGATGGCGGGCGGTCTCGAGGATCGCCCTGTCCTCGGCCATCAGCTTCAGCGCGGCCAGATCGTCGGCCTCGCGGGCACGGCTGAGGCCGTTCTCGTTGGCCGGTTCCTCCAGGCTGCGGATCAGATGGGCGACCGAGCCGAAGCTCAGCTGGGAATTGCGCCATTGCAGGGCTTTGATGGGCGAGAAACGGTGCGCCTCGATCGCCTGGACCACCTCGGGCTCCAGCGCTTCGACCTCTCCGGTCACGCCGAACGTGCCATCCTTGGTATAGCGCCCGGCGCGCCCGGCGATCTGGGCCAGTTCATTCGGCATCAGCATGCGCATCCGGCGACCGTCGAATTTCGACCGTCCGGCAAAGGCGATATGGTCGACATCCATGTTGAGGCCCATGCCGATGGCATCGGTCGCCACCAGGTAATCGACATCGCCGGTCTGATAGAGCTCGACCTGCGCGTTGCGGGTGCGGGGGCTGAGCGCGCCCATCACCACCGCAGCCCCGCCGCGCTGACGCCGGATCAGTTCGGCGATGGCATAGACCTGATCGACCGAGAAGGCGACCACGGCCGAGCGCGGCTTCAGCCGGCTGATCTTCTTCGATCCGGCATAGCTGAGCGTCGAGAACCGCTCGCGCCGTTCGAACCGGGTCTCGGGCACCAGATCGGCGATGCGGGATCGGATCGTCTCGGCCCCCAGGAACAGGGTTTCCTCGCGCCCGCGGGCGTGGAGCAGACGGTCGGTAAAGATATGCCCGCGCTCGGGATCGGCGCACATCTGGATCTCGTCGATCACGACGATATCGGCATCGCGCTCCAGCGGCATCGCCTCGACGGTGCAAACGAAATAGCTGGCGCGCGGAGGCTGGATTTTCTCTTCGCCGGTGATCAGGGCGACGGCGCCGCGGCCGGCTTTGCCAACCACCTTGTCATAAACCTCACGCGCGAGCAGGCGCAGCGGCAGACCGATGATCCCGCTGGGCCGGCGGAGCATCCGTTCGATCGCTTCATGGGTCTTGCCGGTATTGGTGGGCCCCAGAATGGCGGTCACCGAGCGGCGCGCGGGCTGGGACAAAAGGGCCTCCTCACGGCAGATATCGCCTTAGAGCGTGATTGGGGGGAGATCGCAACCCTCGGGCCCGACGGCAAAAGCCCTTGTGGGTTAGGATGGCGGCCGATCCGCCAAAATCAAACTGGGCGGGCTGTGGGAGATCTCAGAGCTCGCGCCCATCCACCTCGGGCGCCAGGCGGTCGATGGCGGTTTGCGCGGCTTCCATATTCGGATGCAGCTCGATCACCCGGCGATAGGCGACCAGGGCGCCGGCCTTGTCGCCGGTCCGGTCGAGGATGATCCCCAGCCCCGACAAGGCACCGAAATGCCGGGGCTCGATGGCCAGCACGCGTTGGATATCGGCCACCGAGGGGCCATAGCGTTTCTGCAGAAAATAGACAGTGGCGCGCTTGTTCCAGCCCTCGGCGAAGTCAGGCGCCAGCCGGGTCAGATCGTTCAGATGCAGCAGCGCTGTGTCGTATTCCTCTGCCTCCATGGCGCGGACGGCGCGCGAGAGCAGCAGGTCCATTGAATCCGATCCGCTGCGCGACCAGGTCGCCCAGATCTGATTCTGGATGTTCTGCCAGTTCGGATTCTGTTTCCGCGCGAGTTGTTCGAACAGGGCGTCCAGATGCAGATCGCTCGTCTCGGCGACGGGTTCGGCGGGCTGTTCGGTCAGCGGGGCGCTCGGCGGCGGTGCCTCGCCCGTCGCGCTTTCCTCGTTCGCGCCCTCCTCGGCCGCGCGTCCTTCGTCAGTCGTGGATTGCGCGATCGCGGGCAGGGCGCCGAGTGTCAGGACCGCCAGCAGAACCAGCGTCAGGCCCAGCCCGGCCAGACCTCCGCGGCAATGACACGCGATCAGGGTCGCCGACGCGACGGAAGGCTTGTATCGATACTCTCCAATCATTACGGACAAGCTAGGGCGCCGGCCGCGGCTTGAAAAGCGGTTTGGTGCATATGTGAACGGGGACATGGGAGATCGGCATGGACGAGATCATGGGCACTGCGATGGAAGTGCTTCAAGCCAAGGTGAGCGAAACCGGTTTCGACGGTTCGGTGAAGTTCGACATCGAGGGTCATGGTGTGATTCGCGTCGAGGACGGCGCGGTGACGGACCAGGATGGCGACTCGGATGTGACGATCACAGCCTCGCCGGATGTCTTGAAAGAGCTTCTGGACGGCGAGCTTGCCCCGACCGCTGCGTTCATGTCGGGCAAGATAAAGATCGATGGCGACATGGGCGTCGCCATGAAGATGAGCCAGCTGCTCGGCTGAGGCATGGGTCCCGCCGTCGCGATCCCGCCCGGCGGCAAAGCTTGGGACCGGGGGTTCACCGCCACGACGCGCGACGGTGTCTCGTTGCGCTGTGCGGCATGGACCGGTGGCTCGAAGGGTCTGGTCCTCCTGCTGTCCGGGAGGACCGAGTTCCTGGAAAAAATGTCGGTGCCCGCGGCGGGATTGGTCGCGCGCGGCTATGATGTCGTCTCGCTGGACTGGCGCGGCCAGGGTTTGTCCGACCGATTGCTCGATCCGCCGATCATGGGGCATGTCCACGAGTTCGCCGATTATCACCTCGATATCGAGGCCCTGCTGACGGCGCCAGAGATCGGCGATCTGGGGCCTGCCAAGATCATGCTTGCCCATTCGATGGGCGGGGCGATCGGCCTGGGCGCGATCCACCGCATGGTCTTCCGGCCCGAGCTGGTGATTTTCTCGGCGCCGATGCTGGGCGTGAAGATGTCCGCCATCATGCGCTTTGCCAGCAAGCTTGTGATCTGGGTGGCGGGCCTGCTGGGCCGGATGGATCGTCAGCCGCCGCTGGGCAATGCGAAAACGCCTTATGTCTTCGAGGGGTTCGAGGGCAACGTGCTGACCCATGACCGCGCGGTGTTCGACTGGATGGTCTCGGCCCTCAAAGACCGGCCGAGATTGCAACTGGGCATGCCCTCGATCCGCTGGTTCGATGCGGCCTTCCGCGAGATGGATTGGCTGGAGGCGCAAACCCCGCCGAAGATCCCCAGCCTGTTCCTCCGCGGTGGCGAAGAGGGGGTGGTCGACACCGGCGCAATCGCCCGGGCGGCCGAGGCGTTTGGCGCTGACCTGGTCGTGGTGCCCGGTGCAAGGCATGAGGTTTTGATCGAAACCGCCGAGATGCGCGATGCCGCCTGGCAGGCCATCGACGACTTTCTCGACGCTCAGAGCGTGGCGTCGGCCTGAACCCTCAGGGCGCCACGGTGCGCAGGATCTCCAGCGCCTGGGCGTGCAGCGCAGCGTCGCCCGCGGCAACCGCCCGTCCGCCCCAGCGCGGATCACCACCCTGCCAATCGGTGACAACTCCGCCGGCGGCGCGCACCAGGGCGGCGGGTGCGGCGATGTCATAGGCTTCCAGCCCCGATTCGATCACCAGATCGACCTGTCCCATCGCCACCATCGCATAGGCGTAGCAATCGGTGCCGTACCGGGTCAGACGGCAGCGGTCCTTGAGGGTCTCGAAGGCCCCGCGCTCGCCAGCCGAGAACAGATCGGCATCCGTGGTCATCAGCGTGGCCTCGGCAAAGCTGGGGCAGGGGCGCGTCTGGATCGCCCGGCGCTCGCCAGCGCGGTGCAGGGTTGCGCCATGGTCCGGGCAACCGACAAAGCGTTCGCCGATATAGGGTTGGTCGACGATCCCGATCCGGCCCGAGGTGCCATCGTCAAGCGCGATCAGGATGCCCCAGGTCGGCAGGCCCGAGATGAAGGCCCTTGTGCCGTCGATCGGGTCGAGAACCCAGGTCAGACCGCTTTTTCCCTGCGAGGTGCCATGCTCCTCCCCCAAAATGCCGTCCTCCGGCCGGTCCTCAGCCAGGATCTCGCGCATCGCCGCCTCGGCCTGCCGGTCGGCCAGCGTCACCGGATCGAACGCATCGCCGGCGGCCTTGTTCTCGGTCGGGAGCTGCGCCGCCCGGAAATGGCCGAGCGCCGCCCGGCCCGCGGCATCCGCCATCCGGTTGGCGGTGGCCAGCAATGCGTCGAGGGGGAGAGAGGACATGAAAAAGGTCTCCATCCGCTGTGGGATGGAGACCTCTTGCCCGGCTGGGCCCCGCCCGGTCAAGGGCTGGGACAGCCGCGGCGCCCCAAACGGTATGAACCGGCCTCAGGCGGCGTCGCTCAGAACCCGTGCGAGTTCGAAAAGGCGGCGGCGCTGGTTCTCGGGGATGGTGTAATAGGCCCGAACCAGTTCCAGAGCTTCCTTGTCCGTCATCATGTCGCCCTGCGCGCCCTCGGTCATATCTGCCGCGCCTTCGATGCCTTCAAAGAAGAACTGCACCGGCACTTCCAGCGCCATGGCGATATCCCACAGCCGCGAGGCCGAGATCCGGTTGGTGCCGGTTTCATATTTCTGGATCTGCTGAAACTTGATGCCGACTTGATTGCCGAGCTGTTGTTGGGTCATTCCGACCATCCAGCGCCGTTGGCGCACGCGTTGGCCGACATGGATATCCACGGGATGCTTCATAACTGTCTCCGGTACGTGACGGTGTTCTCATTCAAGCGTTAACACCTGTTCAGCAAGTTCTGGGCCAGTTGAGGGGGGGTCACGGCAATTTTTAGGCGAATTCTCGCGTTCTGGAGAATTTTCTCGATTTGAAGCAATTTAAGGGCGATTTTGATGAGTTGTATATGGCGTTCTGGATGCGACTTTGTCGCTCACTTCTGCCTCAGGTGGCATAAATTGCAATTTGCAAAGCTTATCTTTTGCAAATTGCAATGCAAAGCGCAATTCTCGCGGGCATCGAAGGGAGAAGACTCGCTGAATGCGATCCTTCCCTGCCGCAACGTCGTGGGATTTGCCGTCTTGGCAACACTGGCCCCCACGGGCTAGCAACAAGGCGCGTGGAGGGAGACGAGCTATGAAATCAATGCGGCTGCATGCGCTGGGGGAGCAACTGGCACTCGACGACGCGCCCCCTCCGACCCCGGGCCAAGGCCAGATCCTGATCAAGGTGCGGGCCTGCGGTGTGAACTTCGCCGACACGTTGATGGTGACCGGGCGCTATCAGGAGAAGCCGGAGCTGCCCTTCGCGCCCGGCCTCGAAGTTGCGGGCGAGGTGGCCGGGCACGGTCCCGGGGTCGACGCGCCGGCCTTGGGCACGCGGGTCGCCGTGACCTGCGGCCATGGCGGGTTCGCCGAATATGCCGTGGCCCCGGCGGCGGCGGCCGTCCCTCTGCCGGACGGGATGAGCGATGTCGAGGCAGCCGCCCTGCAGGTGGCCTATGGCACCAGCCATGTCGCGCTCGATTATCGCGCCCGCCTGCAGCCGGGTGAGACCCTGCTGGTCACCGGTGCGGCGGGGGGTGTCGGCCTGACCGCGGTCGAGATCGGTGCGCTGATGGGCGCCAATGTGATCGCGGTGGCACGCGGCAAGGACCGGCTCGAGCGGGCCGGCGCCATGGGGGCGGCCCATCTGATCGACAGCGAGACGGCGGATCTCCGCCATGAAGTCAAAGCGCTGGGTGGGGCGGATATCGTCTATGACCCGGTCGGCGGCGCGCAATGGGAGGCGGCGGTCCGCGCCGCAAAACCCGAGGCCCGGCTGATCCCCATCGGCTTTGCCAGCGGCGAGATCCCGCAGATCCCCGCCAATATCCTGCTGGTGAAAAACCTCACAGTGATCGGCCTCTATTGGGGTGCCTATTTCCGGCTGCGCCCAAAGGTGATGGCCGACAGTCTCACCAAATTGCTGACATGGCATGCGGAGGGGCGGATCAAACCGCATATCTCGCACCAGATCCCGCTGGCCGAGGCGAATGAGGCGCTGCGCCTACTCCGCGCGCGGGAGGCGACGGGCAAGGTCGTCGTCACGATCTCGGAATAGAGGCCTGCCGCGGGGCAGGCCCGCCTGTCAGGCGTCGAACTCGGCGATCAGGTGGTCGACGACACTGTCCAGCGCTTCCTTATGGCTGGCCCCGGCCGCCCGGGCGGCCTGAAACGCCGCCCTCTGCCGGTCGGCCGAGGTGCCTTGGTGGACGATGTGCCGGGCATGAGCGATCTCGGCACTGCAGCCCATGCTGTCAGCATCCTCGGCGATCAGCCCGAGCAGCTCCTCCAGCAGGTCGCCATAGGGCATCATCTGCCGCCTGCCGTGATCGACCAGCTCACCCGCGGTGCCATAGCGCTGCGCCCGCCAGCGGTTCTCGTTGATCAGAATCGCCGGATAGAGCCGCCAGCGCTGGTTCTGCGCCCTGAGCCGCCAGAGATAGCCGAGGATCGCCTGGAACAGCGCGGCCACCGTCACCGCCTCGTCGACCCGCGAGCAGACATCCGTGACCCGCTGCTCGACCGTGGGGAATTTGTCCGAAGGGCGGATATCCCACCAGATCCGCGTCGCATCCTCGATACAGCCCGCGTCGACCATGTGATCGACCAGCCGGCGATATTCGGCATGGCTGGCCATCACATCGGGCAGCCCGGTGCGGGGCAGCGCGTCGAATACGGTCAGACGATAGGAGGAGAGCCCGGTATCCTCGCCCTCCCAAAACGGCGAGGAACAGCTCAGCGCCAGGAGATGCGGCAGGAAATAGGCGACCTGGTTCATCAGATCGATCCGCAGATCCGCATCCTCGATCCCGATATGCACATGGCAGCCGCAGATCAGCATCCGCCGCACCGTGGCCCCCAGCGCGAGGTTCAGCGCGTCATAGCGGTCCTTGCGGGTATGGGTCTGCTCACGCCAATGGGCGAATGGATGGGTCGAGGCGGCGATGGGGGCATATCCGTGGCGCGCAGCCGCCGCTGCGATCCCACGCCGCAACCGGCGCAACTCCGCGCCAGCCGAGCGGGCGGTTTCGTGCACGCCGGTTCCAATCTCGACCTGGCATTGCAGAAACTCGGGCGCCAGCTGCTCGCCGGTTTCCGCCGCGCAATCGGCCAGGAAATCGGGCGAGGGTTCGCGCACCAGATCCCGCGAGATACGGTCGACAATAAGAAATTCTTCTTCAATACCGATCGTGAAGGTTGGGCGCTTGTTCATCTTTCCGAGCCTAGAAAGGCCGCGCCGAGATGGCAATCGTCGTTGCGGGGCCTCTCTGCTATGGTGGCACCTGAAACTGTGGAGGACAGTCATGCAGATCAGCGCAGAGTTGAAGCCGGTCGCAACCGCCAATGACCCGAAAACCGGTGGTCAGATCCTGGTCGATTGCCTCGCGGCGCAAGGCGTTACCACGGCATTCGGCGTCCCTGGCGAAAGCTATCTGGCGGTGCTCGACGCCTTGCATGACAGCGATATCCGATTCGTTCTGTGCCGGCAGGAGGGTGGGGCCGCCTTCGCGGCCGAGGCCTGGGGCAAGCTGACCGGGCAGCCCGGCATTTGCTTTGTCACGCGGGGACCGGGGGCGACCAATGCCTCGATCGGCGTGCACACGGCGATGCAGAACTCCTCTCCGATGATCCTGCTCGTCGGTCAGGTGGGCCGCGAGATGCGCGACCGCGAGGCGTTTCAGGAGATCGATTACCGCGCGATGTTCGGGACCGTCGCCAAATGGGTCACCGAGGTGGACAGCGCGGATCGAATGGCCGAGATCGTCGCCCGCGCCTTCGTCGTCGCGCAATCCGACCGGCCCGGGCCTGTGGTGATCTCGCTGCCCGAGGATATGCTGGTCGAGACCGCACTCTCGCATCCCGCACCGCAATTGCGCATCGCCCGCCCGGGCGCCTATTCGGGCACGCCCAGCGAGGCGGCGGTGATGCTCGACAACGCCACAGCGCCGCTGATCCTGATCGGTGGCGGCGGCTGGCAGGGCGGGCGCGGGTTGAACGCGCTGTCGGAATGGGCCGAGACGGCCAGCATTCCCATCGCCGCCGCGTTCCGCTGCCAGGATCTGATCGACAATCATTCGCCCGCCTATATCGGCGATGCCGGGGTCGGCATGCCGCCGCATGTGCGCAAGCTGATCGAAGATGCCGATGTCATCCTGGCGCTGAACATCCGCTTTGGTGAGATGGTGACCGATGGCTACACGCTTTTCCAGGCGCCGATGCCACGTCAGGACCTGATCCATGTGCATCCCTCGGCGGCCGAGATCGGCAAGATCTATCAGGCCAAACTGCCGGTGCATTCGGATCCGGAGGAGTTCCTCCAGATCATGACGGTGCAGCCGACCTATGGCGGCCCCTCGCGCAAGCTGCGGATGGAGGAGGCGAAGGCGGACTACGAAGCGAGCTTTGACCTGCCCGAGCAGCCGGGCACGCTGGACATGGGCGCCGTGATGGCCCATCTGCACGAGACCTTGCCACCCGATGCCGTGCTGACCAACGGGGCGGGCAATTTCGCGATCTGGCCCGGGCGGCTGTTCAAATACGGGCCCGAGAACCGGCTGCTTGGCCCGCAATCGGGCGCGATGGGGGCCGGCATCCCGGCCGCGCTGGCGGCGAAGATTGCCGATCCCGGTCGCATGGTCGTCTGCTTCGCCGGGGACGGGGATGTTCAGATGACGATGCAGGAGCTCGGCACCGCGATGCAGGCCGAGGCGCCCTTCATCGTGCTGGTGCTCAACAATGGCAGCTATGGCACGATCCGCATGCATCAGGAGCGGGAATACCCCGGCCGGGTCAGCGGCACCGAGTTGCAGAACCCCGATTTCGTGAAGATCGGTGAGGCCTATGGCATGCATGCCGAACGGGTCGAGCATACGGGGGATTTCGCGGACGCCTTCCTGCGAGCGATGATGTCGCAGACCGGGGCGCTGCTCGAGCTGATGATCGATCCCGAAGCGATCACGCCGCGGCGCACTCTTAGCCAGATCCGGGGCGGCTGACCGCCCTCACGCCACGGCAGGGTGCCGCGTGGCACCCGAAAATCGCACGACGCCTCGAAAAAAATCCCAATCTCCGCCAAGATTCGCCCCAGCCGGCACGTCAGAACGGAGGAGATGCTGGACAAAACGGGCGAAGCAACGCTGGCCATGCGCGCGGCGGGAGGGGATGGAGAGGCGTTCTCGCAGCTCGTCGCCGAGGTCTATCCCATGGTCTTCCGCCTGGGCTGCCGCCTGCTGGGCGACCGGGCCGAGGCGGAGGACCTCGCGCAGGACATCGCCCTCGGCCTCGCCCGCAAGATCCGCAGCTTCAAGGGCGAGGCGGCATTCTCGACATGGCTCTACCGGCTGGTCGTCAACGCGGCCCATGACCGGCGCCGCAAGGCCGGGCGGCAGGCCCGTCTGGTCCAGGATTTCGCCGATATCGACGCACTTCGCCGCGCCGGCGATCATGCCCGCGCCGCCGAGGCTGATTGGTTGGCCGAGGCGCTCGCGGCCCTGTCCCCCGATCTGCGCGCGACCGCGGTGCTTGTTTTGGAGGAGGAGATGACTCAAGCCCAAGCCGCTGATGTGCTGGGGATCGCCGAGGGCACGGTCGCCTGGCGGATGGCCGAGATCAAACGCCGTCTGCGCGCCATGGCCCATGCCGAGGCAGGTGCAGAATGACCGAGATGGACGAGATCGCACGCCTCAGATCGGCCCTGAAAACCGCGCCTGCGCCGGCGCCCGACCCGCAGGCGATGGCCCGCGCCCTGGCCGCGGCGCGCGCGGAATTCGCGGCCACCTCCCAAGAAACGGCGCCGCAGCCACGTCAGACCCGGTCGAAAGCCCCCTCGTTCCGGAGGCGGCTCGCCACTCTGATCGGGAGCGCCGACATGCTGCACAGTTTTCCATCCCTTCGCCCCTACTATTACGGCGGCGCCAGCCTGGCCGCCGTGACCCTTGCGGTTCTGAGCACGGGGCTGCACCAGCGGGGGCTCGAGGGGTTTCTGCCCCCGCCCCCTCCGGCAAAGACCGCTCAAGCCTCGCAGGGCGCCGAGATCCGCAGCCCCGCACCGGCCCTGTCGGACGCCGATCAGAGCGGGATTTCCCTGGCGGAGAGCGGCCCGCGCCCCCGCCGCGTCGTGCAACAAGACACCCAGGCCCTGATCGCCCCCGCGGTCAGATCAGAGACCCAGCGCAGCCTTGCGCGGCAAAGCGAGGTTCGGACCCAGGCCTTGCTCTCCAAACCCGCGCTCGGCGCCGCCGCCTGTTCGACCCTGGCCGCGGGTTGCGAGCAAGGCCCCCCCCCACGCGTCGCGGTCGGAGAGTTCGAGACCCGCTATGCCGTCGATGCCGAACCCGCGATCGCACCGCCCCCGCCCGAAGCCCGCGACCGGTTCGAGGCGCCCCGGCAGAACCCGGTCAAAGTCACGGCGGAGGACCCGGTCTCGACCTTCTCGGTCGATGTCGACACCGCCTCCTATGCCTTTGTCCGCCGCGCGCTGATGGCGGGGCGCCTGCCCCCGAAACAGGCGGTCCGGGTCGAGGAGATGGTCAACTATTTCGCCTATGACTATGCCCCGCCCGAGGGCGCGCACCCCTTCGCGGTCCACCCCGTGGTGATGCCGACGCCCTGGAACCCTGAGACCCGTTTGCTGCGGATCGCTCTGCAGGGCGCGCAGATCACCGGGCCGAAACCGCGCAGCAATCTGGTCTTTCTGATCGACATATCGGGCTCGATGCAAAGCGCGGACAAGCTGCCGCTCCTGATCAACTCACTGCGCATGCTGCTCGACCGGCTGGCGCCGGAGGATACGGTCGGCATCGTGACCTATGCCGGCCAGGCCGGCGTGGCGCTGGAGCCGACCCCGGTGGCCGAGGCGGGCAAGATCCGGCGGGTGCTGAACAGCCTCATGGCGGGCGGATCGACCGCCGGTGCCGCCGGGATCGAAGAGGCCTATGCCCTCGCCGAGGCGGCCTATATCGAGGACGGCGTGAACCGTGTGATCCTGGCCACCGACGGCGATTTCAATGTCGGCCTGACCGATCGCGAGCAACTCACCGGCTATGTCGAGCGCAAGCGCGACAGCGGCGTCATGCTCTCGGTGCTCGGCTTCGGACAGGGCAATTACAACGACGCGCTGATGCAACGCCTGGCGCAGAACGGCAATGGTCAGGCGGCCTATATCGACACCCTGGCTGAAGCGCGCAAAGTGCTGGTCGAAGAGGCCTCCGCAGCCCTCTACCCGATCGCAAAGGATGTGAAGATCCAGATCGAGTTCAACCCGGCCGAGATCGCCGAATACCGGCTGATCGGCTATGAAACCCGGGCCCTGGCGCGCGAAGATTTCAACAATGACCGGGTCGATGCGGGCGAGATTGGAGCCGGGCACCGGGTCACCGCGCTCTACGAGATCACCCCCGTGGCTGCGGCCGGCCGGCGCGTGGATGCGCTCCGCTATGGCAAGAAGGCGCCCGGGGCGGCGCGGGAGGGAGAGCTGGCCTTCCTCAAACTGCGCTACAAACAGCCCGGCGCCGACAGTTCGCGCCTGATCGAACGGCCGATCACCCGCGCCGACGCCCAAGCGGCGACGGGAGAGGCCCAATTCGCCGCCGCCGTGGCGGGCTTCGCCGAATTGCTGCGCGGCGGGCGGTATATGGAGGATTACGATTTCGCCGATGTCCTGGCCGCCGCGGAAGCGGCCAAAGGGCCAGATCGCTGGGGCTATCGCGCCGAGTTCCTGACCCTCGTCAGGCTGGCAGATTCGGCCATCCCCTAAGCAAGCGGTGCCATGGCGCACCGACCCCGCCACCGAGACGCAAGCCCAAGTCGAAAGAGCAAACGGCCACCACGCGCGCCCCCTCCCTTAGGAGGGCCGGGGAGGGGGCGAGCGTTTTCGGAGAAAACGCGCAACACAAGCGGTGTGTGCACGCTGGAGCAAAAACGGATCTGACTGAACCAGTCAGATCCCAGGATTTTGCTCAAAGCTCTGAGGCTGG
>JBCBIS010000050.1:0-22572 GCA_038524325.1 Pseudomonadota bacterium
AGGCAACCGTGCAGGCGTCGGTCACGATCTCCTCGATATTGATTTCGTCATTACGCAGCTTGAAATGGCCCTGTTCGACCAGCGAGATGTCGAGAAGGTCCTCGATAAGCGCCATCAAACCCATTGCAGACTCGATCAGCCGATTGACATGCACCTCCTGCTTCTGGTCGAGCGTCGTCATCTTCAGCAATTGCGCCATGCCAAAAACGCCGTTCAACGGTGTGCGCAATTCGTGACTGACCTTGGCCAGGAAGGCGGATTTGGCGGTGTTTGATTTTTCCGCCGCGATTTTCGCTTCCAGGATCCTGCGCTGCAGCGTTTTCTGCTCAGTCGAGTCGACGATCAGAAAGACGTTGCCCCTGCCGGGCACGGGGCTGATGCGGATCTCGAAGGCACGCCCGTCGCTGGACTCCATCTCGACGACATTGTCGCGCTGGCGGTCGTCGATCGTCTCGAGCAATTGGCGCGCCATGTCCACCGGCGACAACCTGCGCCCTGGCCCGTTATGGCTGCCAATCTGCTCCATCAGGGTCTCGAACCGCTGGTTCGAGGCGAGCACCTGACCGCAGGCGTCAAAAGCGACGATACCCCCTTGGAGGGACTCCATGGTCGTCGCCAGAACTTCCTGCTGCTCGGCCAACTCACGCAGGGCCGATGCGTTGGCAATCGCATAGCGGATGGCCCGCTCAAGCAAGATTGGCGTCAGACTGCCCTTGTCGAGAAAATCTGCCGCACCGACTTCGCTCGCCGCAACGTCGATTTCGTGCTGACCAACCCCGGTCAACATGATCATCGGGCAGGCGACCCCCTGGGCTGTTGCCTTTTCCAGAAACTCGATCCCCGTCTCGCCCCCGATCCGGTAATCGACGAGGCACACATCGAAGTCTCGCTCGGCAGCCGTTCTGAGGGCACTCTCGTAGGAGGAAATCCACGTCAGATCAAATCGACCGGGCGCATCGCCGAGCAATTCCTCCGTGATGAAGGCATCCTCTTCATCGTCATCGACGAGGAGGATTCTGACGACACGATGCGGCATCTCCGCTGGTCAATCTGCATCGACATCTGTGGGAGGCAGGGCCACGATCTGGATCCAATACTGGCCAATGACCTTCACCACTTCGACCAGGCCGTCGAACGTCACGGGTTTGGAGATGAACGAGCTGACCCCCAGCCCATAGGTTTTCAGAATATCCTCCTCGGCCTGAGAGGTGGTGAGCACGATCACGGGAATGCGCTGCAACGCCGGGTCCGCCTTCAGATGTGAGAGCGCGGTGCGGCCATCCATCTTCGGCATATTGAGGTCCAGGATGATCAGGCCGGGCAGCGGTGCGCCTTCCAATTCGGTATAAGGTGGCTCGCGGCGGAGATAGGCGAGCAGTTGCTCCCCATCCTCGACAAAAGCTAGCGGGTTCGAGAGGCGGCTTTCCTCGAAGGCATCCTCGATCAGCATCCGGTCGTCAGCATCGTCATCGGCGATAAGGATCGAAATCGGCTGAGCGCTATGAAGCATCGGTGTCCTCCTCGGGCATGCTGGCCGCGTTTCTGTGGGTCATTGGCAAGGTGATGATGAAGGTCGCGCCCTCGCCCGGCACACCATCCGCATCGATATCGCCGTTATGGCGCTCGACAATCTTGCGGCAGGTTGCGAGGCCGATACCCGTGCCCTCGTACTCGTTGCGACCGTGGAGGCGCTGGAAGATCGTGAAGATCTGTTCCTTGTAGCGGTTATCGAAGCCGATGCCGTTATCCGCGATGCGGATCTCGCAGCGGTCCGGCTCGCCCTGCATGAAGTTGCCCTTGGTGACCTCGGCGCTGATCCGCACATGGGGGGTCCGCCCCTCCGGCTGGAATTTCAGCGCGTTGGCGATCACGTTCTGGAAGAGCTGGCGCATTTGGACCGAATCGGCCATCAGCCGGGGCAGTTCCCCACAATCGATCTCAGCCGAGGATTCCTCGAGCCGGACCTGAAGGTCGGAGAGGACGCCGTCGACGACCTCTTGCAAATCGATCTCGACAAAGGGTTTCGCCTTCGTCGTGACGCGCGAGTAGGCGAGGAGATCGTTGATCAACTGGCGCATTCGGCCGATTGCGTTGTCCATCCGCTCGATGAATTTCTGCGCCCCATCGGGCATTTCATCGGCATATTTCGTGACCAGCCGTTCGCCGAAGGTCTCGATCTTGCGCAGCGGCTCCTGCAGATCATGTGAGGCGACATAGGCGAAGTCCTGCAACTCGCGGTTACTCGCCTCGAGTTTCTTGGTGTACTTCTGGAGCTCCAACTCGTGGCGCTCGAGATCGGTGATGTCCTGATAGGTGGCGATCGATCCGCCCTGGGGCAGCGGTTCATGCATCACCGCAATCACCCGCCCGTCGCGGAGATACTGCTTCAACACGGCGCGCTGGCGCAGTTTGGCGTGATCCGGCCGCTCGGCCTTTGCCTTGTCGGCATCCTCTTTCGAGTAGTTTCCGAGGCTGACCGAGTATTCCATGATCTCGTGCAACTTGATCCCCGGCTTCACCACATCGGGGGAAAATCCGTACATCTCCAGATACCGCCGGTTGGTCACGATCAGGGTCTGATCGGCGTCGAACATGCAAAGACCCTGGATCATGTTGTTCAGCGCGCTGTCGAACAGCATGTTCTTGCGGCGCAGCTCGTTGGTCACGTTGAGGATCTCCGCCTCGCGCTTTTTCAGCTCGGTGATGTCCGTGCGCGTGCCGACGATGCCTCCGTCATGGGTCCGCCGCTCCTGCACGCGGATCCAGCGACCGTCATGCATCAAGAGGTCATAGGCGTCCTTCGGATTCCAGTGTTGCTGCAGTCGCCATTGGATGAAGTCTTCGACCGGCAGACCATTGGTCTCGTAGCCACTGCGCTCCATCCCGATTCGCAGCATTTCCTCATAAGTCAGGCCAGGCGCGATGATGTCGGCAATATGGCTGTTCAGGTCGACATATTTGCGGTTGTAGATCACCAACCGGTCCTGCGGATCGTAGAGCGCAAATCCATCAGCCATCGACTCAAGCGCATGGGTCATCCGGGACCGGGCCGCTTCGACCATCAGGGCAAGGCTCTGATCGACCTGCGCCGAGCTGTCCGAGACGGTTTTCTGCACCATTTCCGATACGCTGCCATCCGGCAGCAACTGGCGATGCACGAACAGACTGATCCCAGCCGGTGTCGTGAAACGGAACGAGTATCCCCCCGCCGTCTTCATCCGGGTGATCCCGCGCTCGACCTGCTCGTCGATGACCAGAGGCTCGAACCCCGCGCGCAACATGCTGATTCGTGCAAGTTCGGGCAGCGTGATCCCGGGATGCGCCTCCTCGCGCGAATAATTGAACAGCTCGAGATACTGCGCATTGGCATAGCTGAGCTTCAAATCCGGGTCGAACGTGGCCAAACCGGCATTTACGCCGGACAAAAGCGCCATCAACGCATCGGTCGAGAGCCCGTGATGAGACCCTTTCAAACAATTCTCGAACGACGACATCGGCAGCAACTTTCTCTCGGTTTCGATGACCGAGCGAGTACGCCAGCGCTGTAAACTTCCCGTTAGCTCGGAGCAGCTTTTGCCGTTCAGTGCCGCGTAAACGGTTTTTTGAGTGGCTGCGCCTAGAAGCGCGACTGGGTGAAACTTAATGTGAGAAAGGGGCGATCATGTCAGCCCAGGGTTCCGCGGTCGGCGATAACGAGCGCACGCTGTCATCGATTTGCATTGCGGCGGCGATGTTGTTGGGTCTGGCGCTGCCAAGCCTGTCCGCCGCTTTTTTCGATTACCTTTACCATTTCCTGTTCCTGGTGGTGGTGTTCTCGTTCTGCTCGCTGAATGCCAACATCCTCGAGGTTGCGGTCCGGATCGATAAGAATACGTGGCAAGCACTGGGTTGGCAGATGGCGGGCATCCCGATGCTGGTCACCACTGCCTGTTTCCTGATGAACACGGATGGGCTGACCACGGCGGTTCTGGTCGCGACGACCACGGCGGGGTCGGTCTTCGCCAGCCCTGCGCTGGCGCATCTGGTGGGTCTCGACAGATCCGTGTCGATCAGGATCATGCTGCTCTCGACGTTTCTGATGCCGATCTCGCTCTTGTTCTTTGGAGAGTTGAACGGTGTGATCCCGGCGGGTGTCCCATTGTTCGACTATCTCCGACATGTCGTCTATTTCCTGCTTCTTCCGATGGTGATCGCGGTCGCCTATTGGCAGGTCTCGCCAACCTTGGTAAAAGGTAAGGCTGACATCGCCGAACAGACGATGCACTGGCTCGCGACGCTCGCGTTGATCGGGTTCTGCATCGGCGTGATGCACAAGCTGCACGGGGCCGGCGAAACTCATGCCTCGCAGATCTTCCATTACATCTTCCTGGTCGGAGCGATGGTGGTGACGGTCTATTTCGTGACGATGATGCTGTTTGCCCATCTGGGCAAACGCGCAGCCCTAACCGTTGGCATGCTGGCGGCGAACCGGAACGTGGCTCTCAGCTTCGCTTTGATCAGCGAGCTCTTGCCAAATCACGTCCTCGCCTTCGTCGCGGTGGCACAGTTTCCGATCTTCCTGGTGCCGATCGTGGTGCGATGTTTCCAGTTTGTGACGACAATGCGCCTGAAACGCTTGGAAAAGACAGCCTGACATAGCATCGTGTAGGGGCGACTCTCTCTCCAGTTGGGCACAAATTTTTTGTGAACCATTTGGCGTTAGGGGTCATCGGGAAGGACGGAGCGCGCGGCGCCGAAGGGCGTCGTCATCGCGATACGAAGATGGAGTGTTAGATGAAATCTCTGCTTGACCACGCTGCGACGCTGATGGTGACAGCATGTGCTGCCGTTCTGATATCCCATGGGGCCTTCGCGGCTCAGTGGAACATGCCCACCCCATATCCGGCCGGCAGCTTCCATACGCAGAACATTCAGCAATTCGCGGATGACGTGAACGCGGCGACTGACGGCGCCGTCTCGATCACGGTCCACCCGGCGGGATCTTTGGTCAAACATGCCGAGATCAAGAACGCCGTTCGCTCGGGCCAGGTCGAGATTGGCGAGTTCCTTCTGTCGCGCCTGTCGAACGAAAACGCACTCTTCGAAGCAGACGCCCTGCCATTCCTTGCCGACAGCTATGACGAGTCGCGCAAGCTCTGGAAGGCACAGCGCAGCTTTGTGAGCGAGATCCTGGCCGGCCAGCGCCTGACGGTGCTTTATGCCGTGCCCTGGCCGCCGCAAGGGATCTACACCAGCAATGCGGTCTCCACGATTGCCGATCTCAGCGGGGTCCGCTTCCGCACCTACAACGCGGCGACTGAGCGGTTGGCGCAACTGGCCGGTGCGGTGCCAACCCAGATCGAAGTGCCCGACATTCCGCAGGCCTTCACGACCGGCCGGGTCGAAGCGATGATCACTTCATCGACGACCGGCGTTAATTCGAAGGCATGGGATTTCCTGGGCTACTACTATGACACGCGGGCATTCTTGCCGAAAAATGTGATCGTCGTGAACAGCCGCGCCTTCCAAAGCCTGACCGAGGAACAGCGCCAGGCGGTGCTGGACGCCGCAGCCCGGGCCGAGGAACGAGGCTGGGAGCTCTCGCAAGAGGAAACCTCGGTCCAAACCCGAACCCTGGGCGAAAACGGGATCACAGTCTCAGATCCTTCGCCCGAGATGCAGGACGCGCTCGACAAGATCGGGGCCCAGATGGCCGATGAATGGGTCGAGCGCGCTGGCGCAGACGGAGAAGCTCTGCTCGAAGCCTTCCGCAAGATGTTGATTGCTCAAAACGACTCCTCCGCGTCCGAGTAAAGGCTTTGCTGCGGTCCACTCTCGACGGCATCTACCGGATCAGCGGCTGGCTGTCGGCGGGTTTTGTGGTCCTGATCTTTGCCGTGGTGTTCGGCCAGGTGGTTCTGAACATTGTCTCGGCCGCCATCGAGCGTCTTACGGGGCAGACGATCGGCCTGCTCATCCCGTCTTACTCGGACCTGTCCGGCTTCTTCCTGGCCGCGGCCACCTTTTTCGGCATGGCCTATACGTTTCGCCATGACGGCCATATTCGCGTCACCCTGTTCACATCCCGCTTCCCCGAGAAACTGCGCCGAAGCGTCGAGATCGCCGCGCTGGCCATCGCCTTGATCGCGATCGCGCTGATGGCGTTCGAAGCGATCGTGCTGGCCTATGACAGCTGGGTGTTTGGCGACAGCTCCTACGGCCTGCTGGCGATCCCGATCTGGTTGCCCCAGGCCAGCTATGTGCTAGGAGCGATCGCTTTCACAATCTGCATCGGTGATGCGCTCGTCACCACCCTGATGGGCCAGCCCTTTGGCGAGACGCCTGCCCCGGCGGACAACAGCGCGGATTGAGCACCCCAGATGATCGAGACCATTGGCACGGGCCTGACTGTCTTCCTGCTGCTGTTCACTCTGCTCGCCCTGGGCGTCTGGGTGCCAATCGCCATGATCGCGGCCTCCTATGTGGCGCTGATGGTCTTCACCACCGTCCCGCCGGGCAGCGTGCTGGCGACCGCGACTTGGGGGGCCTCGACCGAATGGTCGCTGGCGGCGCTGCCGCTGTTCATCTGGATGGGTGAAATCCTCTACCGCAGCCGAGTCTCGGACGACTTGTTCCTCGGGCTCTCGCCCTGGCTACAGAGGGTCCCGGGCCGCCTGGTGCATGTGAATGTGCTGGGCTCGGGCCTCTTCGCCGCGGTTTCCGGGTCCTCGGCGGCGACCTGCGCAACCATCGGCAAGATCTCGCTGCCCGAGCTGCGGCAACGCGGCTATTCGGACAATATCGTGATCGGCTCGCTCGCCGGCTCCTCGACGGTCGGCTTCCTGATCCCGCCGTCGATCATTCTGATCGTCTATGGTGTCGCGGTCGAGGAATCGATCGCCCGGCTGTTCCTGGCCGGCATCCTGCCCGGGATCATGATGCTGTTCCTCTTCATGGGCTATGTCGCGCTCTGGGCTAGCCTCAACCCCAGCCAGATGCCCGCCGCCGACCCTGTTATGGATTTCCGCTCGCGGGTCCGGGCCTCACAACGCCTTTTGCCGGTGCTCGCTTTGATCGTCTGCGTGATCGGCTCGATCTATGCGGGGTTCGCCAGCCCCACCGATGCCGCGGCCGTCGGCGTCGCACTCGCTCTGCTGCTGTCCTGGGTGCGCGGAGATCTGACCGCCGAAGCCTTCGGTGTCGGCTTGATGAGCGCGGTCAAGACAGCCTGCATGATTGCCACCATCGTCGTCAGTGCCGCGTTTTTGACCGCCACCATGGGCTATACCGGCATCCCGCGCGATCTGGCCACCTGGGTCGGCGGGCTCGAGCTGGACCGAGGATTTCTGATCCTGGCCCTGACCCTCATCTTCCTGTTGCTGGGTTGCTTCCTCGATGGGATCTCCATCGTCCTCCTCACCGCAGCAATCATTCTGCCGATCATCGAGCAGGCGGGGATCGATCTGATCTGGTTCGGGATCTACCTGGTTTTGGTCGTCGAGATCTCGCAGATCACACCGCCGATCGGGTTCAACCTGTTCGTGCTGCAAAGCCTGACCGGGCGGGATATCCTTTCCGTCGCCAAGGCGGCTCTGCCGTTCTTCTTTGTCCTGCTGATCGGCCTGGCACTGGTATCGATCTTTCCGGGCATCGTCACCTGGCTCCCAACGGTGCTGACCGCCCGATAGCCGGTTCGCCCCAAAGATCCACCATCGGGGCTCTGCGCCGTGACTCGGCGTGGCGAGTCAGTTTTATCTGCTGCATCTGCAGTGTTCGCCTCGGTCGAAAGGACGGTCATGGCCCGGCTTCTGGTCTATTATGCCCATCCGGGCCATCGATCCTCACGCGTCAACCGACCGATGGCGAAGGCGGCCGAAGCGGTCGAAGGGATCAGTTTTGTCGATCTCTACCGCAGCTATCCCCGGCACAATATCGACATTACCGCCGAGCAGAACCGCCTGCTGGAGGCCGATGTCATCCTGTTTCAGTTCCCGCTGTTCTGGTACTCGACCCCATCGCTGATCAAGGAGTGGATCGATCTGGTTCTCGAGCACGGCTTTGCCTATGGCGCCGGTGGGGATCGTCTGGCGGGCAAGGTCCTGATGCTGGCGGTAACCGCCGCGGGGCCGGAAGAAGCCTATACCGAAGCGGGCTATCAACATTATCCCCTGCGGATTTTTCTGACCCCGCTGGAGCAGACCGCCCGGCTGTGCCAGATGCGCTTCTCGCCCCCTTATGTCCTGCATTCGGCCCTGAAAGCGCCGGAGGCGGGGGAAGTCGCCCCCCATGTGGCTGGTTACACCAGGCTCCTCCGCGCCCTGCGCGATGATCGCTACGATTTCGACGCGGCAGATCGGCAAGAGATCGTGACGCATGACAGGCTGCCGATCCGGGAGACAACTCATGGGTGAATTGCTGTTCCTGGCCTTCGTCTTCCTATGCGCCGGAGTGGTCGCCGTGCCCATCGCGGCGCGGCTCGGCCTCGGATCGGTTCTGGGCTATCTCATCGCCGGCATCGCGATCAGCCCGATCCTGTCGCTCTTCCATGTCGATGTGGTGAGCATCCAGCATTTCGCCGAATTCGGCGTGGTGATGATGCTGTTCCTTGTCGGGCTTGAGTTGGAGCCACGGCTGCTCTGGCAGATGCGCGCCCGTCTTCTGGGCCTCGGAGGGTTACAGGTCGGTGTGACCACGCTCGCCGTTATGGGGGTGGCGATGGCCCTGGGACAGCCCTGGTCGATCTCGCTGGCGGTCGGCCTGGTGCTTGCGCTGTCCTCGACGGCGATCGTGCTGCAGACACTCAACGAGAAGGGCTTGATGAAGAGCGATGGTGGCCAGGGCAGCTTCTCGGTTCTGCTGTTCCAAGACATTGCCGTCATCCCGATGCTGGCCTTGATCCCCCTCCTGGCCTTGCCGGAGCTGGCCGAGACGCTCCATCCCGCCGACACGGCCGGGCATGATGGCGCAGACGGGCACAGCTCGCTGAGCCTTGTCGAGGGGCTCGAGGGCTGGCAGCAGACCCTGGTGACCCTGGCAGCCATCGCCGCCGTGGTGGTCGGCGGATCCGTGCTGACGCGGCCTCTGTTCAACTTTATCGCCGTCGCCCGCCTGCGCGAGATCTTCGTGGCCGCCGCCTTGCTCTGGGTGGTCGGGATCGCGCTGTTGATGACTCTGGTTGGGTTGTCGCCGGCGCTGGGCACGTTCCTCGCCGGGGTGGTCCTGGCCAATAGCGAGTATCGCCACGAACTCGAGAGCAATATCGACCCGTTCAAGGGCCTGCTGCTGGGGCTGTTCTTTATCACCGTCGGAGCAGGGATCGATTTCGGCTTGCTCGCCGAAACTCCCGGGGTGACCCTTGCACTGACCCTGGGACTGATCGCGCTGAAGGCGGCTGTGCTCTGCGCCCTCGCCGCCCTTTTCGGGATTGGCGGGGCGGATCGTTGGCTCTTTACCCTGGGCCTGGCCCAGGCGGGAGAGTTTGGCTTTGTCTTGCTCTCCCTCACCGTCGCCAATGCCGTGATTCCGCACCCCCTGGCCGACCATCTGTTGCTGGTGGTCGCGCTGTCGATGCTGCTCACCCCCGGCCTGTTCATTCTCTATGACCGGGTCATCGCGCCACGGTTCCATGCCGAGGAAGAGGCATCCGAGGCCGAAGACGACATGCCGGCAGGCTCGATCATCATCGCGGGCCATGGGCGTTTCGGTGGTGTGGTCAATCGGATGCTGCGCGGGATGGGCCATGAACCTGTGGTGGTGGATTACAGCTCGGCACAGTTGCAGATGCTGAGCGCGCTCGATCTGCGCGTCTATTTCGGGGATGCCACCCGTCCCGACCTGCTCGAGGCCGCAGGGATCGACGATGCGGCGGTCCTGATCATCGCCATCGACGGCCGCGAGCAGATCACCGAGATGGTGCGCCATGTGAACCGCTCCCATCCCAAGGTGCACATCATCGCCCGGGCAATCGACCGCCATCACGTCTACGAGCTTTATGCAGCGGGGTGCCGGGACATCATCCGCGAAACCTTCGACAGCGCCGTGCGGGCCGGACGGTCGGCCCTGGAGGCACTCGGAACCCATCCGTTCGAGGCGGAGCGCACCGCGCGCCATTTCGTCAGTTTCGACCGCCATCACATCGCGCGTCTGGCCGATGTTTATGACCCTGACATCCCGATCCACGAGAACAAGGCCTATATCGAGAAAGCCAAACAGTCCCTTGCCGAGATGGAGGCGGAACTCAGCGGCAAGGGAGACTCGTTCACGGGCCGCGCCGACCGGGGCTGGACGCCGCCGACACTAGAAGATGTCGAAACGGTCACGGAGCAATCGAAGGGCTGACCCCCGTACCTCTCACCGCTTGCCGTGCGATCATGTCTGGTCGGCGATCCACTCGGCATAGACGTGTTGGACCGCGGGCCGGTCCTGGACCGCCGCGGCGATGCGGGACAGGTTCGGAAACTCCGCCAAATCCGGCTGCCCGCGCCCGGGCTGCAGCCAGGTGGTCAGCATGAAGAGATAGATATCCGCCGCGCTGAAGCGCTCGCCCAGGATCCAGCGCCCCTCTCCGATCTGAGCATCCACAATGCCCAGGGTTTCGCGTAATCTGCGGATCCCCCGGCGCTGCGCGCTCGGCTCGTGCTCCGCCGTGTCTGCGAAACGGTCTGGATAATAGTCGAGCTGGAACGCGTTCTGAACGCTGTTCGAGAAGTAAACCAGCGTCTGGAGGAAGAGACCACGATCCTCCTCCAACGGCCCGGGTGCGAGGCCAGCCTCGGGGTGCCGGTCACAGAGGAAAACCGTGATCGCAGCAGCCTCATACATCGCCCGCTCGCCCCAGAGGAGGACGGGCACCCAACCGTTCGGGTTCAGTGCCAACTGCGCGGCCGGGCGCGGTGCGTCCATATCGATGGTCGTAGGGATCAGCTCATAAGCCGCGCCGATCTCTTCCAGCAGCACTTGCACGCCCATCGAGGCACTGCCTGGTGCGTAATAAAGTTTATAGTCCATTGCCCCTCCTGTCCGGCATCTCTCCCACCACGCTCAAAAGGTCCATGTCTCGGTCGATGGCCGAATTTCGATCTCGTTGCTCCAGCCGCCCGGAGATTGCAGATGGGTGAGCCAGTAAACCTCGGCGACGGCGTCGGGGCAGGCCATACGGTCCGCCTCGAACCTCTCCCCACAAAGCGCGCGCATCACCGGCGTGTCGAGATCGCAATCGAGCCGGACATGCACCACATGCACGCCGTCACGGCCATATGCCTTCGCCATGCTCTGCGACAGCGCCCGCAGACCGAATTTTCCGATGGCATAAAGCGGAAAGGTCGCGGAGCCGCGATAGGCCGCCGTCGCGCTGGAGAAGAACAGGCTGCCCCGCCCGCGTCTGCGCATCGCCGGGATCACCGATTTCGCCGCCGCAAGCGCGCCCATGACCTCGAGCCGAAAGGTCTGCTCCAAGGCTTCATAACCGATCTCGAGCGGGGCGCAGGGGGTGAGATCTCCCCGGACATTGTAGATCAGCACATCGATCTCACCCATGGTTTCGGCGACGGAAGCCAGGGCGGCCTCGACTGTCTCCGGCCGGGTGGCGTCGGCCTGGAAGAACCGCGCATCGGCTCCATCGCGCGCCGTTGCAACGGCTGCGAGGGCGGCAGCGCTCCCAGCTTCCCTGCGCGAGACCGCGGCGATATCGAAGCCTTCAAGCGCGAATTTCCGGGCCAAGGCGCGTCCCAACCCTTCGCCAGCCCCTATGATCGTGCATAGCCCGCCCATTTGGCCCTTCCCCCGGTCGCCCTTCGCTGCCATGCCCGCGAGACGATCAGCTTTCCAGCAAATGCGCAAGATCACGCCGGGGCCGAGACGCTCTGCCGCCAGGGCATTGACCACCCCCCGCATCTGCAGGACAATAAAGGAATGCCTCTCGACAACGACGCCATCGACGAGCTGAAGTCGCTGATTGCCGTCTCGCGCAAGCGCGACCTGAACTTCGGCCTCTGCCTTGGCAAGAAACCCGAAGACACGGCCCTGGTCATGCATCGGATCAAGGGGCCCGAGATGTTGCAGCGCTCGGCCAAGAAGATGGACGGCGTGCTGCCCGCGAAGTCCTCCTTCGGCACCCTGCGCACCAAGGGCAAGATCGTGACGCTGAGCTGCCAGTCCGATCCGCCACAGGGCGGGGCGAAACGGCTCCGCATCTTCTTCCGCGAGATCAACCTGCCCATGCGGGTCATCCTGCTGGGCCCCGATGGCGCGGTTTTCGAAGAGGATGGCGAGGAAGAGGACAACGCTCCAGAGGCCGTCGCCGCAACCGATCCCAACCAGGCGAAATGGGAAGCGGCGCGCAGCCAGGCAGAGCCAAAGATCCTGGCCTTCCTGAAAGCCGGTGAGGGTGATGTCAGCAAAGTGCGGGCGGCCTGGTCCTATGCCTGCGGGAATGCCGACGAGGGCGATTATCTGGGAGCTCTGAAGGTGCTGACCCGGCTCCTGAAGCTGCTCACGGCAGCGGGGCCCACGCCCGAGGTGGCAGAGGCCCCGGCCCAGACGGCGCCTGTCGACCCCGCCGCGAAGGCAACAATCACGGAGTTGCTGAAAACACTCAAGCAGGATCTCGCCCGCATGGAGAACGCCAGCGGGCCGGAGGTGGACGCGCTCAAGGCGCGGTTCGCTGAAGGGGTCTCCGCTGCCAAATCCGGCGATTTCGCCTCGGCCCAGGCCATCCTGCTCGACTGCACCGATCTCTCCGCTGCCGCCAGCCGGGCGCTTCGGACGCAGGAGGCCGCTGCTGCAGTGCCCGAAGGCAAGGTCGCCGCGATCGTCAGCAAGTTCGAGGCGCAGATCGCGCAATGGCGGACCGGGCGCCTCCGGTCGATCGCAGGCCTCGGCGCGCTGATCACGAAACTCAAACGCAGCGATGACGACGAGCTTCATCAGATCGCCCAACGGATCGACACATTGCGCAAGGATCTGCCCGATGCGTTGGAGGCGAGCCTGACCCAGTTCACTTCGGCCCTGGCGCGCGCGGATCTCGAGACGGCGAAATCCGCAAAATCGGCCGCGCTCGGCCAGGTGGCACAGGCGGCGGCCTTTCTGAAGGACAATCGCAGGGAGCTGGGCCTCTGCGAGGCGAACCCGTTCGACGATGTCGATGTCGAGGTTCTGGCCCCGCTGTCTCAGGCTCTGACCGAGATCAACGGGTCGCTGCGCAGGCTGTGACATCCGGCGCGAGGCCGGGCAAACCATAAAGGAGGGCGCCATGGGGGGCGGCACCGGCGGAACCCCGCTTCAAAAATGGAAGCGGGAATGGTTCGCAGACGACACATCACTGCAAGACGGCCGCGGGACGCTGAAACAGCCTGGCAAGATCACGCGCGCGATGGACCCCGCGCCGAAAGAGGTGGACAAAAAGAAGAAGGTCACGCGCGAGGCACCCGCGCGACTGCCTTCGCAAACCACCCGCCCCGCCCCACCACCGACCAGCGAACCGGCGCCAACGGGTCCCCCGCGCGACACAACGCCAAAGCGCGGCTTGCCGCCGGTGGTGGAGACCGCAGAGGAGCCGCCCGAAACCTACGATCCGGCGAAAACCGACTTCGTCAAGTCCATGCACCGCACCCTGCGCAGCCGCTGGGCCATCGAGCGCACCGGCGCGCGGGATCAGGCCACCGGCAATCCATACTCCGAGGAGCGCCGCGAAGCGTTGGAGCGCAAGTTCGGCGGCCACCCGCTGGCCAAGGAGTTCGGGCTCAGAACCACCGCCAACATGGATCTGACCTTCGACAAGGACAGCCAGGCCGGCATCCGCATCCGGCATGATGACAGCTCGATCTATCTGCGCGATGCGGCCAGCGGGCAGGCGGAGGCGCGGCTGAAGGAGGTCTTCGCGAAGAAATTCCCAGGAGAGGCGACGCTCCCCACCTTCGAGAACAGGCCTGACAAGTCGCAGGCACTGGCGCAGATCTTTTTCGTAAACGCGCCCGAGACGGATATCGCGGCGCGTCTCACCGCGTTCCACGGTTCCACATGGGGCGGGGTGAAGAAGACCTATTCCGCAGCCAACACCGCCTCTGGCGATCAGACGGTCACGATCCGCGCCGTCTCCGATGGGATCCATTCGATCAAATTCGTCCCGGGCCTCAGCTATAAGAGCCGAATGGGGGACACGAAGAAGAGCGGGTCCAACAGTGACGCGCATTGGTTCCAGAAAGGCGCGCTGGAGCCGCTGGGCGCGACCCCGTCGACCTATGATGCGATCCGGGCCGCCTCGATGCCGGATCTGAGCGCGACGCCCGTCGCCCCGCTCGATGATCCCCGCCTGAAAGTGCCGAATTCCAGCGGCGGCGGCTTTGTCGATCAGAAGAACGAGGAGACCGTGCGGGCGCTGGCCACGACCCCGGGCGTGCAATCGCTGAAAGATCTGCCAAAGACGCATCCGATGAAAGTCATCGCCACCACGGCGGTCGATATGGTCACATCGCTGGAGAAAACGCTTGCCGATGTGATGCGTAGCAAAGGCGAGGCCTTCGGGCAGAACGCCATGGTCGCCGATGCGCTGGCCAGTCTGAAGACCCTGATGGCGGCGGCCCCCTCCTATCTCGAGGACACGCCGCGTTTTACCAAGATGTTCGATCTGATGATCGACGAGGTCTATCTGATCCTCGGCGTCTGCCAGCCCTATGACGCGGACAAATATGACGACGCGGTCAAGACGGAGTTGAAACGCCGCGCGCCGATCCTGGAGGAAGAGCTGTCGGATGTGCCGGTGCACTCGCATCTGGTCACCAGCGGGATGGATTCGCTGGCCACCGCCGTGATGGCCGCCTCCAAGGCGGATGCCGGTGGCGGGGTTACACTGCTCGCCCCGGACAGCAGCGATCCCTCGGCGCCGCGCAGCCCGAACTATTTCCAGATCGAGATGGAGCTGCTGCACAGTTCTGCACCGATCCGGGGCGAGGGGCGGGTGATCGCCGGCACCCTGAATCCGAGCAGCCCGGTCAGCACACTGGATACAGGCTCGGCGGACGAGTGGGATGTCGATAGTCTCAAACGCGACATCCGGAGCCGGATGAGCGCCCTGGCCCCGGCGGCAGACGCCGCGAATCCAGTCTTCGTCATCGTCGATGCCACGGTCGAAAAAGCCGCCGAGAAGACCGCCGATGAGGAACTGCAAAAGCTATTCACCGAATTCAAGGCCGAGCTGAAATCCGGCGCGATGACCATCACGCTCTGCAAGAGCTATCAGAAATATCCCAGCCTAGGCAGCGGCAAGATCATGATGGGCGGGGTCACCGTCATCGGGAAAAGCACGGCGATGGATGACGCCGTGGCACAAACCTCGGCCAATCGCGACCCGATGAAGAAGGACGAGGCGCAACTGATGACCCATCTGATCTCGATGGGAGACCGCGAGACGCCGGATGCGGATGTCGGCTTTGACCCCGAACGCCAGATGCTGAAACGCGCGGCCGAGAACGCCTCGGTTCTGAAATCCTTCATGGGTGACGCCACCGATCCCAATCAGATCGAGTATGCCGATGGTCTGCCATTCGTCTTCTGTGGGCTGCAGGAGCTGAATTTCGAATATACGCCCGGCGAGCGCGACCGGCCATCGCGCACCACCGACAAACCCTCGGTCCGGCCCGACTTGTTGATGCGGCAATTGGGGGTCGAGGGGCGGTTCAGCTTTGGCTTCCAGAACTCCTCCTGCCTGCATATTCCGGGTGGGGTGCGGATCTGTGCCGGGAACGAGCCGGAAGAGGAGGTGGTGGAGAAATTCTACGCCGTCTCGCAATTGGCCAAGGCACCGCCCAAGGCCATCGCCGAGGTCGAGACCGCGCAGGACGCGGCCAAACGCGATATCAGCGCCGCCGTGGTGCCGCAAACGGTCATCCCGCTAGCCACGGTCAAACAAAAGGCTACTGAGCGGGTCAATGCCATGGTGGATGCGCGGGCAGCAGATTTCATTCCGCGCACGAATCTGGGACGACTGAAGGGAGATGCACGCAATGCGATGCACGGGGTATTGGACACCGCGGCTGCGGCCACGCCCCCTGCGACCTCCTTTGCGACCGAGGCCGAGGTGGCGCAGACCCTGAAGACCGCGGCGCGCGCCGCCTCGCAGGTGATCCAGGCCCGCCTGAAGGATAAGAAGGGGCAACTGAAAGTCATGGGCGATGCCATCGAGCGGGAAACCCAGGCGGAAAGTCTGTGGCCCTCCGCCGAGGTGAAACGCCTGACCCGGCTGCAGGTCGAGCCCAAGATCCGGGGGATCCCCAGCATGACGGATCCCGGCATCACTCTCGATCAGGTGGTCCGGGATGCGCTTTCCGAGGCCGACGATCTGATCGACACCCGCGCCCGCAACGGCGGGTTCCCCGATGCCAACAAGGCCGAGAAAGCCGCCATCGCCGCTGGAAAAGCGGCCATCAAGCACGCCATGGGCGCGTTGAAGGTTTCGGTGACCGTGGGCGATGTGAAAGGGCTGGCCGCAGGGGCGGCGGGCAAGGCGGCGGGCGAGGTGGTCGACCTCGTCGGCGCGCCGCCTGATCTGACCGACCCGGCCATGTATGGCGCCTGGCGGGAAGAGGCCGAGTCCCTGCTGGTCGCCGCGGGCCTGCGCCCCCGCGAGCCGAAGGTCCTGCAGAGCCTGAGCGACGCGAAACAGGCCATCCTGGCAAGCCACGGCCCGCCGCCGGACAAGGCCGAGGACCTCGGCACCTGGCGCGGCAAAGCGGTGGACCTCTTGCTCGAACGGGGCATGTGGGACACGAAACCCGCCGATTTCAAAGCCGACGAAATCCTGTTCGCCGCCGAGCCCCCCACCGAATTCGAGGGGAGTGCCGCCGCCCTGAACACCAAGCTCGGCGCCAACGCGGTTAGCCATCGCGAGACGTTGAGCAAACAGCTCTCCGCCCTGAAAAACGGGAAATCCGAAGGCGGGACGGCCTTGCTCGACGCCGCAGGCAAACCCATCGACCCGATCACCGCACAACTCAAGGCCGTGCAGGCCACGGTCGGCCCGGTGCTGACCGACGAGCAGCGCCAAGGCAGCGATGTGGTCGCCATGCGGGCCTCGGCGAAGAAAGGCTTCCCGGGACATCCCGGCAACGAGCCGTCCTTCGAGGCGAAGAACCTGCCGAACATCGTCGCCTCCTGCGCATTGGTTGGAGCGGCGGCCTTCGACAATGATGAGACGCGGGCCGAGGCGATGGGCATGATCGACATGCTGATGGAGCGCAACATGGATGGCGTCAGCACCGAAGCGCGCGAACTGCTCTGCACCCGGCGGGCCGAGATGGAGGTCTCTGCAACCACGGATATGGCGGGGCTCGACTCCGACGCCTTGGCCAAGAAACGCGCTGTCTTCGAGAAATGCGTGAAGACCGCACCCTATCGCGAGGCGGCTGCGGGACTGTTCAAGGACACGATGCCCGATAATGTCTTCGCCAAGCCGGCAGAGATCGCGACCGCAGGCCCTGAGAAAGACGCGCGCGACAAGAAATGGACCGAGCAGCAGGCCCTGGGGGCCGCATTCCTCGACAGGCTGGATCTCGAAACCGAGACCTTGCTGCTCGAGACCTTGGCCGGCAAAGAAGCCAGCCAGCACAAGGCCCGGATGTGCCACGACCATCTGAAGGCGCGTCTGGCCAAGGCGAAATCCGATGTTCAGGGAGGGATTACTTCGGGCCAACCGCCATTGGCGGCGGAACGGCTCGAGGGCGGGGCCTTGTCGGGGGAAGGCGGGCCAGTCGAGATGAAACTCGACGATGTGGTCAAATTGGAGCAGCGCCTGACTGCGCAGACGAGCAAGCTGATCTAGGCGCTGCGGCTGGGAAAACTGTGATCAGGACCGCCCCGCCCTGATCAACAGGCGGGGCGGGCAGAAGCTGGATCCGATCAGCCGAACATGTCGGTCGTGATGCCGTTATACCAGCCGATGCTTTCTTCATAGGTCTGCTTGCGCAGCGCGGCCTCCTCACCGGTCTGGCTGATGAAACCGTCGACCTTGGCGATTTTCTCTTCGGTTGCTTGATAGGATGCGCCCACCTTGACCCCGTCCTCGGTGCCGATCAGCGACCAGCAGGTGTTCGAGAACTTCGCCGGGAACACTTTCGAGCCGGTCAGCGCCCCGCGCACCGCCATGGCGCAGACCTTGGCCTGGCTGTTGGCCGAGAAGCCTGATTTCGGCATGTCGCCTTGCTGGCAGGCATCTCCGAGGACATGGATGTTCGGGTCGATCTTCGAGGACAGATCCGCCGCATTCACCGGCGCCCAGCCTGCCTCGTTGGTCAGGCCCGCCTTCTCGACGATCCATCCGGCCTTCATCGCCGGGATCACGTTGCAGACATCCGCCTTGGTCAGTTCGCCATCGATATCGACAGTCATCTCGGCAGAATTGACGGTGACGTTGCCGCCGCCGAAATCGGGGCCCAGCCATTCGATCATGCCTGCGTAATGGGTCTCCCACCCCTCGGTGAAGAGGCCCATTTTCGAGAATTTTGGCTTCGGATCAGCGATCAGGATCTTCGCCGTCGGGTTTTTCTGGCTGAGCACATGGGCGACCATCGAGACCCGCTCGTAAGGGCCCGGCGGGCAGCGATAGGGGTTCGGCGGCGCGACCATCACATAGGTGCCACCTTCGGGCATGGCCTCGACCTGAGCTTTCAGCAGAGCCGCTTGCGTACCGCCCTTATAGGCATGGGGCATCGCCGTCTGATCGGCCAGCGACCAGCCTGGCACCGAGCCTTCGACGAAATCGACCCCGGGGCTAACGATCAGCCGGTCATAGGGGAACGACATACCACCCGCGACGGTTACCGTCTTGGCATCCCGGTCGATGCCGGTCGCCATGTCATGCACAACATTGACACCGTAATCCGAGGCGAGCTTGGCGTAGGAATGGCCGGTCTTCTCGAACTCCCAGAATCCACCGATCGCGAGGTTCGAGAAGAAGCAGGTGTGATAGCGCCGCTGCGGCTCGATCAGCGTGACGTTCAGCGCCCCTTTGGAGTCCTTGGCGAGATAGCGGGCCGCCGTCGCCCCGCCGGCCCCGCCGCCAATCACGACCACATTCGCCTGAGCCGCCCCCATGACGCGCGGCGCAGCCAACATCGCGGCCGTGCCAGCGCTGGCGCCCAGAAAACCCCTTCTGTTCAGTGTCATAACTTCCTCCCGTTTTGTGTTTTTTCCTATTCCACGCCCTCGAAATAGACAGCGAGCGACGCGATCTCTTCATCCGATAGCCGGTTGGCCATCATCTGCATGACAGGATGGGGCCGCAGCTTGCGCTTGTAACCATGCATCGCGACGACAAAATCGTCACGCGGCCAGCCTGTGATCGAGGGGATGCCCCGATCCGCCCCATCGGCCTGATGGCATGTGGTGCATTCGGACGCGAGATATTCACCATAATCCCGATCACCGGAAATCGCCAGGATCGCCGGATCGAGATCGGGGTCACGTGGATCGGCGGTCGGCGCGCTTTCCGGGATGTCCTGCGGATTGGCGCTGTGCAGCCGCAAGTAGGCCAGCAGATCGGCCCGGTCCCGGGCTGCTGCGATACCTCTGAACGACATGCGACTGCCGGTGACGATGGCCTTTGGATTCTCGATGAATTGCGCCAGCGTCTCGGCCGTCCAGACCAGCCCATCGGCGCCCGCCCGGCGCATTTCTGCCGAGTAGCGATAGCCATCGAGCATCGCCGCAGGCCGGTCGAACAGCTCGTTCAGATGCGGCCCGACCCGGTTGCGCGCTTCGGGCCCGACCATATGACATTTCGCGCATTTCTTCCAAACCGAGGCGCCACGCTCAGGGTCTCCGTCGGCCAGAGCCGGAGAGGGGCCGAGCGCAATAGCCGTGAGAGCGGCGAGGATCGAAGCAGCGCGCATCATCTAGCGAGACGCGCTTTTGAGGTATTCGATCACCGCCGTCCGATCGGCCTCCTTGCGCAGGCCGTTGAAGGACATCTTGGTCCCCTTCGCCCAGGCCTTGGGTTTTTCCAGGAACCCATGCAGCGCATCGCTGTCCCAGACCTTGCCTTCATCGCGCATCGACAGCAGGGCCGAGGAATACTTGAACCCATCGACCGAGGCGAGGGAGGCGCCATAGATCCCGTTCAGCATCGGCCCGACCCGGTTCTTGGCAGCGTCCCCAACCTGGTGGCAGGCTTTGCACTTCTTGAAGACCTTCTCGCCCGCCTCGACGAGTTCAACATCCAAGGCCACTGCGTCGGAGGCCTCGTCCTCCGCCTCGGCGGCTTCGCGGGCCATGGTCTCCTCGGGTGTCACATCGATGATCCGGGCGCGGGCGGTGATTTCGACGCTGTCCTTGCAGTCGGTCATGCAGACCTCGCGCGCGGAAAAGACCGGGCTGTCCCGTCGGTCATCCGGGAAGAAATTCGCCTCGTTCGGCAGCCGGACGTCCGAGAAGTTCTCGTGGCTCAGTTCGAAATCGTCATCCACCAAATCGTTGGCATAGAGGAGATAGGCCGTGATCGCATAGACCTCGTCATCGCTCAGCGATTGGGCATAGCCAAAGGGCATGGCCCGGTGGACGTAATCCCACACCGTCGAGAGGTAGGGCCAATAGGAGCCGATGGTCTTGACCGGCCGCTCGGCCGTCAACGTGCCCTGCCCTCCGGCCAGCACGGGCCAACGGTCGACCCCTTCGCCGAAATCGCCATGGCAGACGGCGCATTGCTCGGCGAAGAGCTCTTCGCCGGTGAAAACATCGCCCCGACCCTCGGGCAGGCCCACGCCATCGGGGCGGATATCGATGTCCCAGGCCGCGATTTCATCAGGCGTCGCCAAACGACCGAGGCCGAGCGTGTCCGCCTGAGCGGTGCCTGCCAGGAGCAGGGCAATGAGGGTGGTTTCAAGAAATCTCGACATTCTCAGCCACGCCTTTCTCGTTCACATACCAGGTCTGGATGCCATTGTTGTGGTAGATGGAGTTCTCGCCCCGGACCGCGCGCAACGCGTCCTTGGTCGGTTGGACGTAACCGGTGGAGTCATGGGCGCGGGATTGCAAGAGCATCTCCTGCCCCCGCCAGACAAAGTCGTAATAGAACCGGTGCATCGACTTATCGAAGCTTGGCCCGTCCATCCGCGCCTTGGCCCATGTCTTGCCGCCATCGATGGTGACATCGACGCGCGGGATCGTCCCCCGGCCCGACCAGGCGACGCCGGTCAGCACCATCGGGCCCGGGCCATGGGTGATCGGCGCCTGTGGGCTGGGATTGGTGATGACCGATTTCGCGTCCATCTCCCAAGTAAAGCGCCGCGCTTTGCCATCGCCCAACAGGTCGGTGTATTTCGAGGTCTCCTCGCGGTGGTGCCAGGGCTGGTCGCCGACCTCGATCCGGCGGAGCCATTTGACCCACATATTGCCCTCCCAGCCCGGCACGACCAGGCGGACGGGATAGCCCTGTTCGGGCCGCAGGGCCTCACCGTTCATCTTGAAGGCGACCATGCAATCGTCGAGCGCCTTCTCCATCGGGATCGAGCGGGTCATGGCGGAGGCGTCGGCCCCCTCGGGCAGGATCCATTTGCCGGTGGTCTTCACCCCGGCCTCGGCCAGGATGTCCTTCAGCATCACGCCTGTATACATGACGTTGTGGATCATCCCGTGGGTGAACTGGCAGCCGTTCAGCTGGGCGCCGCGCCACTCCATCCCGCCATTCGCAGCACATTCGAGGAAATGCACGCGGTTGGTGCGGGGGAAGCGTTTCAGATCCTCCAGCGTAAACACCAGCGGCCGGTCGACCAGCCCGTTGATCATCAGCCGGTACTGGCCCGGATCCACCTCGGCAATGCCGGCATGGTGGCGCTCGAAGCACAGCCCGTTGGGCGTGATGATCCCGTCCAGCTCGTGCAGCGGGGTAAAGTTGACCGAGCTAACCGGATCCGCGGTCAGCCAGGGCACGTTGCGGCGGATCACATGGCTCTCGAACTCGGAAGGGCTGCCATAGGGGCGCGCATCCACGCCCTCGCCCAGTTCCTGCGCCCAGGGCTGCACCTCCAGAATGGCTTGATCGCCCCCGGCCCGCGCCGCACCCGCGGCCCCTGCCGCCGCCGCGGCGGCACCGGCAAATAGGCTGCGTCGTGTCAGTTTCGGATCGTCGCCCATCGACTACTCCTCTTGCTCAGGCGCCAACGACCTGAACCGATTGGTTCGGTTCAATCGTCACTGTGCCCTGTTTGCGGATATGCGCCTCGACCACATCCCAGATCGGCGGGCCTTGCGTGTCTTCGTTCACCGATGCCCAGCCGGCGACGGTGTATGTCCTGGCTGGATCTATGGCTGAACCATCGCGGAGCAGTGTCATCTCACTGATCCGGCGACCCTGGGGTTTGGCGATATCGATGCGATAGCCCATGCCACCAACCCGCACCATATCGCCGCCCTGCTGGTAATAAGGGTCGGGGTGGAAAAGGTTGTCCGCCACGTCCTCCAACACCGTGTGCAGGAATGCGCCGGTCATCTCGGTGCGATAGGCCGCCGGATAGGACATGGCCGTGGCGTTGTGCAGATCCTCGCGGGTGATCGGATCGCCGGGCAACAGGCTCGGCCCCCAGCGGAACCCGGGCGAGAGGGCAATAT
>JBCBIS010000051.1:0-22373 GCA_038524325.1 Pseudomonadota bacterium
TGGCCGCCCGCACCGCGCAAGAGCTGCAGGATGGGTTCTACGTCAATCTCGGCATCGGCATCCCGACCTTGGTCGCGAATTACATCCCCGAGGGTGTGGACGTGACCCTGCAATCGGAAAACGGCATGCTGGGCATGGGGCCGTTCCCGACCGAGGATGACATCGATCCCGACCTGATCAATGCAGGCAAGCAGACGATCACCGAGCTGGACCGCACAAGCTATTTCTCCTCGGCCGACAGTTTCGCGATGATCCGCGGCGGGCATATCAACCTGGCCATCCTCGGCGCGATGGAGGTGGCGGAGAATGGCGACCTCGCCAACTGGATGATCCCGGGCAAGTTGGTCAAAGGAATGGGCGGCGCCATGGACCTGGTTGCGGGCGTCGGCCGGGTCTTGGTGATCATGGACCACACCAACAAGAAGGGCGAGACGAAGCTGCTGAAAGCCTGCACCCTGCCTCTGACCGGTAAGGGGGTCGTCGACCGGATCATCACGAATTTGGGGGTGTTCGATGTCACGCCCGAGGGCTTGAAGATTGTGGAGATCGCCCCCGATGTGACCGAGGACGAGATCCACTCGAAGACCGAGGCGAAGATCGCCGCCTGAACTGCAACGCAGGGCAGCGCTGCCTCAGGCGCCCTCGCGGGACCAATTGCACCCCTGTCGGGGGCCGGTAAGCCTGCCGCCACAGAGCCGCTCCGCCCCGGCGATCGCATCGAAGACCTTGGCCACATAGTCCCGGGTCTCGACAAAGGGCGGCACGCCGCCATGCTTGGCGACCGCTCCTTCGCCCGCATTATATCCAGCCAGGGCCAAGATCGGGTCGTTACGGAACTTCGCCAGAAGGAAGGCGAGATAGGCCGCACCGCCATTGATGTTTTGACCGGGATCGAACGCATCGGTCACACCGAACCGGGCCGCGGTCGCCGGGATCAGCTGCATCAGGCCCTGCGCGCCCTTCGGACTCTTCGCTTTCTCGTTGCCGAGTGATTCGGTCACAACGACTGCGAGCAGCAGGATTTCGGAAACTCCATGCTTCTTGGCCGCCCAACCGATCTGCCCGCGCCATTTTTGCGAGATCTGCAGAATCCGTTGCTCTGGCCATATGCGCTGGCCCGCGGCATGGCGGCTCTGCAGGGTTTGCAGCGCGTCGGCCCATCGGCCGGCATCGGCCGGGCCCTTTGGGTCATGCGCGCGCCAGAACCATTTATGCTGTGCCTTCCGCGAGCCGCGGGTCTTCGATTTCGGCTTGGGCGCGGCCTTCTTCTCGTTCGGAGCGAAGATTCGCTTGCGCGCGCCTTTCTTCGGCGGCTTCGACAAATTCATTGCCGAGCGGTCGCCGACCCGCACTCCATTCTTCAGGACAGTGGCTGATGCAGGCGAATCACCTAATCCAACGGCCGCGCCGACGAATATAGAAATCACTAAGCATAAATGGCCGCCACATTGTCGCCATATTCCCCCTCGACCTCTCCACACTTGCCAGTTCCTCCGCCAAGATTTGACCGCATTCGACTTCATTCAGCAAAATGTTAAGCGAATATACGACGTTTCTTGCAAACATTCTTTTGTGCGTCGTTCTTTTGGTGGTATCACTTGTGCCGTGCCGGGGTGGTGCTGAGCAAGCCCGTTTTCGGCTCGTGTCATGGGGTTCGACGCGTAAGGTGCCATATCGTTTGGTATGGTTGAATGTTTTGAACGTCTGGAGGGTTCAAATGACTGCTATCAATAAGTTCATCCGCGACGAGGCGGGTGCTGTCACCATCGACTGGGTTGCGCTGACCGCTGGCATCCTGCTGCTGGGCATCGCTCTGATCTACGGCATCTTCAACGAAGGCGTCGATCCGCTCGCCAACCGTATCGGCACTGCGCTGAGCACGGCTGCGATCAACGTTGACGTGGGCACACCGCCGTCGCTCAACCCGAACTGATCGATCACATGATCGTCTGACATGGGGGCGCCCGCGCTTGCGGGTGCCCCTTTCTTTAAGCTATACGCAGCGCATGAGAACGATTGCTGTCTTCGTCCTGATTATAGGCATCGCGCTGGCCGGTGGTGGCGCGTATTATGTCTCCCGTTATATCTCCGAGATCGAGGCTCTCGCCACGCGTCCGGTGAAATCGGTTGAGACGATGAAGATCCTCGTGGCGCGGGAGAACATTCCCTATGGCCATGTCATCGAGGGAAGCGAAGTCACCTGGGCAGAGTTTCCTGTCTCCTCGGTTCCATCGGGCGCCTATAACGACGTGAACGCCTTCTTTGGAAACCAGAAAGGCGTCTTTCGCACAGCGATCCAGGCGATGACGCAGGGCGAGCCGATCCTCGGAACTAAGGTCACACGGCTCGGGGAACGTCCAAGTTTGGCCTACAACCTATCGCCGGGGATGCGGGCCTTCTCATTCCCGATCTCGGCCACCAGCGGCGTGGCTGGCTTTGTTCAGGCTGGGAACAAGGTGGACATTCTTCTGACCCGGCTCAGCGGCGACTCGATGCGGACCGAAGTCTTGTTGCAGGACGTCCTTGTCATCGCCGTCGATCAACGCACCGAGGCCGAGACACGGCGCGCTCTGGTCGGCCGGACCGCAACAGTCGAGGTAACGCCGATTGACACTCAGAAACTGACAATCGCACAGACCGAGGGGAAACTCTCGATGACCTTGCGCGGGACGAACGAGCCGGTCACCCCCGCCGAGGAACTTATCCCGCTGGACGCAGACGAGTTGTTCGAGCGTGAGAAGGAAGAGGCCGCACCCGAGGTGAAACGGAACACAGTCCGCCTCCGCCGCGGCGGCGAAACCAAAGAAGTCGAGATCGACTGAACCCGGCGCGCGACTCGTGGCCAATCCCGACGCCACCGAAGTTACTCTAACTTTCTCGCATAAAGTGTTGATCTTCACCCCGTTTTGCGCTTTAGATGGCGCGAGGTGTATCAGTAGGTGTGCAGACTTACAATTTTCGCCCTGACGGGGGAGCGGGAAGGAAGCGGGTCAGAATGAAACTCAAAGCACTTATGTTCACCGCGTTGGCGGTGCTCGTTGCGGGGAACATCCCGCCGCAAACCGCCGAGGCGCAAGGCGTCCTGCGCGTTGCGCGCGGCTTTACCTCGAACGAGATCACGGTCTTGCAGAACCGTGCCGTGGTGATCGACAGCGCGCAAGCATTTGTCGAGGTATCGGTGGCGCAGCCGGAAATCGCCGATGTCTCTCCTCTCTCGGATCGCTCGGTCTATATCTTTGGCCGAAACCGGGGCGCGACCACGCTGACCCTGCTCGGCGAGAATGGGCGGCTGATCACGAATGTGACGATCCGGGTCGAACCGGACCTGGCCGAATTGAAACAGCGGCTCAGCACGCTCCTCCCGAAGGAGCCGATCGAGGTGCGCACAGCGGGCGATGGGATCGTCCTTTCTGGCGTTCTTTCGGGCAAGGCAAAAATCGACCGGGCGATGAGCCTCGCGCGGGCCTATGCCGGCAACCGCGTCACCAACATGATGAGCGTCGGCGGCACGCAGCAGGTCAACCTGAAAGTCCGCATCGCGGAAATCGACCGGGGCGCTGCGAAAGAGATCACCGTCAGCACAGGGCTGTTCCGCAGTGATGGTCGCGTGCGGCCCTTCACGCAGACGGGGCCCAACGTCAACAACCTGCTGGATGACCCAAACCCGTCGCAAATCACGGGCGACGCTTTGCAGTTCGAGAATGTCCTGGGCGCAACGTTCGGGCAGTTCGGCGCGTTGTTCCAAATCGCGGACACCTTCGCCTTTGACCTGCAGCTTGACCTGCTCGAGACGAAAGGATTTGCGCGGAACCTGGCCGAGCCCAACATTGTCGCACTCTCGGGCGAGGAGGCAAACCTTCTGGTTGGCGGTGAGGTGCCCGTGCCGGTCATCGAGCCCGATACCAACCTGATCGTGATCGAGTTCCGCCCAATCGGTGTGAACATGAACTTTATCCCGACGGTGTTGGACGACGATCTGATCAATATCGAACTCTCCGCCGAGGTTTCGGCCGTCGATCCGAACACCTCGACCCAGGTCGCCGGGATCACGGTCTTCGGTTTCGACGTCAACCGCGCAACGACGACGGTCGAGCTTAAAGACGGTCAGAGCTTCGCGATTGCAGGGCTCTACCAGGACACGTTCTCGGATGCGATCAATCAGGTGCCCTTCCTCGGCGATGTCCCGGTCCTGGGGTCGCTGTTCCGGTCGACCAACTTCCAGAAAGGCGACACGGAACTGGTGATCATCATCACCGCGAACCTCGTTGTTCCGGTGGATGACATCAATGAACTGAGCCTACCGACCGACCGGGTGCAGATCCCGAACGAGGCCAATCTGTTCCTGTTCGGCCAGACCGAGGCGGCAGGTGCTGCGGCCCGGGTCTCCGGCCAGGACTTCGACGGCGACTACGGCTATGTGGTGGAGTGAGCTGATGCTGACCAAGAAAACAACTTCGCTGCTGGCCCTCTCCGCGCTTGTTGCCGGATGCGGCACTGCCGGGCACGATCAGCAGATCAGCCGCTATGGCGGCGCGCAGGAGGAAAACCGGTTCACGCAGATCGCCTATAAAGATCCGTCGGACCGGCTGCGCAACCTCGCGATCGATTTCGCCGCCGAGACGACCGACACGGTCACCTTCGCCTTTGACCGCGCAGGGCTGGACAGCACCGCGCGGGCGGCGCTGAAGACCCAGGCGACCTGGCTGAAGGAGCATCCGGATGTGCGGATGACCATCATCGGCCACACCGATCTGGTCGGCAGCGAACGGTATAACGACCGGTTGGGCCTACGCCGCGCCCGTGCGGCTCTGAACTATCTGGTGCGGCTCGGTATCCGCCGTTCGCGGCTCGATGCCATCGCCTCGCGCGGAGAGAGCGAGCCTGTCGTGGCCACCGAGCAGCGGGAGCGCCGAAACCGCCGCGCCGTCACCACCGTCGCTGGCTTCGAGCGGAACTTTGTCGGGACCGGGCTGGACGGAGAGGTCGCGCAACGCCTCTATAATGACTACCAGACCGGCGACATCAACGTCACTACGGCCGACTCGACGGACACCGACGGCTGACACCACCTGTGCCCGTCTCCGGCGGGCGCAGACACTCTCTCTTTTTTGCAGATGTTTTGTGGAAGCAGGATCAATTCATCCTGAATACAGATATCTGTGATTTCTTTCATGGAATGTGCCGAAGAATGAGAGCGAGACTTGGACACAGCGTGACACATCGACCGATTCCCACGCGCCATGCGCGCACCCGGCTGACCCGGGCAGATCTGCAAGGCCGAAACTGCCCCGGCAGCCGCGCCTTCGCCGGGGCGCCGACCTGCCCGGATCGCCGCAATCCTGCCTCCGCCGTTCATGGGATCACCCAATTTTTGCCAAAACAAACCAGATTGGGACTGATACTATGGCATGAACACGAACGCCCATGCGAAGAGACGGGTCGCGCCGTGGCCAATCTCGATTTGGCCGGCCAACCGGTCGCCCGGCGCGTTCGAGCAGACTGATACAGGCGGATAGCTTTCGATGGCCCTATCGTTCAGGAGAGACAAGGAAGACGCGCCGCCCGAGGCGCTTGTCTTTGCCGATGGCTTCGCTGAAATCGATGCCCTGGCCGATGATCTGGATTTGGAATTCGGCCCTGATGAGTGGATTGCGGTCTCCTCCTCGGAAGCGGAAGAGGCCTTTTTCGAGGCGACGCCGGACAAATCCCTTGCCGTCGTCACCCTTGGTTCCGATGAGCAGGAAGCGGTCGAGCAAGCGCTGGAACTGGTTCGAAAGGCGCATGAATCGCGGCTTCTGGTGCTGCTCGTCTGCGGTGATATTTCGTCGCGCACCATGCACCGGCTGCTGCGCGATGGTGTCACCGAGTTTGCACCCTATCCCGAGCCGCGCGGCGCCCTGTCGGAATCGATCAACCGTCTCCGGCTGATGCGGTCGGACGCGCAGAGCAAGAAGGGGCGATCCGCGGTCGCCATCCGCGACGGTCAGGTCATCACTGTCTATGGTGTCGCCGGCGGCGTGGGTGCCAGCACCTACGCGGTCAATCTGAGCTGGGAACTGGCCAATATGGTCCGACGCGAGGGCAAGAAGGTTGTTCTCTTGGATTTCAATTTCCAATACGGATCGGTCGCGACCTTTCTGGATGTGCCCCGGCGCGAAGCGGTCTATGAGCTGGTGTCCGAGGCCGCCAATCTCGACCAGACTGGTCTCACCCAGGCTCTGTCGACCTATCAGGAGCGGTTGAGCGTCCTGACAGCGCCGCGCGACGCCCTGCCGCTGGACATCGTGTCGCCGAACGATGTCGAGGCGATTATTGGACATTCCCGCGACATGTTCGACTATGTGTTAATCGACATGCCGCAATCGCTGATGAGCTGGTCCGAGCAGGTCTATACTTCGGCCGACGAGTTTCACGCGCTGATGGAAATCGACATGCGCTCGGCTCAGAATATGTTCCGGTTCATCCGTACGTTGAAATCCGAAGATATGGGTCTCGACAAGCTTGTGTTTCTGCTTAACCGCTCGCCCGGATTGACGGATCTGAGCGGAAAAGCACGGGTCAAACGGGTTGCAGAGTCGCTCGGACTCGACTTCTCGTTTCTCCTGCCCGATGGTGGTCGGCAGGTGATCAATGCGTGTGACCAGGGGATCCCTCTGGCGGAAGCGGCCAAATCGAATCCGCTCCGCAGAGAGATCGTGAAGATTGCCGAGCGGATCGTTGCGCGGGAGAAGGCCGAGACGGCAACCGGGGCGGGTTGACCGTCCTTCGTGGTGGGTGACGGAAAGGGAGACGCAGGATGTTCCGGCGGATCAGAGAAACTCAGGCGACACAACGCCCGAACGGGGCGCATGGCGATCCTGGCGAGCAAATGCCAGCCCCGACGGTGCAGCCCCTGCCCGCTCCGGGCCGGTCGCAGGATCTGAGCAATGTCGCCGCTCAACGGCTGGGCCAGTTGAGCACCGAGATCACGGGTGATGGCGGGGACGCAAGGCGCCGCAAACGTCTTCTGGAACTGCGTGTGCAGATGCACACCAAGCTGCTGGACACCCTGAACCTCTCGGCCATCGAGAAGGTCAGTGAGGGCGAACTACGCAACGAGATCCACGAGATCGTTCGAGAGGAACTCGCCACCGGCGATCTCGTCCTGACCCGCCCGGAGCTTGAGCGGCTGGTCAAGGACCTGGTCCACGAAGTCATCGGTCTGGGTCCTCTGGAACCCTTGCTGGCCGACGACTCCATCACCGATATTCTCGTGAATACCCACGAGCAGTGCTATGTCGAACGCCACGGCAAGCTGGAGCTGACAGAAGTCCAGTTCAAGGACAACCAGCACCTGATGCGCGTGATCAACAAGATCGTCTCGGCCGTCGGCCGGCGGGTCGATGAGAGCCAGCCCTGGGTCGATGCCCGTTTGGCAGATGGCAGCCGGGTCAACGCGATGGTCCCGCCCTGTGCGGTGGACGGCCCACTGCTCTCGATCCGGAAATTCTCGAAGATCCCATTCACGGTCGACAAGCTGATCGGCACCGGGGCCTTCACCGAGGAGATGGCGCTGTTTCTTCATGCCTGCGTGCGATGCCGGCTGAACATCCTGATCTCGGGCGGAACCGGCTCGGGCAAGACGACCACGCTGAACGCACTGTCCTCCTTCATCCCGAATGAGGAGCGGATCGTGACCATCGAGGATACGGCCGAGCTTCAGCTCCAGCAGGAGCATGTGGGCCGGATGGAAAGTCGCCCGCCCAACATTGAGGGCCAAGGGGCTGTCACCATCCGCGATCTACTGAAGAACGCCCTCAGGATGCGGCCCGACCGGATCGTCGTGGGGGAGTGCCGGGGCGACGAGGTGATCGACATGCTCCAGGCCATGAACACCGGCCATGACGGCTCGATGACCACGATCCACGCGAACTCGCCACGCGACGCGCTGGGCCGGATCGAGAACATGATCGGCATGGCGGGCATCGAACTGCCGCTGAAAGCAGTCCGGACCAATGTGTCCTCGGCGGTCGATCTGGTCGTCCAGGTCAGCCGGATGTCCGACGGCACCAGGCGCATGATTTCGATCACCGAGATCGTCGGCATGGAGGGTGATGTCATCACCATGCAGGAGATCTTTAAATTCGATCGGCAGGGCACCGAGTCCACCGGTCGGATCCGCGGGCGCTATATAGCGACCGGTATCCGCTCGCAGTTCACGGACAAGTTCGCGCAATGGGGATATGAATTGCCGGCCAGCCTGTTCCGGCCCGACCTGTGAGGATCTGACGAAGGACGCCAGCGACGATGCTCTTCCAGCCGCTCATCTATGCCCTGATCTTCATCGGCGTTCTGATGATGGTGGAGGGCGTCTACCTCGTCGCCTTCGGCAAGACCCTGAAGCGCGAGAAGAAGGTCAACCGGCGCCTCGCCCTGCTGCAGGAGGGTCGCGATACCGAAGAGGTGCTCTCGATCCTGCGACAAGAGCGGGACGGGGCGAAGAACGCGATCAACTTCCCCGTGGTCGGGCCGTTGCTGGAACAGGCCCGGCTGGCGAATATTGCGATTACGCCGATGATGATGTCGATCTCGCTGCTCGCGTTGATCGTCGTTTCATTCGTGCTCTTGTCTCTGTTCACCAGCGCGGCCGTGCCGATCCGGATCATGGTGGCCATCATCGTCGCCTATGGGGCGCTGTTCCTGCGCCTGCGCTCCAAAGCGAAGAAGCGCGTCTCGAATTTCGAGGAGCAATTGCCCGACGCCTTGGACCTGATGGTGCGCAGCCTGAAGGTCGGTCACCCGATCAACGCCGCCGTTGGGATCGTGGCGCGGGAGATGCCCGATCCCCTGGGCACGGAGTTCGGTATGATCGCCGACGAGGCGACCTATGGCATGCAACTCTCCGAGGCGCTCGACCGTCTGGTGGCGAGGGTCCCTGTGCCCGATCTGAAATTCTTCGCGATCGCGATCAATATCCAGGCCACCTCGGGCGGTAACCTGGCGGAGGTGCTCGACGGGCTGAGCCGCGTGATCCGCGCCCGCTTCAAACTGTTCCGAAAGGTCAAGGCGATCACGGCAGAGGCGCGTTGGTCGGGCTGGTTCCTGTCGATCTTCCCCATTGTCGCGCTGCTTGGCGTGCAGGTCGTCTCGCCCAACTACTACAATGACGTCTCCGATCACCCATACTTCGTCCCCGGCGCGATTGCGACGTTCTTCCTATTGGTGGTCAATATCTTCTTCATGCGCGCTCTGGTGAACATCAAGGTATGAGGAAATGACCGAGCTGACGTTCTACCAAGTCACGACCGACCCGGACGTGCCGGCAGATCCACCGGCGGCAGGTGCGCCCGATGGCCTCGTGGCGCAGCTCTGGATCTCATTGGTGGAATCCTATGGCCCTGCGGGTCCGTTCTATCTGATCGCCCTGATCGGAATCCTTTTGGCGGTCCTCGCCCTGCCAATCGTCATGCGCAAACGCAAGGACCCGCTCGACCGGTTTTCGTTCCGCGAGGCGAGGCAGGATGCCGATCTGGTCACGTTGCGGACCGATACGGATGATGGCCGGCTGAAGACGCTCGGCGATTATCTGCAGCCCGAGGATGACAGCGAACTCAGCGAGACGCGGAAGACCCTGCGCTCCGCCGGTTACAAGGATGCCTCGGCGGTCCGCGTCTATTACTTTGCGCGCGCGGCGCTGGCGCTCGCCATGCTCCTGCTCGGGGCGCTGATCTTCCTGGTTCGACCCGAAAACCCGGATATCCCCTTCGGCATCGGCTTTTCCGCTGCGCTCGCGATCTTCGGTTATCTCATTCCCACCTATTGGGTGCGCAGGCAGATCGAGACGCGCCGGCAGGAGATCGAAAACGCCTTTCCTGACGCGATGGATATGATGCTGGTCTGTATGGAGGGCGGTCAGTCCCTCGACCAGGCCATGGCGCGCGTCGGGGTCGAGATGCAAGGCTCGGCAACCCCGCTGTCCGAGGAACTCCAGATCGTCTCGGACGAATTCCGCGCGGGCAAGGACCGCGTCAACGTGCTGCGCGATTTCGCCTCGCGCTGCGCTGTAAACGATATCAGTTCCTTCGTCACCGTGCTGATCCAGAGCCAGGCTTTCGGGACCTCGGTGAGCCAGGCGCTCCGGGTCTATGCCGCCGAGATGCGCGACAAGCGGCTGATGCGGGCCGAAGAAAAGGCGAACGTTCTGCCGACCAAGCTGACCCTGGGCACCATGGCCTTCACGGTGCCGCCGCTGATCCTGATCCTGGTCGGTCCCTCGTTCATCCAGATCCTGCGCGCCCTGCAAGGCTTTCCCTGAGGGGGCCGGCGGTGGTGGGCTCGATTTCAGCAACGGGGGTGCCGGCACGGTTTGTCTGGCTTTTCCTTGGCCTGATGGCGGCGGCCTGCACCCTGCGCGAGGATCCGCTCGGCAAGCTGAAACCAGTGACCCAGATCCGCGCGACGACGGGGTCCGAAGCGCTCGAAAAAGGGCGCAACGCGCTCAGGCTCGGCGAATTCAACTCGGCAAAACGCCACTTCATCTCTGCCATCAATCTCGGTGGCAACAATGCCGAGGCCTTGACCGGCATGGGCCTGGCCGAGGAGGGGCAAGGCCACCTTGCCCAGGCGCAGAGGTTCTTTGAAGGCGCGCTCAAGCTTGCTCCGAATTCAGTGATGGCGCATAACAATCTTGGGGTGATCCTGTTTCGTCGCCAGAGCTACCACGAGGCTCAACAAGCGTTTCAATCCGCTTATGCCTTGTCCTCGGGAAACAGCGAGATCGCCCAGCATAACCTGCGTCTGGCCAATCTGACTGTGGCCGAAATCGACGCAAACGAAGCCGGGGTTGTGCACAGCCACAGGCTCCGCCGGATCGGGGCCAGCGAGTACCGGCTCGAGGAAACGGCGGTCACCGTGGCGGATGATCCCGTGATCGAAGAAGAGGCGGACAACGAAAACAAGACCGACCTTGAGGAGAGCGACAGTGAGTAGTGGCATGAAACTCGGCACGGTTCTGATCGGGCTTTTGGCCCTGGGCGCGTGCGACCGGACGACCTTCGCCGACAAACCCGATCCGCTCGGCCAGAACGTGATCGACGACGCGGGGCTGAACGATCTTTTGCTGACGGCGGGAGATCCGGAATACTCCGTCAGCTATTTTCAGAACGCGCTGGCGAAAGAGCCGAACCGCGCAGATCTCCGGCGCGGACTGGCCATCTCGCTCAACCGCGCGAAGCGCTTTCCGGAATCCGCGCGGGTTTATCAGGAGCTGATCGCGCTCGGCCAGGCCGACCCCGCCGATCAACTCGATTACGGTTTCGTGGCCGTGCGTCTGGGCAAATGGGACGAGGCCGGCGCCATCGACCGGAGCTTGCCCGGCGGGCTCAACAGCGCACGGCGCCATCTGCTCAGCGCGATGGTCGCCGATAACGGCCAGCAATGGGGGATCGCGGATGCCGCCTATGCCCGCGCCGAGACCTTGGCGACCAATCCGGCAGATGTCCTGAACAATTGGGGCGTCAGCCAGATGTCTCGCGGCGATCTGAAACGGGCCGAACAGGTGTTCGAGAGAGCGCTCTCCTTCAATTCCCGGCTGTTCAGCGCCAAGAACAATCTGGCGATCAGCCGTGGCTTGCAGGGCGATTACAATCTGCCGCTGGTGCCGATGACCGAGACCGAGAAAGCGACGATCCTGAACAATCTCGGCCTGATCGCGACCCGCAAGGGCGATATCAATCAGGCCCGTGGGCTGTTCGCCGCAGCGGTCGACACCCATCCACAGCATTACGCCGCAGCAGCGGACCGCCTCGCGGCCTTGGATGGCAAGGTCGAGAACTGATGTTGGAGACGCCAGCGCTGATCGCCGCGACGGCGGGTCTGATCCCGCTGATGCTGATCGCGGCCTATATCGACTTCAAGACCCTCAAGGTCCGCAACTGGCTAGTGCTCGCGGTCTTCGCATTGTTTCTCGTCACCGGGCTGTGGGGCCTGCCGCTCGACTCCTTCCTCTGGCGGCTCGGGCTGGGCGTCGCGTTCCTCGTCCTCGGCTTCTTTGCGAACATGTTTTTCGGCCATCATGTCGGTGCCGGGGACGTGAAACTGATTGCCGTGCTGCTGCCTTTCTTCGAGCCGGAGAGCTTTGGATTCTTCGTCACTGTCTATCTGATCATCACCGTCGGCTGGATCGTGCTTCAGCGCAGGCTCGCCCGCCGGGCCGGAGCGCATGAGACCGGCTGGGCCGCACTCGACCAGGGCCTGCACTATCCGTTCGGCGTGTTCATGGGGCTTACGATGTGCATCTACATGCTCGGCATCGTCAGCCAGCGCCTGGGATGGGGCATCCTGCCTATTTTCTGATCCAGCCGCCGATGCCGATCAACAGGCTGAGGAACAAAAAACTCCCTATGGCCCAGGCCAGAAGTTCGAACGGCGCCCATGGCGTCCCTCGCAGCCAAGTGCCGACCAATCCGCCCCGCGGCGTCAGCCAGTCGAGACCGAACAGCCCCTCGCGCGGCCAGAGATCGGTCAGGAACCAGTAGCGCGAGAGATAGAACAGTGCCGCCGCGATCAGAAGGGCGCCGAGGACACCGATGACCCGCCCCGCCACACCCATCACAGCACCCGGAGCGAGGACGGATCGGCGCGGAGGATAAGGAGGTCGCCCCGCCGTTCCACCTCGCCCTCTAACTCGATGAAGGCCCCGACATCGTCGAGCAGCGCGGCGGGCATATCTCCGCCATCAGGTCCGGCGACCAACAGGAACGCCGACCCCTCCATCGGCTGGGTCGAGACGAAAACCGGCGGCACCCCTCCGACAATGCAGAGATTGGCGCAGGCCTTATGCGCCAGCCCGCGGCCCGGCCGCATGGCGCCGACGAGACACTTGCCGTCGCAGATCTCGCCCGACAATCGCCAGCGGCCGAGTTGCTCGGTCTCCGGCGCAGGCGCCGCGCCCTCTGCGGGGCCCAGCCCGGCAGCACCGCCCCGGACTTGGAGCATGTCCAGATCGCCCCGCGACAGGATCACGCCCGAGGCGGTCGCGAGTTGGCCATCCAGCGGCATGGCCCGGTCCATGACGCCGGTCTTCCCTCCGCCAGACAGCATCAGGGTACGCCCGGCAGGAACATGCTCGCTGCCCTCGATCACCCGGATCAGGGGATAGGGCCGCAGTTCCAGCACGCCGGTCACCGTTTGACGGCCATAATCAAAGCGGAACGCCCCAGGCCCCGGATCGTCCTGTGTTGCGCCGATCAACAGGCCAACACCAGCAAACAGCACCAAAAGCGCCGCCGCGATGGTCAAAAGAAACGGGCGTAGCCCCATCGGAACCGGCAGGAAGCCGATGAAATAGGGGCTGCGATCTTCGGCCATCAGCGGACCTCCAGGGGCTCTACGAATGTGCCGGGCGGATTGGCCTGCGGATCGACCTTGACCAGATCCCCCTCGAGCTTGACGCGATAGGTCGGCACTTTCTCGGTAAACGGCGCTGGCGAGCGGCCATTGGTGACGTCGTATTGGAAGCCATGCCACGGGCAGGTGACGAGGCAATCGACGATCCGCCCCTCGCCGAGTGGGCCGTTCTGATGCGCGCAAGCGTTGGAGATCGCCGACAGCTTGCCCTGATGCAGGAAAACGGCCACGCGGTCACCGGTCGAGAGCCGGGCGACCTGGGCAAACCCCTCCTGCAGCTCGCCAAGATGGCAGATCCCCTCCCACGCTGCGGCATCGGCGCGGGGATCGCCATGGAAATGCTCCTTCCGCGCCGCCAGGATGTGCAGCACCGCGACGGTGCCGGCGCAGATGGCCACCACGATGGCGAAGCCGCTGTGCTGGAAATCCTGCATCACGCCCAGGCCGACATGGGCCACGACTGCAATATAGGCGGGATAGATCAGGTAATGCAGCGCCTTCCAGACCCTCGGCGTCAGGAACTTCATCCAGAAATCATGACTGGTCGTCGCCAGGATCAAGAGGCAGAGCAGCGCGAAGATCCCAAAGGCCTCGAACGGAAAGCCAAGCGCCTGGCCATAGGCGGTGTTCGAGAACAGCAGTGCCTCGTATTTGTCCGATGGAGAAAAGGCGAAGTACCAGTCGAGGATGAACCCGGCATGGGTCAGCGCGACAAAGACGGTCAGCACGCCGAAATGCCGCCGGTTATAGAGGAGCGGCAAGAACCGCCGGTCCAGCCGCGCCAGAGGACCGATGCAGAGGATCACGGTCATCATCAGGAAAGCGCAGGACCCAAAGGCACGGGCATTATGGACCTGTCCGTTGATCGGCCGCTCGTGCCCCAATAGATCCGGCGTCCAATGCACGAAGATCCACAGGTAAAGACCGGCAGAAGCCAGCAGCACACCGTCATAGAGCCACTTGTTCTGGTTCCATTGGACGGGGATGTATTTGACGCTCATCCCGATGTCTCCGTCGGCTCGATCTTGATCGGGGTGATATGGTCTGGCCAGCTCTGCTTGATACCCAGCGCTGTCAGATAGATGAGCGGGATTAGCACGGCCATTGTCAGCGCCGCCCAGAGATGCGCCCGGCGCGGCGGGCGGTGGCGCAGGGGCCAGGCATCGCGCCCGGTCTCGAGCACCCACCACCGCCACAGCACCAGCGGCCAGAGGATCAGGATGCCCGGGATCAGCAAGGGCCGGAAGACATAGGCACCGCGTGCATCTTCATCGATCCGGTCAATGCCGACCGCGAGGAAGGCCACCGCGGTGACAAGACCGGCGAGGCCCCACCAACGCACGATTTCAAGAATTGTCTCGGCGATTTCCATGCGGTTCACTCGGCTGCGACGCCCTATTTGTCTCAGATGCAGGCCGGCTTGGCAAATCACGCTGCGGCGGCGCACGTTCGGATTTGCAACGCCCCTCCATCAGCCGGAAGCGTTTATACGTCGCAGGCGAGGACCTCTCGCACGGGTTGTCTTGCCCGCCGCGCCGCCGTGCTGTTATTGCAGACGTCAGGGGATGACCTGAATGCGGGAGCGCTGTCATGAACACTGACACGGTTATGCGGTGGATTTCGATTGCCTGCGGATGCGGGCTGCTGGTCGCCGCCGGCGCTGTGACGGCGGATTTCAACTATTTCCCCGGCAATCAGATCAAGCACAAGGTCCGCTGGATCCAGGCGGTGGTCACCGATATCACCACCCCGCCCACGGTGACGAACCTGCCCGGCGGCGGCCCGCGCTTTCAGACCCATCAACCCGGCAAGATGCAGCCCGGCCTGACCCTGATCGTCTCAGTTGGCGAGGACAGCCTCAACACGCCGAAGGTCGTGGATGCCGAGGGCAATATCATCCACCAATGGCGCACCGACTGGTTCGAGATTTGGCCCGACGATTCCGGGTTCGCCGAGAAGAAGCGACCGAAACGCCAACCGGGGGTGAGCGTCCACGGCATCAAGATCACCGAAGATGGCGGGATCGTCTTCAACTTCGAGATCCTCTCAACCGTCCGCATCGACGCTTGCTCGAACGTGCAATGGAAGCTGAACAATCGCGGGCACCATTTCGTCACCGAGGATGAGAACGGCGATTTCTGGGTGGGCGGCGGCATGCTGCATCCGCGCGGAACCGAGTTCCGCCACCCCAACTTCCGGATGCCGCTGGCGGAAGACACGATCCTGCAGCTCAGCCCCGAAGGCGAGGTGAAGCGCGAGATCCCGATCCTCGACATCCTGTTCCAGAACGACCTGCACGGGTTGATCTTCATGGGCACGCTGCAGCAGATCGACACGCGGGTCGGCGGCGACACGATCCACCTGAACGATGTCGAGTTTTTCCCCTCGGACATGGAGGAGGGGATCTTCAAACATGGCGACATGATCATGTCGCTGCGGAACAACCACTCGATCATCGTGGTCGATCCGGAGACGCTGGAGATCAAGCACCGCGCCACCGGGATGTTCATGCGCCAGCATGACCCAGATTTCATTTCCGGCGACAAGTATATCGTCTTCGACAATCAGACGATGCGGTACGGGGAAGGCCAGGGCGAGTCGCGCAGCCGTATCGTCGAAGTGACCGCCTCGCCGGATGGGGGCGTGAAAGAGTGGCGTGAAGTCTATGCTCCCGCCAATGACGAGGCGAAATTCTACACCCGCGCCATGGGATGGCAGCAGCCGCTGGACAACGGAAACGTGCTGGCCGTGGTCTCTTTCGACGGGCGGATCGTGGAACTCGACTCCGAGGGCAAACTTGTCTGGGAGTACCGCAACGCGGTCGGCGAGAACGTTCGTGGCCTGGTCAGTGAGGGCGAGCGTCTTCCGGTCGAAATGGATGCAGACTGGTTCGCGCAGAAACGCGCGGCGGCCGGGTGCGCGACCACGAACTGATCCGCTCAGGCGGGGCCGAAACCGCCCCCGCCTGGCGTCTCGATTACGACGCAATCCCCCGGTGCGACCTCGATCTGGTCATTTCCCCGCAACGGGTGAACGCTGCCATCTGCCCGCTCGACCCAATCTCGCCCGACCGATCCGCCCGCGCCCCCGGCAACGCCGAAGGGCGGCACCCGGCGGTGAGAGCCCAGAACGGTCACCGTCATCGCTTCGAAGAAGCGCAGCCGGCGCGTGATTCCGTCGCCCCCGCGATGCTGCCCTGCCCCGCCCGATCCGTGCCGGATTGAAAACGCCTCCAGGCGCACCGGAAAGCGGTGCTCCAGCACCTCGGGGTCGGTCGCCAGCGTGTTGGTCATATGGGTCTGCACCGCCGAGCAGCCGTCGAACCCAGGCCCGGCGCCAGTCCCGCCGCAAATCGTCTCGTAGTTTTGCAGCCGCTCATTGCCCCAGATGAAATTGTTCATGGTGGCCTGCGATCCCGCCATCACCCCCAGCGCGCCCATTAGCGCATTGCAGGTCAGTTGGCTGACCTCGGTGTTCCCGGCAATCACCGCCGAGGGGTATTCGGCGTTCAACATCGACCCTTTCGGCGCGATGATCCTGAGGGGTTTGAAACACCCCTCGTTCAGCGGGATATCGGCCCCCACCAGCGCGCGGAAGACATAGAGGACCACCGCATGGCACACCGCCAGTGGCGCGTTGTAGTTGAACGGGTCCTTCTCCGCCGTGCCCGTGAAATCGATCTCGGCCTCGCGCTTGTCAGGATCCACCCGAATGGCCGCGCGAATGAACTGGCCATTGTCGAGCTCGTAATCAAAGGAACCGTCGCGCAGTGCGCCGATCACCCGGCGCACGCTTTCCTCGGCATTGTCCTGGACATGGCGCATATAGGCCTGCACCGCGTCCAGGCCGAATTGCGCGACCATCTTGGCCACCCCATGAGCGCCAGTTTCATTGGCGGCCACCTGGGCCGCCAGGTCCGCCATGTTGTCCTCCACATTGCGGCACGGATAGGGGCCGGAGGCGAGCAAGGCCCGGGTCTCCGCCTCGCGGAAGACGCCCGCGTCGACCATCTTGAAATTGTCGATCAGCACGCCTTCCTCGGAGATATGGCGGCTGTCCGGCGGGGCCGATCCCGGCGTCTTTCCGCCGATATCCGCATGGTGCCCGCGCGACCCGACATAGAAGATCGGACGCGGCTGCGTCTCGTGCCAGACCGGGGTGATCACCGTGACATCGGGCAAATGGGTGCCGCCATTGAAGGGCGCATTCAGGACATAGACATCGCCCCGCGCCATCTCCGGGTTCTGGCGGATCACGCTGCGCACCGCCTCGGACATCGAGCCGAGATGCACCGGCACATGCGGTGCATTGGCGACCAGCCCGCCCTCGGCGTCGAACAGGGCGCAGGAGAAATCCAACCGCTCCTTGATATTGACGCTATAGGCCGTGTTCTGCAGGGTCGCGCCCATCTGCTCGGCAATTGCCATGAACAGATTGTTGAACACTTCCAGCAGGATCGGATCGGCCTTTGTGCCCACGGCCTCGGTCCGTGTCTTGGCGACCCGGCGCGAGAGGATCAGCGGCCCGGATGCGGTCATCTCGCCCTGCCATTCCGGCTCGATCACCGTGGTCGCTGTACGCTCGGTGATGATTGCAGGGCCTTGCACGATTTGCCCGGCCGCCAGATCGTCGCGGTCGAACAATGGGACACGCACAGGTTGGCCCGCCATGACGGCGCCCACATGGTCCCTCGGCGCGGCAGGATCGCGGGGCGGTGTCGTCGGATCCTCGACCGGCGCTGCCCGGCCAATGGCCTCGACCGCCAAGGCTTCGATATAGAGATCCCGCGCACTGGCCGCAAAACCGAAACGCGCCTGATGCGCCGCCTCGAAGCGAGCGCGCATCTCGGCGGCGCTGCCAAAGGCGACCTCCAGCGGCTGGTGCGAGCCGCGATAGCGCAGATGCGCCCGACGCTCGACCGTGATGGCCTCGGCAGAGACCGCCTGCCCCGCCACTTCGGCACGGGCCTCGTCCGCCATCGCGTCGAGCAGGGCGGCGGCGGCCTCGGCCTCGTCCACGCTGCGCTCGAACTGACGCTCGCGTAGTGCGCGGATATCCGCCAGACCCATGCCGAAAGCCGAGAGGACACCGGCAAACGGATGCAGAAACACCCGCTCGATTCCCAGAGCGTCGGCGACCAGACAGGCATGCTGCCCCCCCGCCCCGCCGAAACAGTTCAGGGTATAGCGCGTCACGTCATAACCGCGCTGGACCGAGATCTTCTTGATCGCGTTGGCCATATTCTCGACCGCGATGCGCAGGAAACCTTCGGCGACCTCCTCGGGCGCCAGGGCCGGATCGCCCGTGCGGTCGGCGATCTCCCGGGCCAGGGCGGAGAATTTCTGCGTGACGATCTCGCGATCCAGCGGCAGGTCGCCATCGGGACCGAAGACAGCGGGAAAATGATCCGGGCTGAGTTTGCCGAGCATGACATTGCAATCGGTCACCGTCAGCGGGCCGCCATTGCGATAGCAGGCCGGGCCGGGATGGGCGCCGGCGCTTTCCGGGCCCACCTGGAACCGGCCATCTGCGAAACGCAGGATCGAGCCGCCGCCCGCCGCGACGGTATGAATGTTCATCATCGGCGCCCGCATCCGAACACCCGCGACCTCGGTCTCGAAGCTGCGTTCGAAATGGCCGGCATAGTGGCAGACATCGGTGCTGGTCCCGCCCATGTCGAAGCCGATCAACCGGTCGAACCCGGCCTGTGCAGCGGTCTTGACCATGCCGACGACACCTCCCGCGGGGCCCGAGAGGATCGCATCCTTGCCCTGGAACAGTCCCGCATCGGTCAGCCCACCATTGGATTGCATGAACATCAGGCGGGGGGTCTGGCCCCTCTCACGCGCTCCGGCATCGCCCGACAGCGCCTCCGCGACCTGGCGGACATAGCGCCGCAGCTTTGGGCTGAGATAGGCGTCGACCACCGTGGTGTCGCCCCGGCTCACCAGTTTCATGAGGGGCGAGACCGCATGGCTGGCCGAGATCTGGGTGAAGCCCAGTTCGGCGGCGAGGGCGGCCACCCGCTGCTCATGTGCCGGGTTCAGATAGGCATGCATGAAGGCGATGGCGACGGACCGGATCCCTTGGCCATAGGCCTCGGCCAGGGCGGCGCGGGCCCCCGCTTCGTCAAGCGGTGTGACGACCTCGCCCGCGGCATCGAGCCGTTCGGAGACCTCGACGGATCGCTCATACACGAGCTCGGGCAGCACGACATGCAGATCGAACAGCTTTGGGCGGTTCTGGTAGCCGATGCGCAGCAGATCCCGGAACCCGTGGGTCACGAGCAACAAGGTCCGGTCGCCCTTGCGCTCGAGCAGAGCGTTCGTCGCGACGGTGGTGCCCATCTTGACGGACTCGATCGCTCCGGGTGGGATCGGTGCATCGGCCTTCAGTTGCAGCAGATCGCGGATGCCCTGGACGGCGGCGTCCTGATAGCGCCCCGGGTTCTCGCTGAGCAGTTTATGGGTTTGGATCTGGCCGTCCGGGGCGCGGCCGACAATGTCGGTGAAGGTCCCGCCCCGGTCGATCCAAAATTGCCAACGGGACCCGGGGGAAGAGTTCACGACAGACTGCCCTTGGGCAGCAGCATCATGTCCTCGGGCCGCCAATCCGCCCAGACGGGTGTGCCTTGCCCGGCGGCCGAGAGGTCGGCGATCTGCGCCGCATCGGCATAGGCCATGAGTTTCGCTTGGTTGCCGAGCCTGATCTCGATGATGGCGTGGTCACCCTGGAAGGCCACATCGCCGAGCGCCCCCTCGACCCCGGCGCCGCGCGGATCATCGGGGGCCGCGAGGCTGACCCGGATCTGCTCGGGCCTGAGGGCGAGGCGGAGATCGGCGGCGGGGGCTGCGGGCACGGGTTTCGGCCAGGGCAGCGCGCCGAATTCGGCAGTCTCGATCATGCCATCGGTGGTCACGCGGTCCGGTGTCACCATGTTCACCCGGCCGATGAAATCTGCGACGAAGGCATCGACCGGGTTGCGATAGAGTTCGGCCGGCGGGGCCATCTGCACGATCCGGCCTTTGTCGAGCACCGCGATCCGGTCGGCCACGGCCATGGCCTCGTCCTGGTCATGGGTGACCATGATAAAGCTGACCCCGATCGCCTGTTGCAGATTGACGAGTTCCAGCCGCATCGCGTCGCGCAGCTTGGCGTCGAGAGCCGAGAGCGGCTCGTCCAGCAAGAGCACGCGGGGTTTCTTGACGAGCGCGCGGGCGAGCGCCACCCGCTGGCGCTGGCCGCCCGAGAGCTGGTCGGGCTTGCGCTTGGCGAAGGCGGAAAGCTGGACAAGTTCCAGCGCCTCGGCGACGCGGCTGTCGATCTCGGCCTTGGGCACGCCTTCGATCTTGAGGCCATAGGCGACGTTCTGAGCTACGCTCATATGCGGGAAGACGGCGTAGGATTGGAAGACCATGTTGATCGGGCGCTTGTTGGGCGGCGTCTCGGTCATGTCCTCGCCATCGAGCAGGATATCGCCCTCGCTTGGGGTCTCGAACCCGGCGATCATCCGCAGAAGCGTGGTCTTGCCGCAGCCTGAAGGACCGAGCAGGCAGAAGAACTCGCCCGGCTCGATATCGACTGAAACGGTGTCCACGGCGGTGAAGCTGCCGAAACATTTGGAGACGTGCTGAATGGAGACGATGGGGGTGACGGGCATGGTCATGGGTCGGGCGGCCTTGCTGCTGAGCGGAATGCGGGCAAGCCCGCATACACGATGTTTGGCGCCCGTTCCGGGCGCGCCCCCACCCCTGCCCTCCCCCGGTTGGGGGAGGGGGCGCCAACGGAGAGGTTGCGCGTCATTGCGTATCCTCGATTTTCTGCAGCCGGATTGCCAGGGCGGTCAGGACCAGGGTCATCAGGATGAGGATGGTGGAGGCGGCATTGATCTCGGGCGTCACCGAGAAGCGGACCATCGAGTAGACCTTGACCGGGAAGGTCACCGTCGAGGGGCCAGAGGTGAAGAAGGTGATGACGAAATCGTCGAGACTGAGGGTGAAGGCCAGAAGGCCCCCGGCAATCAGGCCCGGCGTCATGAAGGGCAGGATGACATCGCGGAACACCTGTGCCTCGCTGGCGCCGAGATCGCGGGCGGCCTCGGCCATCTCCATATTGAAGTTTTGCAGCCTGGCCCGGATCACCATCGCCGCGAAGGGGAAGGAGAAGGTGATATGCGCGATGATGATCGTGGTGAGGTTCAGCGGCCAGGGGGTCTCGGGCGGCAGGGTCAGGCCGGAGGTGGCGAAGAAGACGGCAAGTGCAACGCCGAGGCAGATCTCCGGGATCACGATGGGCAGGGCGATCATCCCCTCGTAGACTGGCTTGAACGGAAAGCGCCAGCGCCAGAGCACCACCGCGGTCAGCGCGCCGAGCAAAACCGCGAAGACCGTTGAGACCACCGCGATGGTCAGCGAGTTGACGAAGGCCTCGATCAGGCTGTCGTTGTTCCAGGCCTTCTCGTAATATTTCGTCGTGAAGCCCTTCCAGATCACATTGCCACCACGCCGCGAGTCGTTGAAGGAGAAGACGATCAGGACCAGAATCGGGGCGTAGAGGAAGATCGCGGTCAGGCCGAAGACCGTCCTCAGCGACCATTTCCGGGCGTATTGGAACGGGCCGGGGCGGGCGCGTCTCATGCTCTGGCTCCGGATTTGCGCATGGCGGCGAGCGATTGCAGCGCCAGAATAATAAAGGTGATGTAGAGCAGGAAGAGCGACATGGCCGAGCCGAAGGGCCAGTCATTCGCGCTCTTGAACTGGCGTTCGATCACATTGGCGATCATGTCGACCTGACCGCGGCCCAGCAGGTTTGGTGTCAGAAACGAGCCCAGCATCGGGATGAAGGTGATGACGGTGGCGGTGATTACGCCGACCATGGTCAGGGGCAGCAGGATCGACCAGAAGGTACGCCATTGCCCGGCGCCGAGGTCGAGGCTGGCCTCGAGATAGCTGCGGTCGAGCCGCTCGAGCGCGGCATAGATCGGCAGG
>JBCBIS010000052.1:0-22202 GCA_038524325.1 Pseudomonadota bacterium
GGCGTGATCGCCGATCCGCAGGGCGTGCTGAAGGTCAATGACAAGCTGCGGCTGGTGCCCGGCCGCCCCGCACACCGACATACCAGTCATGGACATTGCAGGTCGGGTCGCAATGGCCGGGCACCAGCCGCAGCTTGTCATTGACCTTCAGCACGCCCTGCGGATCGGCGATCACGCCATGCTCGTCGGAGCATTTCACATACTCCACATCGTCCCGTCCAAAGATCACCGGGAGGCCGCTATCCACCGATTGGGCCTTCAGCCCGGCGTCGCAGATCGCCTTCTCGGCTTTGGCATGGCTCATGACCGAGGTGAGCAGGAACAGCGCGTTCTCCCACTCGCCCCGGTCGATCCGCTCACCGTTTTCGTCCAGGATCCGCCCGTAATCGGCATCCATGAAGGCGTAGGAGCCGCATTGCAGCTCGTTATAAACGCCCGAATTGCCCTCGAAATAGTAGGAGCCGGTGCCGCCACCGCCGACGATGTCGCATTCCAGCCCCTCGGCTTTCAGTGTGTCGACCGCATCGCGGACCATGGCGATGGCGATGTCGATTTTGACCTTCCGGTCCTCATACTTGTCCATGTGCTGCATCGCGCCCTGATAGGCTTGGATCCCGGCGAATTTCAGCCCCTCGGCGGCGTCGATCGCCTTGGCGATCTCGACCACAGCCGGGGTGGTGGTGACACCGCAACGGCCCGCGCCGCAATCGATCTCGACCAGGCATTCGATGGTGGTGCCATGTTTGACCGCGGCGGCACTCAGATCGGCGACATTGGCGAGATCGTCGACACAGCAGATCGCCCGCGCGCCCAGTTTTGGGATGCGCGCGAGACGGTCGATCTTTGCCGGGTCGCGGACCTGATTGCTCACCAACACGTCCTTGATGCCGCCGCGCGCGAACACCTCGGCCTCCGAGACCTTCTGGCAGCAGACGCCGCAGGCGCCACCCAGGTCTTCTTGCAGCTTCGCCACATCGACGGATTTATGCATCTTTCCATGCACCCGGTGGCGCATCCCGTGGGCTTTGCACCAATCGCCCATCTTCTTGATGTTCCGCTCGAGCGCGTCGAGATCGAGCACCAGGCAGGGCGTCTGGATCTCGCTTTCGGCCATGCCGATGGCGGCCGGGATGTCATAGCCGACCTCGAGCGCGTCGAGATTGAGTTGGGCGGCGGTCACAGGCGCGTTCATGGGGCTCTCCTCAGCTCTTGATCCAGGGCAGCGTGTCGAGATCGACATTGCCGCCGGTGATGATGACGCCCACGCGCTTGCCGCGGAACGTCTCGGGGTTCTTCAGAATGCAGGCCAGAGGCACGGCGCAGCTTGCCTCGATGACCACTTTCAGGCGCTTCCATGAGAGTTTCATCGCGTCGATGATCTCCTGCTCGCTGGCGGTCTGGATGTCGGTGACATGGCGGCTGACGAAATGCCAGGTCAGCTCCTTCAACGGCACTTTCAGTCCGTCTGCAATTGTCACCGGCGCATCGTCGGCAATGATATGGCCGGCTTTGAAGCTGCGATAGGCGTCGTCGGCCTGCTCCGGCTCGGCGGCATAGATCTCGATCTCCGGCGCGATGGTCGAGAGCGTCAGACAGGTGCCCGAGATCATGCCGCCCCCGCCGATCGGCGCGACCATGCAGTCGAGCCCCTCGACATCCTCGACGAATTCCTTCGAGCAGGTGGCCTGGCCAGCGATGACGCGGGGGTCGTTATAGGGGTGGACGAACTCGCCGCCCGTCGCGGCCTGGACCTCGGCGAACACGGCCTCGCGACTGGTGGTCGAGGGATCGCATTCGGTGATGATCCCGCCATAGCCCTTGACCGCGTCCTTCTTTGCCTGGGGCGCGGTGCGCGGCATGACCACGTTGCACGGGATGCCCCGGCGCCCGGCCGCATAGCTGAGGCACAGCGCGTGGTTGCCCGAGGAATGGGTGGCCACCCCCTTCTCCGCCGCCTGATCCGACAGGCCAAAGACCGCGTTGCAAGCGCCGCGCACCTTGAACGCACCGGGCGGTTGCAGGTTCTCGCATTTAAAGAACAACTCTGCCCCGGTCAGCGCATCCAACTCGGCCGAGCGGATCACCGGCGTGCGGTTAATATGCGGGCGGATACGGTCATGGGCGGCGCGCACATCGTCATAGCTCGGGATGTTCGCTGGTTTGATCGCTGCGATCTCGTTCATCTCCGGGCCCTTTGCGCTGTATTGTGGATGCGAGTTTCCTATACGAAACATCCGCGCCAATCAACAACCCGGCGGCGAGGAAATAGGCATTATCCTTCCGTCCTGCGGAAAACGGCTCAGGCGACCGCGGCCATGTCGCCATAGCTGAGGCGCAGCATCGAGATCATTCCGTCCAGCGGCGCCCCGATCGCGCCCGGCGCGCGGTAGAGGCCGATCCGGCTCGGCGGCAGCTCTGGCAGGGCGCCGCCATGCTCGATGGGCACCATATAGGCGGTCAACGCACATTCCAGCAGCGCATGCACCGCCAGATCGGCCGAGATCGAGGCCTCGACAGTGCGGGTCGAGGCGGTCTCGACCGCCATCTCCCAGGGGATGCCGGCCTCGTCCAGGGCACGGGTGGCCCAGGGACGGAACAGGCATTGCTGCTCGAAGGCCAGACGCAGGGGCCGGGCCTTCCAGGCCACCCCCTCCGGCGCGCCGACCCACAGCAAGCGCTGCTCGGTCAGCACCTCGGCCTCCGGGTCCGGGGCGCTTTCGGTGGTCAGGATCACATCCGCCTCGCCCTCGGCCAGCATCTGCTTCAGCCGTTTGGTGTAGGAGGAGATCAAATGCACCTTCACCCGCGGAAACTCGCGGTCGAACCGTTTCAGCACCTTGGGGATGTGGGGGTAGACGATGTCCGACGGCACCCCGAACCGGATCTCGCCCTCATAGCCCGGCGCCATCATCCGCGTCAGCGCCTCGTCGTTCAAGGCCAGCATCCGTCGGCCATAGGAGAGCAATTGCTCGCCATGCGAGGTCAGCGCCACACCCCGCCCGGCCCGGTCGAGCAGCGGCAGGCCGAGCGACTCCTCCAGCCTCTTGAGCTGCATCGAGACGGCCGATTGCGTCAGGTTCAGCTGCTGCGCCGCCCGGGTCACGCCGCCTGTCTCGGCGACAGTGACAAAGCTGCGCATGGCAGTCAGGTCGAGGTTCCGGGGCATTGTTCACTTTCCGTGATGAGTTCTGTCAAAAACATTCAATTGTGTTACGCGGCTTTCCTCCCATATACATCACCACAAGAGATGAGCCAACCCGAAACCATAACTTTCCATGATGGAGGTTCCCATGAAGACGATCACTGACATCACCTTCGGCCTGGGCCTCACCCTGCCCCAGCTGAGCCTGTTCGACCTGTTCGCCGTGACGGCCGAGCGCCGCCGCCTGGCGCGGTTGAGCGATCACGAACTGGCGGATATCGGTCTCAACCGCGCCGCCGCCCTGCGCGAAGCGTCCCGCCCGTTCTGGGACCTGCCGCGGCGCTGAAGCTAGAGCAAAAACGGATCTGACTGAACCAGTCAGATCCCAGGGTTTTGCTCAAAGCTCTGAGTCTGGGCCAAAATCCTTTTCAACCTGACTCAGGTTGAAACGATTTTGGTCTAGGCGTCGAGCGGATACTCGGCAAGGACCTCATAGACCGGCGGCGCGTCGCGCCGGAGGGTCGACCGAAAGAGACAGAAGCTCTCGACGGCAAACGGCCCGGCGCGCCACCCGACGCGCCGGGCCATGTCGTTTTGGAGCTCGGCAAGCTCGTCGCCCTCCAGGCCGCTTAGCTTCGACAATGTGACATGCGGGGTGAACCTGCGCCGGTCGGGCTGGATCTCGGCCATCTCCGCCGCTCGATACGTCTTTTGCTGCAGATGGCTGAGCGCAGGGCAGGGCGCGACGCGGGCAAACAGCGTATGCGGCTTGGCCCCGCCGAACACGCCCAGCCCGTCAAAGGCCATCGGCACAGCCAGCCCTCTGATCCCTTCCAGGACCAGATGCAAATCCTCCAGCACCGGGCGCGGATGGCTGCCCAGGAACACCAGCGTCAGGTGGAGGTTCTCCCGCGGCACCGGGTGCGGCAGGGGCAGGTCGGTCTGCAACGCCTCCAGCGCGTCCAGCGCGGCCGGAGGCGGGCTGAGGCCCAGAAAGGCGCGGATCATTCGATCCGGTCGAGCAATTCGACAATCTGCGGCCCGATGCGGTTCACGATCACCGCCACACCATCGGCATTGGGATGGATCCCATCCGCCTGCCAGAGCGTGCGATCCTCGGCCACCCCCTCCAGGAAATAGGGATCGTAAAGCGCGTCATGGGCCGCGGCGAGTTCGGGATACATGGCGTTGAAGCTCTCTTGATACTCCGGCCCGTAATTGCCCGGCGCCCGCATGCCCGAGATCAGCACCGGCAGCCCCCGCGCGACCAGCCCGCCGACCAGCTTGTCGAGATTGTCGCGCGAGACCGCCGGGTCGATGCCGCGCAGCAGATCGTTGCCGCCCAGTTCGACCAGCACCGCATCGGCGCCGCCGCCCAGGGCCCAGTCGAGTCGCGCCAGACCGCCCGCGGTGGTGTCGCCCGAGACGCCCATATTCACCACCTCGACATCGCGGCTGTCATTCTCCGCCAGCCAGGCGTCGAGCTGCGGCACAAAGCCCTCGCCCTCGGCCAGGCCATAGCCGGCGGTCAGGCTGTCGCCGATGGCCACCAGTTTCAGAGGGGCTGCCGCAGCGATGGCAGGCAGCAACCACAGTGCCAGCACCATCTTGCCCAGCCAGCGCCAGGCCCCATATGCACGGGTCAATCGAGAGAGGGTCTTGTCCATGAACGATCCGCATATCCTGCTGGAGAATGTTGCCCTGAATTTGCCAAGCCCGGCGGGGGAAGTCGATATCCTCCGGGGGATCTCGCTGGAAATTCATTCCTGTGAAACAGTTGGGATCGTCGGGCCCTCGGGGTCGGGCAAATCCTCGCTGCTGATGGTGATGGCCGGGCTGGAGCGGGCAACCGGCGGCTCGGTCCGCGTCTTGGGTGAGGATCTGACCGCGATGGGCGAGGATGCGTTGGCGCGCCTGCGCCGCGACCGGATGGGCGTGGTGTTCCAGTCCTTCCACCTGATCCCCACCATGACCGCAATCGAAAACGTCGCCACACCGCTGGAACTGGCGGGCAAGCCAGGCGCGTTCGACCGGGCGGCGGAGTTGTTGGAGGAGGTGGGCCTCGGCCATCGCCGCACGCATTACCCCGCCCAGCTTTCGGGGGGCGAGCAGCAGCGCGTGGCCCTGGCCCGGGCGCTGGCCCCGCGCCCCTCGCTGTTGCTGGCCGACGAGCCGACCGGGAATCTGGATGCGAAGACCGGCGCGCAGATCTCAGAACTGATGTTCCGCCTGGCCGCCGAGTATCAGGCGACGATGGTGCTGGTGACCCACGAGGTCTCGCTGGCCGCCTCCTGCGGGCGGTTGGTGACGATCTCGGACGGGGCCATCGCCGACGACCAGAGGAAAGCGGCGTGAGCGCCATCCTGCGCCTGGCGCTGAGGGATCTGCGTGGCGGTCTCTCCGGCTTTCGCGTCTTCTTGATCTGCCTGACCCTTGGCGTGGCGGGGATCGCCGCGGTCGGCTCGATCTCCGAGGCGATCTCGCGCGGGTTGGCCGCTGAATCGCGCAGTATTCTGGGCGGCGATGTCTCGGTCTCCTTCACCTACCGCTTTGCCGAGGACGACGAACGGGCCTGGCTGGAGAGGCTGGGCGAGGTCTCGGAGATCGCCGATCTCCGCTCGATGATCGGCCTGGAGGGACGGCCGGAGGAGCGGGCGCTGAGCCAGGTCAAAGGCGTCGACGCCGCCTGGCCGCTCTATGGCGAAGCCGGGATCGACGGGCCGCCCCTGGCCGAGGCGCTGTCCCCGGTCGACGGGGTCTATGGCCTGCTGACCGAGCCGGTTCTGGCCGAGCGCCTGGGCCTGACACCGGGCACGCTGGTTCGCCTCGGCACCGGCACGTTCGAGTTTCGCGGCACCCTGACCTCGGAGCCCGATGTCGCCAGCCAAGGGTTCAATCTGGGCCCCCGCTCCCTGGTCTCGCTGGAGGGTCTGCGGCAGGCCGGGCTGCTGGGCCCCGGCACCCTGTTCGATTCGCTCTATCGGCTGCGGATCGACGATGGCAACCTGAACCAGATGCGCGCGGGGTTCAAAGACGCCTTTCCCGAAAGCGGCGCCCGCTGGCGCGACCGGCGCAACGCCGCCCCGGGGATCGAGCGCTTCGTGCAACGGATGGGCGCCTTTCTGATCCTGGTCGGCCTCGCCGCCTTGGCCATCGGAGGGGTCGGGATTGGCGCCGCCGTGCGCGGCTATCTCACCCGCAAGACCGCGACCATCGCGGCGCTGAGGACGCTCGGCGCCTCCGGCAATACGGTGTTTGCGATCTATCTGATCCAGGTGGCGGTGATCTCGCTGGCCGGCATCGCGCTTGGCCTCGCCTTCGGCGCCGGCGCGGTCGCCCTGGCCGCCCCTATCCTGGCCGAGAGCCTGCCGGTCCCGGCCGCCTTCGGCGTCTATGCCTGGCCCCTGTTCGTGGCGGGGGCGTTCGGGGCGGTGACGGCGGTGCTGTTCACCCTCTGGCCGCTGGCCTGGCTGCGCGAGGTGCGCCCGGCGCAACTGTTCCGCCAGGGGGTCGACGATCTGCAACGCCGCCCCGCCGCCGCGCAGCTGATGCTGCTGGGCGGTATGCTGGTGCTGGGAGCGGTGGTCGTGCTGGCCCTCTCCGGCGCGTGGAATCTCGCCGCCTGGGTGATGGCGGGGCTGTTCGGTGCCTTCCTGTTGCTGCGCGGACTGGGCTGGGTGCTGGCCCGGGTTGCGCGGGCGAGTTCTCACCAGGGCGTCGCCCGCAACCGCCCGGGCCTGCGGCTCGCGCTGGGGGCGATCGGCGTGCCGGGTGGGCAGACGCCGGGGATCGTGGTGGCGCTGGGCCTGGCGCTGGGAGTACTTGCCGCCATCGGCCAGATCGACGCCAATCTCCAACGCCTGATCCGCGACCAGCTTCCGGTCGCGAGCCCGGCCTTCTTCTTCGTCGATATCCAGAATGATCAACTCGCCCCATTCACCGCCAGCCTCGACACGCTGGGCGCCGACCGGGCCGAGACGGCGCCCATGCTCCGCGGTGTGATTACCAAGCTGAACGGCATCCCCGCCGCCGAGGCGCCGATCGATCCCTCCGGCGCCTGGGTCCTGCGCGGCGACCGCGGGGTCAGCTATGCCGCCACCCCACCGCCCGGCACCGTGATCACCGAGGGCACCTGGTGGGCGGAGGATTATACCGGCCCGCCCCTGGTCAGTTTCGCCGAGGAGGAGGGGCGCGAGCTTGGCCTCTCGATCGGCTCCACCCTTACAGTGAACATCCTCGGCCGCCCGGTCACCGCCGAGGTCGCCAATTTCCGCGAGGTCGAATGGCGCGGCATGGGGATCAATTTTCTGATGATCCTGTCCCCCGGCGCGCTGGCCGGCGCCCCTCACACCCATATCGCCACGGTTCACACCGCCTCGGCCACCGAAGCGCCAATCATGCGCAACACCGCCCGCGACTTTCCCAATGTCACCGTGATCCGGGTCCGCGAGCAGGTCGAGCGGGTGGCCGACGCGCTGGGCGATCTCGGCTCTGCCACTCGCTGGGCGGCACTGGCGGTGCTGGTCACCGGGCTGGCCGTGCTGCTGGGAGCCGCTGCGGCGGCCGCTGAACGCCAGGTGCGCGAGGCCGCGATCCTGCGCACCCTCGGCGCCTCGCGCCAGGCGGTCCTGAGCAGCTTCGCGCTGCGGGCCGCTCTGCTTGGGCTGATGGCGGGGCTGGTAGCGCTCGCCTGGGGCTCGGCGGCGGCCTGGGCGGTCTCGGCCTATGTGTTCGACGCCGATTTCGTGCTCTCGCCCGGCACCGCCCTGGCGGTGGTCACGGCCGGGGTGCTGCTCAACCTCCTGGCCGCCACGGGCTTCGCGCTCGGCGCGCTCAACCGCCGCCCGGCCGAGGTTCTGCGCCTCAGCGCAGGATAACGGAGCAAAATTGTCGAATTTCCAACAGGCGGACACGCGTTGCACCGCAAGACCCTTGAATGGGACGAGGCGATCCCTCACATTCTATCCTGATATCTAGGCCCTTGCGGGTCTGGGGGATCGGTCTGGCAAAACGCCATGTCACATTTGCAACATGAGGGATCGTTACCGATGGTGAACCCGAACTACACGAGCAACCCGACGATCAGCCGCGCCGGTGCTGCCGTCGATGCGGGCCTTCAGGCCCATATGACCAAAGTCTACGCCCTGATGGGCGGCGCCATGATCATCTCGGGTCTGGTTGCCTACATCTTCGGCTCGGACCTGAATGCCGCCCGCCAGGGGCTCGAGACCACGCTGATCCCGGTCAGCATGCTCGAGGCACTCTACAATTCGCCGCTGCGCTGGGCGCTGATGTTCGCACCGCTGATCTTCATCTTCGCCTTCGGCGCGATGATGCACAAACTGTCTGCCTCGACCGCGCAAATGGTCTTCTGGGCGTTCGCAGCGATCATGGGCATGTCGATCGCCTGGATCTTTGCGGTGTTCACCGGGGTCTCGATCGCACAGACCTTCTTTGCCACCGCGGCGGCTTTCGGTGCGCTGTCGATCTACGGCTACACCACAAAGAAGGACCTGTCGGGCTGGGGCACCTTCCTGTTCATGGGCGTGATCGGCCTGATCATCGCCTCGGTGGTCAACATCTTCCTCGAGTCGAGCGCGCTGCAATTCGCCATTTCGCTCCTGGGTGTGCTGATTTTCGCAGGCCTCACCGCCTATGACACGCAGAACATCAAGAACACCTATCTGCACATGCGCGCAACGCCGGACGGCCAGGCATGGCTCGAGCATGCCGCCATCTCGGGCGCGCTCAGCCTCTACCTGAACTTCCTGAACATGTTCATGTTCCTGTTGCAGTTCATGGGTGCCCAGCAGGAATAACCTGCCGGCACCGTTAGAGACCAAAGGGCGGCTCGTAAGAGCCGCCCTTTTTCGTTGCCATCTTGCAGACTCTCGCCGCTGTCGCCGCGCGCGGGCGGGTGGGGGCGCAGACCGGCCCGACCATCCATTCCATCCCTCAGGGGGGAGCGCGCGGCGACATTCGCCGGACGGCCAAGATGAAAGAGGCCTAAAAAGAAAAAGGCGGCCACAGGGGCCGCCCGTCAGGCTCGTCTGCCAGCAAGACTTACTTGATCTTGCCCTCTTTGTATTCGACATGTTTGCGCGCCACCGGGTCGTATTTGCGCACCACCATCTTGTCGGTCATCGTCCGCGAATTCTTCTTGGTCACATAGAAATGCCCCGTCCCGGCGGACGAGTTCAGGCGGATCTTGACGGTTGTCGGCTTTGCCATCGTTCCGGTCTCCTTGCCGCTGCCTGCCCCGGGCGGGCCGCGCGGCGGTGAAATTCAAGAACCCGCTACCTACGGATCTGATCGGCGTTGTCAAGAGGGTCCCGCGCCACGAAGGCCAGCCGCACCAGGGCCAGGCTGGTATAGATCAGCGCCACGCCTGCGGCCATCCACAGCAGCCCGTCCGGCGGGACCCAATCCATCGCCTGCCCAAAGGCCGCGGGCGCGGCAAAGGCGCCGAACCCATAGGCCAGCACAACCGCCGCATTCCCGGCCGCCAGCCGCGACCCGTCATAGCGCGCCCCCAACTCGGTCAGCGCCAGCGTGTAGAGCGACACGGCCATACCGCCCCAAAGCACCACCGCGGATACCATCGCCCAATACCAGCCCACGCTCAGCATCAGCGCCATGGGGGCCAGGGCCGAGACCGCCCCCGCCAGGGCCAGCAGTTTGCGGCGGTCGAACCGGTCCGCCGCCCAACCGACCGGCAGCTGAAACAGCACCGAGCCGATCGCCATCCAGGCCAACAGCCCCAGGGACGCCCCCTCGCTGACCCCGCTGCGGATCCCCCAGACGCTCAGCAGCCCCATGGCGCCGAACTCGATCATCCCGAACAGCACCACCCCCCAGAGGATCAGAGGATCCGAGCGGAAATACCCCAAGGTCTCGCGCGGCGAGGCCGGCTGCTCGGCCCGCCCCTCTGGCGCATGTCGCCGCCCCTGCCAGACGGGCCAGAGCCCCACAAGGACAATCCCCGCGGGCAGGGCATAGGTCCAAATCGTCTCGAACCCCACCCAGTCCAGCATCAGCGGCCCCAGCGCAAAGCTGACCGACAGGATGATCGCGTAAAGCGCCACGATGCGCCCCCGCCGTTCGGCCGGTGCGATCTCGACCAGCCAATATTCCGAGGCGAAGAACATCGCGGTGATGGTCAGGCCCAGCACCATGCGCAGCAGGCTCCACCAGACGATGTTGTCGGCCAGCGGCACGGCCATCAGCGCCATTGCCGAGACCGCGCCGGCCCCCAGCATCAGCGGGATCAACCCGGTCCGGGCCATCACCGCCGGAAGAATCGGGGCGGCGACCACCATCATCAGGGCGGCCAGCGTCGCGTTCAGCCCGATCGCCGCGCCGGAATAACCGGCCCGCTCCATCAACAGCGCGAACATCGGCCAGGAATAGGAGGTTGCGATCGAAACAACCGCCATCGTCGCGACCGGAGCGCCCCAGCGGCTCCAGCCGGTCAGCATTCAGACCACATCCAGATAGGACTTGCCGGTCTCGTGGTGAAAGAACGGCACCGGGCGGGTGTGGCCCCCGGGCTCCAGCCGCGCTTCGATCTCGGCCAGAACGACCTCGGTGATGAAGGGGAGGTCCAGCCGCCGCGCCTCGGCCAGGGTCAGCCAACTCAGGTGGCTGAGTTCGTCCTCGGCCCGGCTGAAATCATCCGGATCGGTCGCCAGATCCCCCGCCTCGGCCATGAGAAACCGCGCATCGAACCGGCGCGGGCGGCCGGGCGGGGTGATGGCGCGGAACACCATGCTCAACCGGTCGATTGCAGGTCGATGGCCGCTGCCATAGAACCCGGCCCAGCCGTCTGGGACATCGCCGCGTTCGGGGCCCGGATGGGCGAGCGCGAGACCGGCCTCCTCCCAAAGCTCTCGGATCGCCGCCAGGGCCAGCGGCAGCGCCAGACCGGGATCCGAGCGGGTCGAGAGCGGCGCGGCAAGCGCCCCGGGCAGCGCCGGCAGGTCTGGCAACGCACTGTCGCTCGCATCAACCGCCCCGCCGGGGAAGACGAACTTGGAGGGCATGAAGGCCGCACTCCGCCCCCGCTGCCCCATCAGCAGCCGCGGCTCCGGCCCGTCCCGGCGCAGCAGGATCACCGTCGCCGCATCGCGGAGCGCGTCTTTCGGTTTGTCGCTGGAGGGTGTGGGCCCGCACGTCATGGAGAAGGTCTCTCAATTCGATGGCCCGACTATGAGCCCGGGCAGGAGGCGTGTCCAGGCGGGAATTGCGCCGCTGCCGGCTGTTCGGACGCCGAGCGGATCCTGAGCGCCTCAGCGCCGCTGACGCAGTGTCGTCTCGTCCTCGTCGCCGCCAAAGCCATGCATCCGCCAGGCCCATTGCATGGCAACCACCATCCCCTTGATCCGGGGCAATAGGCCAAAGACCAGCCCGGCGCTCAGCACCGGCCAGACCGCCCAGTGGAGCCAGAGCGGCGGGGCGTAGTTCAACTCGATGAACAAGAGCACGGGAACGATCATGTGCCCGACGATCAGGATCGTCGCCCAGGCCGGCAGATCATCGGCCTGATGCAGGCTCAACTCCTCGCCGCAGGACGGGCAGGAGCGGCGCACGGTGAGGTAGCTCTTCATCATCGGGCCGCCGCCGCAATTGGGGCAGCGCAAGCGCCAGCCGCGCATCACTGCGGGCACGAGCGGACGCTCAGAGATGTTATTCATGTCCTGGGCCTCGGAACCGGTGTCACGCACGTTATCCTCCTGCATGATTTGGCAGAATAAGTGGTGTCCAGACCGGCGGCATCCACTCAAAATGTCTTGCGGCACCTTGTCGCTAAACAAAAATCTCGACGGAACCGCCGCGCCCTCCCGTGTGAGCAACACTGACGGAGCAGTCGTCAGCAGTGAGTAATGACAAACGGAGACTCTGAATGAGACCGACTTGGAAGGCCGGGGCCGTCGCCCTGATCGTTGCGGGGATGTCGGGGATCGGGGCGCAGATCGCGCTGGCCGATGACCGCCGGGGCCAGATGTTCAGCGAAGCCGATTCCGACGGGGATGGCGCGTTGACCAAGGACGAAATCACGGCCTTTGCCGAGCGCCGTTTCGCCGCCGCCGATATCGATGGTGACGGAGCTTTGTCGCGCGAGGAGATGCAGCGCGCCTCGGAAGACCGGGCGCGGCGCCGTGGCTTTGAGCGGTTCGCCCGGCTCGACCGTGACGGCGATGGGCTGATCCGGCAGGAGGAGTTCTCGGCTGGCCGCGAAAAGCGCACCGGGCGGATGTTCGAGAAGCTGGATGCCGATGACGACGGCCGAATCACGCAGGAGGAAATGCGCGCGCATCGTCGACATGGCCGTCCGTCCGACTAAGATGGCCCGGGCTTAGGATGATCCCTGAACCAGGGTCATCACAGGGACCGAGGAGCGGATGCTCGACCGTAATGCGCAGGATGAAGACGCCGTGCTGCTGGCCCGGTTCGCCGATGGCGACCAGGCCGCGGCCCGGCTGTTGTCCGACCGGCTGCTGCCGGCAATCCTGCGTCAGGCGTGGCGCGTTCTGGGCGACCAGGCCGAGGCCGAGGATGTCGCGCAGGAAGTGATGATGAAACTGTGGCGCCAGGCTTCCTCCTGGCGCCCTGGCGAGGCAAAGGTGACAACATGGCTCTACCGGGTCACCCAAAATCTCTGCATCGACCGGATCCGGCGACGCCGGCCGATGGCGGATATCGACGATGTGGCCGAACCGGCGGATTCCGCGCCCAGCGTGCTGGAGTGGATGGCGACGACCGAGCGCAACCGCGCCCTGGCCGCCGCCATTGCGAATTTGCCAGATCGCCAGCGCAATGCCATCGTGATGCGCCATTTCGAGGCGTTGTCGAACCCGGAGATCGCCGAGCGGCTGGAGTGTTCGGTCGAGGCGGTGGAGAGCCTGCTGGCCCGCGCGCGGCGGCAATTGGCGAAGATTATGGTGGGCGACGGGAAGGAGATCGATAATGTCTGATCCGATGAAGACCGATCTCGATGCGATGCTCGACAGCCTCGCGCGCGACGAGCGTGCGGCGCGCCCGGTTGTGAGCGCGCGTTTGAGCGCCTCGGTGCTCGCCCTGGCGGCCGATGCGGCGGAGGAACGGCGGCAGAGCGTACCCGCCGTCGGTCGAGGCGTCGACAGCGCGCCGGGCGGCATGCTGCGCGTTCTCGGAGGTCTGATGCCAGGCGCATGGCCGGGCGGCGCTGTGGCCGCGATGGTGCTGGGCCTGATGCTGGGAATGGGGGTCGGCTATGGCTATGGCGAACGGGCCATGGCCCTGACCTTGCTGACGATTGGGGATCCGGTCGCGATGGCCGACGGGTTGTTTGAGGGTGAGGGACCGTTCTGATGCGTGGCGAGCGTGAGGGGCCGGGCTGTCCGGTCTGGGTCAAACTGTTGATGGTGGCGTCGCTGACGCTGAACCTTGTCGTTGTCGGCCTCGTCATCGGGCAGGAGCTGAGGGCCCATGCCGACCCGTCCCGCGACTGGGTGATGTATATCGTCCCAGAGGAAAAGCATGGCGCGGCCGAGGAGATTTTGGAGCGCTACCGCCCGCAACTGAGCGATCTCGAAACCAGCCGCAACTCGGTCCGTGCCGGGCTGTTCGACATCATGCGGGCCGAGGAGTTCCTCGCGGCGGATCTCGCCACAAGGCTGCAGGCCGACCGGGATATCAGCGGACAGCGGCGCGAGCTGCGCCACGCCATGCTGGTCGATGTGATGGCATTGCTCAGCCATGAGGAGCGGCTGCGCGGGGCCGAACTGTTGCAGCGTCGGCTTGATCGGCGCAATGCCGGCCGCCGGTGATCGGCGGCCCCTGCTTGCACAGAGGTGGGGTCAGGCCGCGGCCAGAGTGACCTTGTTCCGCCCGGTTTCCTTCGACTGATAGAGCGCCCGGTCCGAGCGCCGGAGCAGATCGCCGGCCCCTTCGCCGGGCTTGTGGAGGGCCAGCCCGATCGAGCAGGTGATCTCGATGTTCAGGCCAGCGATCTTGAACGGGGTTTCCTCGATCGTGCTGCGCAGGCGGTCCGCGACCCTGCTCGCGTTCCGCGCCGGGCCGTCGGGCATCACCACCAGGAACTCCTCGCCCCCCAGCCGTGCCACAAGGTCGCCGCCGCGCAGATTGTTGCGCAGCCGGTCGGCAAACTCCTTGAGGACAGCGTCGCCGACGTCATGGCCCCAGGTGTCGTTGACCACCTTGAAGTGGTCGAGATCCAAGGTCATGGCGGCCAGCCCGTCGCCCTTCGAGGAGTGGCGGTCGATCATCGCCTGGATCCGGTCGTTGACATAGCGGCGATTGAACAAGCCGGTCAACGGATCGGTCAGCGCCATGGCCATGCTGTCTTCGACCGAATGGCGCAGATGGTCCGAGTAGAACTTGCGCCGCAACTGTACCTTCAGCCGGGCGGCGAGTTCGGCATAATCCGGCGGGCCGGTCACATAGTCGGAGATCCCCATCTCCAGCGCGACATGCGCCTGATCGATCGTGTCGCCGTCGAAGATCATCATCAGCGCCGCGTTGCGGGTCTCGCGCCGCGCGCGCAGCCGCGAGGCGACGCGGATCGGATCGAGCTCGGGATTGTTCGCGCAGATCACGAAGCAATCATAGTCACGGCGGTCGCAGAGTTCGTTGATCTCCGCGTCCTCATGGGCCTGGTCGACCACGCAATTGAGATATGGTGCCAACCCGTCGCGCATCTTGTCGCGCCGTCCGTCATCGCCACAGATCAGCATGATCGAGGCTTTGGCATAGGCCTCCTCGGGCGCGGTATGCGAGGCGGCGAGCAGCCCCAGCCCGGCATTGGCGGCATGGCGCAGCCGCAGCTCGTCGATCACCATTTTCATCCGGGTCAGGGCATTCACCCGGGTGACCAGTGAGGTGTAATCGCAGGGCTTGGTGACGAAATCGTCGGCCCCGGATTCCAACCCTTCGATCTTCGATTCGTTTTGGGTGAGCGCCGAGAGCATGACCACCGGGATATGCGCCGTCTCGGGCGCGCTCTTCAGGCGGCGGCAGGTCTCGAACCCATCGATCCCGGGCAGGACCACGTCGAGCAGGATCAGGTCGATTTCGTCATCGCCGACGATCTGCAGCGCTTCCTCGCCCGAGGCCGCCTCCACCACGTCGAAATACGCCGCGGACAGCTTCAGCCGAACAAGCTTGCGCATTTCGGGTAGATCATCGACGATCAGCAGACGGCCAGGCATGTCCGATCCACACTGTTGCTTCAGGGCGTCGGGCTCGGAGGAACTCTGAGCATGAACGCGGGGTCGCTCCAGGCCAAATGCCGGAGGACCCTGAACGCATAATGTCGACATGCGCTCCGGATCGGTCCGGGAAGTTCACAGGCCTAGTGCATCATCTATCTCGCAGTCTTTGTTGCTGTTGACCATAATGTAACGCTAAAAATCTTAACGAAATCTTTCTGAAAGTTGACGGAGTTTGGATGGATCCTGGTTCACAACCGATTTCGCTGCCGCAGGACGCGGCGGAGACCTTTGCCATCCGGGTTCTGGACTGGATGGCAGGCCAGCCCGATCTGTTCGCCCGTTTCCTGGGGCAGAGCGGCTTGAACCCGTCGGAAATCCCGGCACTGGCTCAGGAACCTGAGTTTCTCGCCTCGGTGGTCGATGCCTTGTTGGGGGATGAGGCGGCGCTGCTGGCCTGTTGCGAGGCTCTGTCGGTGCCGCCCGATTATCCGATGCGCGCCCGAGCCGGCCTGCCTGGCGGTGATCTGCCGCACTGGACCTGATCATGGCCGCAAAGGATCTGCCGCTGCCTGACCCTCGCACCCTGGAACAGCTCGAGACGCTGGAACTCGACGCCGCGCGCCCGCTGATCGCCGTCGATGCCGATGAGGTGATGGTCCTGCTCGCCGCCCATCTCAAACGGTTCCTGGCCGAGAACGGCGTGGTCTTGCGGCTCGAGCGCTATCAGCTCCAGGGCAGCATGTTCCCCGAGGGCAGCGCCACGCCGCTCGGCTTTGACGAGAGCCTCGCCTGGATCGGCCGGTTTTTTGAACACGAAGTCACCCGGCAGGAGGCTGTCCCGGGTGCGGCCGAGGCGCTGCTGCGCCTCTCCGCCCAGGCGCAGATCGTGGTGCTGACCAATGTGCCGCGCCATGGCAAGGCGGGGCGGATCGTCAATCTCGCCGGGTTGGGCATGGGCTATCCCCTGGTCGAGAACTCCGGCGGCAAGGGGCCGGCGCTGGCCTGGCTCGGGGCCCGGGTCGCGGCGCCGGTGATCTTCATCGATGATTCGCACCAGCAGATCGCAAGTGCTGCAACCGATGCGCCCGGCGTCACGCGGATACACTTTATGGGGGCGGAATTGGTGCGAGATGTGTTGAAACCCGCGCCGGACGCAGATCATCACGTCATGTCATGGTATGAATGCGAACAATTCTGTCGGGATATTTTAACGCCCTGACGGGCGAACCAGGAGGGGGCGGCGATGAAGATCGCATCTTATTTCCACGAAGGCACCGAAGCGCTTGGCCAGGTCGATGCAGACGCGGGCACCGTCACCGCCTTCGATCTGGACCAGGCGGAGGTCGCCGCGGGCCTTGCCGGGCTGATCACGCGCGAGACCCTGCCCGCCTGCACCGGCGCCCCGCTGGCGCTGGACGCGGTGCGCCTGGCCGCACCGCTGCGCGGCGCGCATCAGCGGGTGTTCTGCGTCGGCAAGAACTACTACGACCATGTGCAGGAGACCGAGGCGCCGGAGTTGCGCGGCAAGGTGGCCCCGCCCGAGCTGCCCGTGATCTTCTCGAAACTGCCGCAATCGATCATCGGGCCGGGTGCGCCGATCCGCTATGACCCGGAGGTCTCGGTCAATATCGACTATGAGGTCGAGCTGACGGCGATCATTGGGGTCGCGGGGCGGAACATCCCGGCGGGCCGTGCGCTCTCCCATGTCTGGGGCTATACGATCCTCAACGACGTCACCGCACGCGATGTGCAGAAGCGGCACAATCAATGGCTGCTGGGCAAGAGCCAGGACACGTTCTGCCCGATCGGCCCCTGGGTGGTGACGGCGGACGAGATCGACCCGGCGAATTGCGTTGTCTCGACCCATGTGAATGGCGAGGAACGCCAGCGCGCCAGCACCGCGCTGATGATCCACGACCTGCCCTCGATCATCGCCACGGTGTCGAACGGGATCACCCTTCAGGCCGGGGATCTGATCGCCACCGGCACACCCGCCGGGGTGGGCCTTGGCTTTACCCCGCCCAAGTTCCTGACCGCGGGCGATGTGGTCTCCTGCGCCATCGAGGGGATCGGCGTGTTGGAGAACCCGGTCCAGAAGTGGTGAGGCTCAGAAGCCGCACTGCTCCTTGACCGCCAGGCGAAACGCGCCGGTGCCTTTTGCATTGGTCCGCACCAGCCGCTTGCCGGTGCCGGCAATGGTGAGCTCCAGCGCCTTGGCCTGGCGGATCTGCTGCAGCACCAGATCGCTGGTGTAGAGCGTGGCCGAGAGGCCCGGGCCCTCCTTGAACGCATCCATCGAGTGCCGGGCCATGCGGCCATCAGGTGCCTCGATCCACAGCATGACGGCGCGGGCGGCGGGCATCTCAGTGCGCCCCCGGTCCAGCCCGACGGTCAGCCGGTTCTTCGTCCGGCCGATGCATTGAAACGTGACGCGGGTGCCGTCGACCGTCTGCTCCATCACGGCGAGGCCGGAGGTCTGGCGCAGCTCCCATTTCGCATGGGCGGGCAGGGCAAGGGTGCAGAGGAGGGCGGAGAGAAGCAGGGGACGAAGACGCATCGGCGAGACCTTCTCGGAATATGAGATCGCAATCCCAAATCGATCCGCAATGCCCGCGCAAATGTCAAGCTGAGGGGGCACCCGCCTGAGCCCTTGCTCGCGGCAATGGCGCGGGAGACGCCTGCGGTTGCCATCGGGTGGACAGCACCGAAGTCTGGGGGATCCCTCCGCGTCCACGGCGTTCCTCGGCAACCGAAGACACACGGGCCTGGATCTTCCTTGCCGGGCGGGCACCGGTCACCCTGCGGGGCTGGTGCTTTGTCTCCCACCTGCGTCGTTGTGCCAATGCAGATGCCGCAGAATCGTGCGCAACGGCGTTCGGTGCGCCACCGCATGGGCCGCCTTGTGCCCGGCCAAATTAATGCAGCCTGGCAATCCAAGCCGCACCATTTTCCCCATAGCCGCCAGGCGGGCGCCGGCCCGACCTCCTGGAATAGGAGAGCCATATGGCAACCATTCGTCGCTGGGCGGAAAGCTTGAGGGCACCCTCAGCGCGTCGGCACGCGCTCGGCTGATGCTGCCTGTCTTTCAAGATCTGCGCAGCCGCTTGCGGCGCTCGGGTCCGGGCTGGCATAAGGGGGGATGGCTCTGCCCCCCGGATTCTTGGATGACCTGCGTTCGCGCCTGACCCTCTCGGAGGTCGCCGGGCGCAAAGTGATTTGGGATCAGCGCAAATCCCAGCCCGGCAAGGGGGATTTCTGGGCGCCATGCCCTTTCCACCAGGAGAAGACGCCCAGCTTCCATGTCGATGACCGCAAGGGCTTCTATTACTGCTTTGGCTGCCATGCGAAGGGCGACATGATCACCTTCGTGAAGGATATCGAGAATGTCTCGTTCATCGAGGCGGTCGAGATCCTGGCCCGCGAGGCCGGTGTCGAGATGCCGGCCCAGACCCGCGACCCGAAGGCCGCCGAAAAACGCGACCGGCAGACCCGGCTGCTCGAGGTGATGGAGCAGGCGGTGCAGGCCTATGGTCTGGCTTTCCGCGCCGCGCAGGGGCAGACGGCGCGGGACTATGCCGCCAAACGGGGTCTCAGCGCCGAGACGCTGAAGCGCTTCGAGATCGGCTATGCGCCTGACAGCCGCAACTTCCTCGCCCAGGGGTTCCGCGAGAAGGGCCAGGTCGAGGAGGCGGTGGCCGCCGGCCTCCTGATCCAGCCCGAGGGCGGCGGCACGCCCTATGACCGGTTCCGCGGGCGGCTGATGTTCCCGATCCGCGATGCGCGGGGGCGTTGCATCGCCTTTGGCGGGCGGACGCTGGTGGGGCATGATGCCAAATATCTGAACTCGCCCGAGACGGATCTCTTCCACAAATCCAGGGTGCTCTATCACCACGGCCCGGCCTCGGATGCCGCGCGCAATGCCGGCACGGTGATCGTGGCCGAGGGCTATATGGATGTGGTGGCCCTGGCCCAGGCGGGGTTCGCCCATGCGGTGGCGCCGCTGGGGACCGCGGTGACCGAGGAGCAATTGGCGCTGCTCTGGCGCATGGCGGCGGAGCCTGTGCTGGCGCTGGATGGCGACAAGGCGGGGTTGCGCGCGGCGGACCGGGTGGTGGATCTGGCCCTGCCATTGTTGCAACCCGGTCGCTCGCTGCGCTTTTGCCTGATGCCCGAGGGGCAGGACCCCGACGATTTGATCAAGGCCGGCGGGCCGGAGGCGATGGTGGAGCGCCTCTCGGCTGCCCTGCCGCTGATCGACATGCTCTGGCGGCGCGAGGCGGAGGCGGAGCCGCTGGACACGCCCGAGCGCCGGGCGGCCCTGGATCAGCGGCTGAAAGCGGCCCTGGGCAAGATTGCCGATCCGGGGGTGCGCAACCACTATGCCGCCGAACTGCGCCAGCGCCGCGCCGCCCTGTTTCGCGCGCCCGAGGCCCCGCGCGGCGCCCCGCGCCCGGGCCCGGGTCAGGCTGTGGGGCGCGGCTGGCCGGGCCGGGGCAGGGCGCCGATGGGTCCGGTCGCCACCACCAAATCCTCGCCCCTGGCAAAGAGCGGACAGGGCGACCCGGCCCGGATCCGCGAGGCCGCCATCCTGCTGCTCGCGGCCGCCAATCCCGACCATGCCGCCCCGCTGGAGACCCGGCTGGAGGAGATGCCGCTGCTCACCCCGGACTACCTGCCGCTGCGCGACCGTCTGCTCACGGCCCTCATCGAACCGGGGCAGGAGGAGGCGCTGCGCGAGATTACCGCCACCCTGGCGCGGGTCCCACAGGCGCGGGCGCACCCGATGGCGCGCCCCGTGGCCGATGGGGCAAAGCTGCGCGACGTGCTGGCCGATGCGATCGACCGCCACACCGCCCGCATCGGCTTCGAGACCGAATTCGCCGAGGCAGGCCGCGACCTGTCCGAGGATGCGGGCGAGGATGCCACCTGGCGGATGCGCCAGGCCGGGCAGCAAATGCAGATGGTCGACCAGCGGGCCTTGGAGGCCGATCCGGCGGTGTCAGCAAAAACTGAGACCTCAGGTATCCAGGATATGTTGGACAAAGAAGTCTATCGGAAAAAAAAGACGCGGACTGGCCCTACGAATCAATGATTCGATTTCTACATTGAACTATCTGACTGGTATGTGATTCGGTTCTTTGCGGACACCGCGCGGGTACAGCGACGAAGCGCGCCCTTGTCTTTGGCACCGCCGAACACGCAAGACAGCGAACCCAACGCGGCAGCAAACGCCGCGGCAAGCCGATCTGCGAGGTAAAATGGCCCCGAAAGACGAAGATCAGCAGGACGCCGAAACCCAGGAGGCGCCCGGCCCGATGCTCGATATGAGCCAGGCCGACGTCAAGAAGATGATCGCCAAGGCCAAGGCGAAGGGTTTCATCACCTATGACGAGTTGAACCGTGTGCTCCCCTCCGATCAGTTCTCCTCGGAACAGATCGAAGACGTGATGAGCCTGCTCTCGGAAATGGGCGTGAATGTCGTCGAGGAAGACGAGGAATCCGACCCCGATGGCGGCGAGGACAAGGCGGCCACGGGCAAGGAAGTGGCGACGACCACCTCCTCGACCACCGAGGTCGACCGGACCGACGATCCCGTCCGCATGTATCTGCGCGAGATGGGCACGGTCGAATTGCTCAGCCGCGAGGGCGAGATCGCCATCGCCAAGCGCATCGAGGCGGGCCGTGCCACCATGATCGGCGGCCTCTGCGAAAGCCCGCTGACCTTCCAGGCGATCACCATCTGGCGGCGCGAGCTGTTGGAGGAGGAGATCCTGCTCCGCGACGTGATCGATCTTGAGACCACCTTCGGCAAGGCGACCGATGATGGCGAGATGGAGGAGGTCTCGGCCGACGGCGAAGAGGAGACCGACGAGGCCGAGGCCGAGGACGAGACCAAAGCGGAAGGCGAGGGCGACGGCGAAAGCACCGAGGCGGAGGACGAGGAGGCCCAGGCCAATCTCTCGCTCGCTGCGATGGAAGCCGAGCTGAAGCCGAGCGTGCTGGAAAGCCTCGACGCCATCGCCGAGAACTACGAGCGCCTGCGCGCCATGCAGACCGAACGGCTGGACGCCGCGCTGAACGAAGCCTCCAGCTTCACCGCGGGGCAGGAGCGCGATTATCAGCGCCTGCGCAACGAGGTCGTCGCCCAGGTCAACGCACTGCACCTCCATAACAATCGGATCGAGGCGCTGGTCGACCAGCTCTATGGCATCAACCGCCGGCTGATGACCATCGAGGGTCAGATCGTCAAGATGGCCGACCGCTATCGGGTGAACCGCAAGGAGTTCATCACCGAATACCGCGGCTCCGAGCTCGATCCCGGCTGGGTCGACCGGGTCGCCGTGCTGCCCGGCAAGGGGTGGGACAAGATGATCTCGGCGGAGCGCGGCCGGCTCGAAAGCCTGCGTGCCGAAGTGGGCGAGATCGGCCAGCATGTCGGCGTCGACATCCCCGAATTCCGCCGCATCGTCCAGACCGTGCAGAAGGGCGAAAAAGAAGCCCGGATCGCCAAGAAGGAGATGGTCGAGGCGAACCTCCGTCTCGTGATCTCCATCGCCAAGAAATACACTAATCGCGGGCTGCAGTTCCTGGATCTGATCCAGGAGGGGAACATCGGCCTGATGAAAGCGGTGGATAAATTCGAATACCGCCGGGGCTATAAATTCTCGACCTATGCGACCTGGTGGATCCGCCAGGCGATCACCCGCTCAATCGCCGATCAGGCCCGCACGATCCGCATCCCGGTCCATATGATCGAGACGATCAACAAGCTGGTCCGCACCGGCCGCCAGATGCTCCACGAAATCGGCCGTGAGCCGACGCCGGAGGAACTGGCCGCCAAGCTGCAG
>JBCBIS010000053.1:0-22102 GCA_038524325.1 Pseudomonadota bacterium
GAAGAACAATCCCGCGTGATGCTTGGGCGGGGAGGGTGGAGCCTCTGCATCGCCCGCCGCGGATATGCCGGCGGAGCCGCGGGGTGTTGACAGAAGCCGCTCGTTCGCGGGCCGGACGGTCTGCGCCGCGCTTCCGCGCCGCTGCTCTGTGGCGGTGTGGGGCGATGCGGTCCGGGGCATTGCTCTCCTCCCCGTCCACCGCCAGCGGCTCGGCACCCAGTGTCGGGCATGGCGGAGGAGGCGCCGGGAGGGGACCGCGCCCGCGCCGGGGATGCGCTTTTGTGTGCCCGTGGAGGTCCCCGAGCTTCCGATGCTTCCGTCCCTCCGCCGAGGGGTTTTCTGCGCGCCCCGACACACCTCGGCGCGCCCTCTCGGACCGGATAGAGAATACCGGCCCCTTGCAGCCCGAAGCACCCCGGGGTCCACCGCGCCATGCAGGAGACCGCCGAGGCGCTGGAGCGGGGCTCACCCTTGCCCGTTATCCGCCAGCCCGGAGTGAGAGACGTATCTGCACACCCATCCCATCGATCGGGACCGATCTAGCCAGCTGGCCATCATCCCATCATCGCGCCAGCGGGCGGTTCGATGTTCTCCCACCGTTCTGCGATACTGGCGCACGCAGCCTCCATGTTCTGAAATCGCCGTGTCGCATCAGAAGGCGCTGGAAGGAATGCGCCCGTTGCGCAGTCGAGAGTGAGGCACAACTTCTCCTCGGGAGCGGCTTCATCATGCAAGTCCATCATCTTGCGACACCCGAAGAGCACTAACGATTGGGATGCCCCAACATCTGCGTTTAGCGGCGTGTTCTTTGCGAAACGGATCGTGCCGAGGCCAGTTCCAAGCCGGTTTGTTCTGGTGACCCGCTGGACCCCAAACCGAATGTCCGGGTTCACATCAACGCCGTTGATGGCCACCGTGAAGCTGCCCGGAGCGTCTGAGATTTCAGCCGTTTTGGGGGCAGTGTCCAAGCTGCATTGATCCTCCCCCCGTCAGCAGGTCCACCGTGGATGATAGGGACCGGAGGATCAGGCTTGCTGGATGCCCGGAGCCTGCAACCGATCCAAGCGGCTACGTCCTGACGGAGGAAGATCGGAGCGACCCACTTGGCGCAATTTGTATCCTGGCACGGATTGAAGAGGATGATGCTGCGTTCCGGCTTGGGCAGACGTTTGCGATGCCCCCTGGACGCCATTCGGCGGATACCTTGCCGCGACGTGTTTTGCCTTTTGTTTCCCGCCCGGGAGGACATTCGCCTTCTTCAAGATCTAGGCTGGGCATTTGGTCGGGATGTCGACAGACCTGAACCACTCGCGGAGGACCGGCAACGCTGCGTCTGGATACGCCCAAGCTGGGTGTGGGTTGCGCGCACTCAGGTGGACCGTCGTGACCCTATGGAACGCGCGCTCCATGTTTTCTCGCGGGGATGCTTTCGGTCCGGTATCGCCGCCATGTGCCACCCCTGTGCCGCCCCTCTGCCATCGACGCGCGTGTTGGGCGACAGGCCGACGGCGTCGAGACGCGGATCTCCGGCCCGGGGCCGGACCCGCTTTTTCAGCCGCCAGCCGCGTGACCCGGGCAGGGGGCGCACATGCCAGAGCAGGGTCGGTTCCACGCCCGGCAAAGGGCCGCGCCGCTTCGGGCGTGACCGCGCCGCCGCCCGACGGTCTGGCAACCAGGATCAGACCGGACAGGCGCGAGACGGCAAGAACCACTCGGCGCATCGCCTGCAGTCTTCAGCCCCCATGCCCGCACGCTCCCAGTCCCTCCAGACCCCATCCAGCCGGCTTCATTCCGCCGGGCAGGCTGCACAATCCTGTGAAATCCCGGCTATCCCTTTCCACCGGGTTGTAAAATTCCCAGCAGCAACCACCTAGACCGGTTGTGCCGCAATGGGACGGGAGAGGCGAATGGACCGGTTCGAGGATATGCGCTGTTTCCTCCAGGTGGTGGAGACGCAAAGCGTGACCCGGGCCGCCGAGGTGATGGGCCTGGCGCCCTCCGCCGTCTCGCGCCGCCTGAAGGAGCTGGAGCGCCGGCTGGGCGCCACCCTTATGACCCGCACCACACGGCGGATGAGCCTGACCGAGGCGGGGCAGATCTTCGCCTCGCGCGCCGAGCGGGTGCTGGCGGATCTGGAGGAGGCCGAGGCCGAGGTCTCGGACGCCGCGCATCTGCTGAACGGCACGCTGCGCGTCGCCTGCCCGCTCAGCTTCGGGGTCAGCCATATGACCCCGATCGTGGCGGAGTTCATGGAGGCGCATCCCGATCTTCTGGTCGAGCTCGATCTCTCGGACCGCCAGGTCGATCTGGTGGCCGAGGGGCTGGATCTCGCGATCCGCATCGGCACGCTGGAAGACAGCTCGCTGATGGCCCGCAAAGTCGCCGATGTCCGGCTGAAGGTCGTGGCCTCGCCCGCCTTCCTCACAACCCATGGCCGGCCCGAGACACCGGCCGACATGGCCGGTTGGCCAGCGCTCTGCTACGTCGGGTCGGCCCGGATCGATACCTGGGATTACATCACCCCCGATGGTCAGAACGGGACGCAGCCGATGTGCGTCCGGATGCGCGCCAATAACGGCAATGTCCTGCGCGATGCGGCGATCCGCGGCCTCGGCGTCGCCATGCAGCCCTGCTTCATCACCTACAAAGCCGTGGCCCGCGGCGATCTCGAGGAAGTGCTGCCCAACCATCAATGGCCCAGCGTCACCATCCACACAGTCTATCCGCAGACCCGCCACCTCTCGGCCAAGGCCCGCGCCTTCATGGACTTCGTGCGCACCCGCATCGGCACACAGCCGGAATGGGACCGGCTCGGCCAGGCATGACCCCGACCCCCAGCGCCAACAGCGCATTTCCGCATGGATCCGCCGGGCGGGCGGGCGATACGCGGGGCGCCAGCCCCGCGGGAGGCCGTCGGCCCGGCGCCACATCCGCATGCCGCGCCTGACCGACCCGCCGATCCTGCGCCGGATCGCGGCCCGCGCCCTGGTCACAGCCGTGGTCGTCGGCCCGCTTCTCACCCTGATCAATCAGTATGACGCCATCGCCGGCCCGGCCGCGCTCGATCTCGGCAAAGCCACCCTCACCCTCGCCGTCCCCTTCCTCGTGGCGCTGGTCTCCGGCCTGCTCACCGCCCGCGGCTTTCTCGCCCAGATCGAGGCCGAGCGCATCGCCGCCGATGCCGCCCGCACAGCCCTCGCGCAGCACCTGGCGCAGGCCGGGGCCGCCTCCCGTTCCAGCGCCACGGCCACCCCCGGCCCGCCATCCCCCTGATCCGCGCCGGGCTTGCCTCGCGCCGCCGCTTGTGTTTGCCTGATCGCGATCAAAGGAGTGCCGGCCGCGGGGCCGGTCAGGGAGGATCACATGACACAGCACACCCAATCCCCATCCGGCATCACCCGGCGCGGCCTGATGCAGACCGGCGCCGCCGGCGCCCTCGTCCTCGGCATGGGCCTGCCGGCGCGCGCAGCCCCGAACCAGGGCGGCACCATGCGGATGGGCAAGGCCCATGGCCAGACCTCGGACAGCCTCGACCCCGGCACCTGGGAGAACGGCTTCACCACCTCGCTCGGCTTTGGCATCTATAACCGCCTGACCGAGGTCGATGTGGATGGCAGCCTGATCCCCGAACTCGCCGAAAGCTGGGAGGCTTCGGCCGATGCCAGCGAGTGGACCTTCAAGATCCGCAACGCGCAGTTCCACAACGGCGCCAAGGTCACTGCCGCCGACGTCATCGCCTCGATGAACCATCATCGCGGCGAGGACAGCCAGTCAGCGGCCAAACCCATCCTCGCACCGGTGAAAGACATCGCCGCGAAGGGCGCGGATGCCGTGGTGTTCACGCTCGATGGCGGCAATGCCGATTTCCCGTTCATCCTCAGCGATTACCACCTGGTGATCGGCCCGGATCAGGGCGACGGTACCGTGGATTGGTCCAAGGCGATCGGGTCAGGCTCCTATGTCTTCGAGAGCTTCGAGCCCGGCGTGCGCCTCAACATGACCCGCAACAACAACAACTGGCGCAGTGACCGCGGCTGGTTCGAGCGGGTCGAGATGCTGGCCCTGGTCGATCCCTCGGCCCGGGTCAATGCGATGATGACCGGCCAGGTCGACGCGATCGACCGGGTCACGCCCACCACTGTCAACCTGCTGGCGCGCAACCCGAATCTGCGCATCTCCTCGGTCGCGGGCACGCAGCACTATACCTTCCCGATGCGGGTCACCGAGGTGCCCTTCGACAATGTCCATGTCCGCATGGCGCTGAAACTGGCGGTCAAGCGGCAAGAACTGGTGGACAAGATCCTCAACGGCTATGGCGCCATCGGCAACGACATCCCGCTGTCGAGCGCGCAGCGCTTCTATAACCACGATATCCCGCAGCGCGAGTTCGACGCCGACAAGGCCAAATGGCATGTCAAGCAATCGGGCCTCGACAAGCTCGAGGTCGAGCTGCATTCCGCCGATGCCGCCTATCCCGGCGCGGTCGATGCCGCCCAGCTTTTCGCCGCCTCGGCGGCCGAGGCCGGGATCACCATCAAGGTGCAGCGCGCCGCCTCGGATGGCTACTGGTCGAATATCTGGAACGCGAAACCGTTCTGCTCGTGCTATTGGGGCGGGCGCCCGGTCGAGGATCAGATGTTCTCCACCGCCTATCAGTCGGGCGTCCCCTGGAACGACACCGCCTGGTCGAACGAGCGGTTCGACGAGCTGCTGATCAAGGCCCGGGCCGAGCTGAACGAAGACACCCGCCGGGCGATGTATTACGAGATGCAGGAGATCCTGCACAATGATGGCGGCCTGATCGCCCCGATGTTCGCCTCCTATGTCTCGGCGATCTCGAACAAGGTGGTCCATGGCGAGAAGGTCGCCTCGAACTGGTCGCTCGATGGCGAGCGCTGGATGGAGCGTTGGTGGTTCGCCTGATCCTGACCTGACGACCCCCCTATCGACCCAAGACGAGGCCCGGGCACCCCCCGGGCCTCGTGCTTTCCAGCACCCCCCAAGGCTAAGGCAAGCCGGGCTCAGAAGCCCCCCCTTCCGCTGGCAGCCGGGCGCGGGGTGGTGGCTCAGGACTGCCGTCGGGACAATTTGCCGAGGCGGGGAAATCTGGCTGTCGGCTTGTCCGCGGGCAGGAACTGGTCGAGCGGGGCGGTCAGGTCCAGGGTTTTGGCGAGGGCCGGATAGGCGCGGGCCAGGGTTTCGGCGGCTTGACGGCCCATCCTCGCCTGCCGCGCGCGCTGGGCGGTCAGGAACGCCTGCAGCCCGGGCGCCGCGCCCTCGGACAGGCAGGTCTCCACCGCGGCACGCAGGCGCTCGGCCAGATCGGGGGCTTCGACCGGCAGCGCCATCTCGGGGCAGCCGCGCTCGGCCATCAGGTTCGAGATCCGCTCGTCCATGGTGACCCCGATCACCGGCCCCCCGGCCGGGATCGCCGTCAGGGCCGCGTGATAGCGCGAGGTCACCACCAGGGCCGCGCGGCGCAACACGGCGACGATCTCGGCCGCTTGCACCTGCCCGGCCGCGAGCACGGGGGCGTTGCCGAGACGCGCGGCGAGGCGCTCGCAGACCGCGATGTCCAGGGTCTCCATGGCGATCAGGATCGGCATCGCGCCGGTCCGCGCCATCGCCCGCTGCGCCGCCCCCGCCCAGGCGGCGAGATACCGCTCGAGCCGGGCCGCCCGGTCGGCGGTCCAGGTGTGATAGAAGATCGACTGGTAGAGATCCTCCTCCTCGCCCGCCATGGCGCGCAGCGCATCCGGTTTCACCGGCCACCAGAACGGGTTGATCGGGCAGAGGGCAAGCACCGGTGCCGCCCCGTCCCAGCCATGCCGGCCCAGCAGCGCCTCGGCCGCGGCCGGCGGGGCCGGCGGAAAGGTCCAGGCGGTGTCGGCCCCCAGCGTCGCGGGAAAGCCGAGATCGCGGATCACCGCCTCAAGCGCTCGTTCAGAGCGGCAGATCACCGTCGCCCCGGTGCCATGGGTCCGCACGAAGGCGGCAAGATCCGGGTCCATCCGCCCTGCCTCGACGCCAAAGGCGATCGCCGGTTTGCCCTGTGCCACGGCCAGCGCCATCGCGCCGACCAGCATGGTCGTCAGCGTGTTCGAGAAGGTGGATTTGTAGAGCGAGCCCTCGACCACCACGACGCCGTCATAGCGCGCCACCAGCTTCGAGAGCCTATCGGGGAAATATCCGTCCGGCACCTCGAGCACCGCGCCCTCGATGGGGGCGGAGGGGGTGCCGCGGGCCATGATGCCCAGCTCCACCCCAGGCAGGATGGCCCGGAGCTGCCGCGCCGTCTCGTGCATCTTTATATCGGCGCCGATATTGCCGGCCCCGGCATAGCCGACCAGCAGCAATTTCAGCGGGCCGTTCAACTCTGGCCGGTGCGGCGCCGCGCTGCGGGCCAGCCGGATCGCCTTGGCCATGTCGACGCGGATCTGCGCTTCCTGATCCTCGGCCAGCAGCAGCCGAGCGAGGGAGGGATCCATCACGCGTCCGCCAGCCGCAGGCCCATGGCGGGGTTGGCCCGCGCCGCCTCGACGATGTCGTTGTCGAAGGTCACCGTCAGCTTGCGCCAGGGATAGGCGAGCGGGGTCAGGATGCAGACGCAGAACAATGTGGGCCGGCCATCGCGGAAGGTCGAGCGCTGGATCCGCATCGTCTTGGGCGGCTCGATCCCGCGCCGGATCCGCTCGGCCCGGTCGAGGAAGACGCTGAGCACGAAGGCCGGCCGCGCCGCCTCTGGCAGGGCGATCATCTCGCCGATTGCGGCCTGGAAGGGCGGGGTCATCACGTAGTCGACCACCTGGTCCAGCCCCATCATCACCGTCGCCTTGATCAGTTCGGGGTCCTCCATCAGAGCGGGCAGATGGGCGGCTTCCTCGCCCCAGGTCGAGGTGTCGTAGGAGGCTTCGATGACCCCCTCCGCGTCGGTGCCAGGCTCGCGCCCCATTTCCTGGACGCCATTGACCTGGGCGAATTCGGGCCGCTCGAAGGTGCGGGGCGAGACGCGCATATGATCGGGGATGGGCACGCCGAGGGCGCGCATCTCCTCCAGATCGACGCGTTTGCGGACCTCGTCCTTCTCCTCCCACGGGGCCTCGCGCAGCGCCACCATCCGGTCGAGAAATTCAGGATGTGTGATCGCTGCGGCCAAATCGCGTGAGATTCCACGCAAGTAAGCCTCGCTGAACACCGGTCCGTCGGTATCTGCCATGATATGCCCTCCCCCTTGAGATCAAATCTGAAATGCCCGCATCCAAGCAAAGATTGAATGATTTGTACATATCTTCACTCATAACGCGATCAACCTGGAGAATATTTCAACGGTTAAAATTCTTGTCAGAATCGAATTGGTTTGTGACGATGACGATCTGCATCAGTGGAAAGGGGGCTCCAGTGGCGCTTCGGATCACGCGTGTCGAAAGACCGCCGATCCGTGTCACATCTCTCGTGTGACTGGGCCATTTCACGGCGTTGCAGACTGCGACCGTAACCTGTTCAAGGGAGAAACCCATGGAACTGAAAGCCGCAATGCACGAGATCCGCAAGGACACCGACAAGGCCAAGGCCTTTCTGGACGATCCGGAAGGCACGTTGAAATCGATGGGCGTCGATACCTCGGCCGCCCGCATCACCAAGACAACCCACGCCCCCGTGGGCAGCACCCACAGCGTCTGCGGCTCGGGCGGCTGCGGCGTCTGCGTCTCGGCCGGCTGACGGGCCCGGGCACCGGCCCCGCGCGGTGATGCGCGCTGGGGCCGGCCGCCTCGCCTTCGCATGAGCGATCCTTTCGTCAAAGATCCGGCGTTTCGCAGCGTCACGGGCGAGACCTTCGCCGAGATGATGGATGTGACGCGCTATGCCGGGCGCACGGCGCTGTTCGACGGGATTATCGGGCAGAGCCACGACCATTACTGGGACCCGAACGACCCGGCCTATATCGACTACACGCAGCCCTTCGACCTGGAACGCGACCTCGTGCTGCCGATGGGCATGTTCCCCGAATTGTACTCGGCCCCGCTGGCCCGGCTGGACGAGCCGACGCGGATCGCCCTGGCCAATGAGAACGCGCGCTGGCTGCTGTCGGGCATCCTGCATGGCGAGCAGGCGGCGCTGGCGCTCTGCGCGCGGCTGGCGAATATGCTGGTCGATCCGGGCACGCAGGAATTCATCGCGAACCAGGCGCGCGAGGAATCGCGCCATGTGACCGCGTTCGCAAACTATATGGCGGCGCGCTGGGGCGCGCCCTATCCGCCGGGCGAGACGATCGGTGCGCTGCTTTGCGAGTTGGTCGAGACCGAGGAGGTCTATCGCAAATTCGTCGGCATGCAGATCCTGGTCGAGGGGCTCGCCATGAGCATCTTCGCCACGGTGCAGATGAACACGGCCGATCCGGTGCTGAAACGGCTGACCCAGCTGGTGATCACCGATGAGAGCTTTCACCACAGTTTCGGCAAGACCTGGGCCGAACTGACCGTGCCGGACCTGGCCCAGGCCGAACGCGACATGGTCGAGGACTGGGCGGTGGAGGTTTTCGAGACCCTGGTGCTGAACCTGATCAATGTGCGCGAGAAACGGGCGGTCTATGCCCGGTTCGGGCTGGATTGGGCCGAGATCGCGGCCGCCTGCGAGGCGTTCTATGGCAGTGCGGCGCGGCGCGAGCAGGTGAGCCAGCAGGTCTCGATCTTTCGCTCGCTGGCCAAGATGCTGGTGAAGGCCGGGATCGTGACCGCACGCACGCGCCACCGCTATGCCGCCTGGCTGGACATGGATGCGGTTGAAGCCGAGGAGGATTACCTTGAATTCATCGGCGATCTGGTCTCGGCGACGGGGCTGGAGCTGCTCGACGGGATCAATCGCGGGCGCAAACCCATCGGCAAGACAGCGCGGGTGGAGGCATGAGCGCATCGCGGGCGAGGTGGCGCCGGGCCGACGGCCTCCCGCGGGGCCTCCGCCCCGCGTATCGCCCGCCCGCCCGGCGGATCCACAGGATTTGACACGCAAGGCACCATGGGGGAGGAGACAGATATGGTCAGTCACATGCGCGCGCATCTCGACGGGATCGCGGAGGAACTCGCCCGGGTGATCAGCCATCCGGCCTATCTGGAAAAGGTGGCCGAGATCCATGATGCCCCGGAAGAGGCGCAATACCGGCTGGCGGAGCAACTGACCGTGGACTGGGCCCGCGAGGCCGGCGTGCCGCTCAGCTCTCGGGTCCGCTCGGTGCCCCGAACCTTCGAGGATCCGACCCATGCGGCGGTCAACGGCGTCCAGGCACCGGGGATCGAACCGGGCAGCGTCGATGGCGTGGCGCCGGTGGAGAGTTACGACACCTCCTCCTGGCGGTCGGACGCGCGCGCGCCGCTGGAAAACGTTCTCAGCCCGGGGGAAATCGCCGAGGCGGTGCGCCGGGAAATGGGTGAAATCGCGGATTTCGTGATGGGAGCACCATTTCAACTCCTGCTCGGGGAACTCCGCTTCACCGCTCCCGAGGACCGGCCGCACTTCGTCCTCGACGTGGTGCTGGATGAGGAAGAGCGGCGCGCCCGCGGTGTCGAAGTCCCGGCGAACATGCTGATCCAGCGCTCGACCTTCCATGACGGGCGCCCCACGCTGTTCTGCGTCTCGAAAATGACCAGGCTCGCCGCCCCCTGGCGCAAGCTCACCTACACGTTCGACAACGACACTCTCTCCATGTGACGGATTTCAGGGCGGGCGGGCGATACGCGGGGCGGAGGCCCCGCGGGAGGTCGTCAGCCCTGCACTCCGTCACATCCCGCTGCCTCAGCCGACCGGCAGCTGGTAGTAGGGCCGAATGGTCTCGGCGGTGAACACACGGGCCCGAGCCTCGCCATCGCCAAAGCTCAGCTCCGTCGGCATCATCACGATATCGCCCGCCCAGACCCGGCTCTTCTGGCGCTGCGGCGCGAACGTGATCCGCCGGCCGGCCAGCAAGCGCTCCGGCAAGCCCGGAGGCAGCGGCAGATTGCGGAGTGCGACCAGCATCTTGGTCTGCCCGTCATGGATCGTCTCGCTCATCATCAGCAGGATCAGCGCATCCAGCGCCGTCATCAGCGCCCGGGGCCGGTCCATCGGGGCCACGGGCGCCTTCGGTGCCGGCATGTCGACATGGAATCGCCCCGCCTCGGCGCGATGCGCAAAGCCCGGCGGCACCAGCGCCAGCGCCGCGCGGTTGATCCAGGCCGTCCGCGTCACCGGACGTCGATGGTCCTGCACGCCGTAAAAGCCCAGCCGCCGGCCCGAACTCAGCGCGAACCGCCCGCTGATCGAGGCCGCGCGCATCGCCTCGCGGGCGCCACGCGCCGCCGCCGAGTCCAGGTCCACCACCGTCAGCCGTAACTGGCTGATCACCATCCGGCTGAAGCTCGCCGCCTCCAGCATCGCCAACGCCTCGCCGGGCCGCAGCAGCCGCTCGGCCAGCGCGGCGGCATGGGCGAGCATGATCGGGCCATGCACATTGAACCGTGCCTCCGGCGAGAAGAACAGCGCCGCACGGGCCGAGGCGCGCGCCTCCGAACGGTCGAGCTCCGCCAGATCGAGCGGCATCTCATGCGCCGGCACGGGCGGCTCGGCCGCATGGATCACCCCGTCCAGCGCCAGATCATAAGTGTCGAGCTGGCGCAGCCGCATCTCGAGCTCGAGCCGATCGATCCGCGTGTTGTCGGTGTCCGGCACGGCGGCAAGCGCTGTGAGGCGGCGCAGGATATGCGGGCGCAGCGCGGTCCCGATCCTGTGGCGCAGCGCCTTCGCCTCGGCGGCGGAGACCGCCCCGGCATCGGGCAAGGGGATATGGATGTCAATCTCGGCTGCTGGGTCGCTCATGGCCGTCATGCCTCCGGTCTCGCGTGCATTCGGGGGCCTCGGCGCATCGGATCAGCGGAACAGGAGGGAGAGATAGAGCATCTGCAACCCCTCCCGCGCCGAATGTGGCGGGACCACGATGTCGATCAGATGCAGACAGTCCGCAGCGCGGGCTTGCGCCAGCGCGGCCGCCAGGGTCCCGCGACTGTCGGCACGGTGATATGGCAGGCCAAAGGCCGCCGCCAGACCGGGCAGCGGACAGGGCCGCGGGTTGCGGATCGCCTCGGCAAAGCAAGGCGCTTCCTGCCCCGGCAGGAAATCGAAAATCGCGCCGCCCCCGTTCTGCACCACACAGATCGCCCCGCGCGCCCCGCTCTCCCGCACCAGATCGAGCGCGCCGAGATCGTGCAGGAACGCCAGATCCCCGAGCAGCAGCAGACCCGGCCCCTCGGCCTCGGACATCTCGCCCAGAAAGCAGGAGAGCGTCCCGTCGATCCCGTTCACCCCGCGATTGGTCAGGATCCGCCGCGGTCCATGGGCAGGCGTGGCGGTCGGGGCGGCTGGGGCGCAGAACAGATTGCCCAGGCGCAGCGGCATCGAATTGCCGAGATGAAGCAGATCCACCCCCTCGGCCCGGCAGATCGCGGCGGCGGCCGGGACCTCGCCCCAGGGCAGGTCCTCCAGCGCGGTGTCCAGCGTCTGCTGCAGGGCCGCCTCGGCCCCGGTCCAGCGCGCAGCCCATGCCGGATCGCCCCGGCCCAGGCGATCGGCCAGCACGGGCAGCGGATCCGGGCCGGTCAGACCCAGGCTCAGGAACGCGCGGCCGAGGAAGTCCGAGACCGGCGCCGCCCGGTCGATCAACAGCAGCGGGCAGGTCTGGCGCTCGAGAAACCGGTGGAGGCCGTGATAGGCCGGCGCCTTGCCGATCTGCACCACCAGCCCCGCCTCGGCCCCCCGCCCCAGCGAGGTGCTGGTCAGGAGATCGGCCCCGGCAATCAGTTGAGGACAATGCTCTGGCCCGCGCAGGCCGCTGCCGGCATCGGCAATCACCGGAAAGCCGGTCGCCGCGGCAAACGCCCGCACCGAGGCCGAGGGGAGCGGGCAATCCGACCCGACAACAATCAGCCCGGCCAGCCCGGGCCCGGTCGGCAGCCGGCCGAACACCTCCGCCCGAGAAGGCGTGACCCCCTCCGGAACCACCCACTCCACGCCCGAGCCCCCACCCTGCCCATGCCGCCCGAACATCTCCACGCGCGCCGGCGTCACCCCCACCGGGGCCACCGGCTCCTCGGTGGACGGGCCGATCGGTCCGGTGCTCGGCTTCGGCCCGCTGAGTGTCTCCTTATCGGCTGGCTTGGAGGAGGGCGCTGACAGCCCTCGCGGCGCAGGCGAGGCCGCACCCGCGGGGGCCGCATGCACCTGCTCCTCCCCTCCCCCTGAGATCGGACCTTCATGACGGTGAGGCTCTGGAGGCTGTCTCGACACCTCCGGGTCATCGGGCACGGCAGAGCGCAGAGGCATCGGTCCCAAAGCGCCCGAGGCTGCCGCTTCGCCAGTGACTTGCCCGGCATTTTCTGGGTCGCCCGGCATCTGGTCGCCCGTATCCGGACTGGCGGGCTCAGCATCGCTTTGTGGCGGAGATCCGGGTGGCGTCGCCAGGCCCGGTGCCGCACTTGTCTCAACGATCTCTCCCGCCGGATCGGCGCCGTCCGGCAGAGGATCGATAGGTTCTCCCCGGGCGGTCTCGGGCTTGCCGGCGGCCTCCGGCATCGCGCGGGTCGCGGGGGTGGCCGGAGCCGGATCCGCGCCATCGGCGGCGCTCTGCGTGGTGCGGGCTCCGGGCGCAGCCTCCGGGCCATCAGGTTCGGGATCGAGGGCCGAGACGCGGCCGAGATAAGGAAGATTGATCAACGCCGGCCCCGGCACATGCCGAGGCCCGCGCCAGTCGGTGAGAAACCGGTCGAGCCTGGCACCCTCGTCCCGCCCCGCGGGATCGCCCAGCAACAGCATGCGGCGCATCACCGGGCGGCAGAGCGCGGCGTGATCGCTGCTCTGCGGCCCGCCGCCGCCGCGCTCCGCCTCGGGCCGGTCGCAGGCGAGCACCAGGAGCGGGATGGCCAGCGCTTCGGCCTCGAGAAGCGCGGGCAACAGATTGGCCACGGCCGAGCCCGAGGTGGTGCAGATCGCCACCGGCCACCCCGTGCCGCGCGCCCAGCCGAGCGCGAAGAACGCCGCCGCACGCTCGTCATTCATGACCCGGCTGGCCAGGCCCTCGGCGCCGGCGAGCGCGAGCACCAGGCTGGCCGCCCGCCCCCCGGGGCAGAGCACCGCCCGCATGATCCCATGGCGGAGAAGCGCCCGGACGACCGCCTGCGAGCGCAGCGTGTTCCGGACAGGCCCGACAGCACCGCCCTCCCGTCCGCCTGCTCCCTCCGCCGGGTCTGTGCCGCCGGGCACTTCGGAGGGGATCGCGGATGGCGCTGCCGAAGCGGCGGGCTGAGCCCCGACTGCTGGCGTCTCGGCAGAGCCGGGAGTGTTGGAACCTTGGCGAGACGTCAAAGCCGCGCCCTCCCACCGGGCTGCTCCCTGCGCCAGGCCTGGGCCGCCCGGCACTGCCAGGGAGTCGCCGATGGCGCCACCGCAGCGGCGGGCTGAACCCCGACCGTTGGCGTCTCGACACAGCCGGGAGTGTTGGGGCTTTGGCGAGGCCCGACAGAAGCGCCCTCCCGCCGGGCTGCTCTCTGCGCCGAGTTTGGGCCGCCGGGCATTGGCGGGGGGGTCGCCGATGGTGCCACCGCAGCGGAGGGCTGAACCCCGACCGTTGGCGTCTCGGCAGAGCCGGGAGTGTTGCAGCCTTGGCGAGGCGTCAAAGCACCGGCCTCGATGGGCTGATGTCTCTGCTCCGGGGTATCGCTGCCCCGCGCGGCTGCGGCAGCGTGCCCGGTGCCTGGAGGTCTGGTTTCAGGCGCGATGGGGGTTGCTGGTGCCTGGGTGGTCCCGACCCGGAAAGGGGCCGCTGGAGAGGCCTTGGGGCCTGCACCTGCTTCGGCTGCGCCCGGAGGTCCGGTCGGCGGCAGGGCGGTGCAGCGGGGCGGATTTCCGAGGCCCCGACGTCTTCCGGTTGTGGCGGCGGCGCGCAGGGCGCCTCCCATCCCGGCATCGGCTGGGTGGGACCTTCGGATATGGCTGCTTGGGCTGAATCTGAGCCACAGGCTGCGGCCGGTCGATCCGTTGCTGGCGGCGCGCAGGACGCCTCCGTACCGGGCATCGGCGGAGCAGTGCCTTCGGATGAGGCCGCTTGTGCTGGATCTGAGCCATGGGCTGCGACCGGTCGATCCGCCCTGTCCCTGGCTCCGTTTGCGGCTCCGGTCATTCTTTGCCTCGGCCTCCTCCCGCGGGAGGGGGCTACCCCTCCGCCTTATTCGCCTGTAGGCTGTGTGCCTCACCGTCCTTAACCGGAGACGGGGCCATGGCCAACACCCATTCCTTTCTGCTGATGCCCGGTGCGGGCCTGCATGCGCCCGAGGACCGTGCGGATGGCCAGGTGCTCCGCCGTCTCGCCCATCCCGATCTGGTCGGCACCGGGCGCGCGACCGAGCTGGATCTCGAGGGCGCGCGCCACGCGATCGAGGTGGTGGACTCGAGCCACCCCGCGGGCCCCAAACTGATCCGCATGGCGCGCGATGCGGGCCGCGCCCTGGCCCGGCGCCCCGGCATCGGCGGGCTGCGCCTGTTCGAGAACCGGCTCTACCGCACCCATGCCGTGCGCGCCGCCACTTTGCCCCGGTCCGAGGACCCGCATACCGGCATCGACCCCGCGGATCTGATGACCATCGGCTTTACCATCACCGACAGCGCCACGGGCAAACCGGTCGAGGGCGCGACCGTGATGGTCTACTACAACCAGGCCAAACATCAGGGTACCGGCGCCAAGACCGATGCGGCGGGCCGGGCCGAGACCCGCTGGTTGAAGACCCTGCCCACCATCGAGCAGATCTGGGTGATGCCGCCGGACCCGCCGCTGTGGTGGGGAGCGTTCGCGAAGGATGTGGCCGCGGCCGACAGTTTCGAGATCGCCATCGACCCGGTCGATCCGGCCTGGCGCGATGTGGTGCGGTTCTATCTGCCGAGGCCCAGCTTCGATATCTCGGCGGGGGTGGTGGTGGCGATCCTCGACACCGGCGTGGCCGAGGAGCCGGGTCTGACCCTCTCGGGCGGGATGAACACGGTCGAGGGCGAGCCCGACACCGATTGGGGCAGCAATGGCGACCCGCATGGCACCCATGTCGCGGGCCTCGCCGGTGCCGACACCGCGCGGATCAAGGGGGCGGCGCCCGGCGTCACCCTGCGCAGCTATCGCGTCTTTGGCGCCGGAGGGGCGCCCGCCGCAACCTTCGCCATCGTCAAGGCGGTCACGGCGGCCGTGGCCGATGGCTGCGATATCCTCAATCTGAGCCTGGGCATCGACGGCACCGACCCGCCGCTGGCCGAGGCGATTGCACATGCCCGCGACATGGGCGCGTTGGTGATCGCCGCGGGCGATAACAGCTATGGCGGCGCCGTCGGCAGCCCGGCGGCCAATCCCGATTGCGTGGCGGTCTCGGCGCTGGGGCGGACCGATTGCCTGCCCAGCGGCGCCCAGCCCCAGGCGGATGTGACCTCGACCCGCGGCAGCGATCCCGACTGCTTCCTGCCCAGCTTTTCCTGTATCGGCAGCCAGTTGGACCTGATCGGGCCGGGGGTGGGCGCGATCTCGACCGTGCCGGGCGGGTTCGGGCAGATGAGCGGATCGTCGATGGCCTGCCCGGTGATCTCGGGCCTGGCCGCGCAGATCCTGGCCAGACGGCGCGATATCTTCACCGCCCCGAGGACGCGCGCCCGGTCGGATGCGCTCTGCGAGGCGCTGGAGGAGAGCGCCCGCTCGATGGGCCTCGCGCCCGACCAGGAAGGGCGCGGGATGCCAAAGGTCGGCATGGCCGAGTAGGCCCCGCGGGGGAACTCCGCCAGACCTTCGCCGAGGTGCTCGCCCCCGTTCGCCGGCGGCGGAAGGAGAGGGCCGGAACGACCGATCAGACCGGACCCAGCGTCGAGGCGCTGCCAAGCTGCGGTTGCGCCAGAAGCGACTCAGGTTGGGGCTGATCCGTCCGAATGCGCGGATCCGGGGCAGCCTCCAGACCCGCCAGCACGTCTCCACGGCATGACGGTTGCGGTCCTGGCCGACCGCCAAGCGCCCTCCGTCAGAGCGTCAGGGCGCGGCGCAACTTGCAGTCCCGCCAGAGCCTCCCCGCAGCAGGGGCGGAGCCTCGTCTCGGCAGGAGCGGAGCCTCCTCGCGGCAGGGGCGGGGCCTCAAGAACATAGCGATCAGCTCGGAGCGATCTGAGCAGCACCCCAGCAATATTCCCACGCCCGGGCGGCCGGCCCGGCGCCGAAGCGATCTTGTCCGGCTCAGACAGACGCAAGGCGAGCCCTGATCGCTTTCGGGCGACCCAACCGTCTCAGGTTCAATCATAGGCGTGCCGAGGGGAGAGGCCTCCCGGTGAAACAGGGGCGGCTCCGGGGAGACCTGACCGGCTCTGGCTCGATCAGGGGCGGGCCGAGGGGAGAGGGCGCCCGGTGAGACTGGGGCGGCCCCGGGGAGATTTGATCGGATCTGGCGCGATCAGGGGCGCGCCGAGGGGGCTGGAGCACTGGTGAGACTGGGGCGGCTCTGAGGGGCTGGATCGGCTCCGGGTCGATGGATGGCGTGCCGGGGGGATCGGATCAGCTCGGGGCGGGTCAGTTGGTGCTGGGGGTCGTGCTGATCGTCGTGTTCGGTGTGGAATTGGTCAGGCCCAGGCCGATGCCGAGGCCGATGGCGCCGAGCCCGACGGCGGGGACGGCGATGTTCGGGATGGTGGTTGCAAGGCCAGAGAGGGGCGCCTGGGCCACGCCGCCGACCGCCTGGGTGCCGAGCTGGCCGAGCGTGCTCAGCACCTCCGGCCGCGCCGGCGCGAGCGCCAGGGGCAGGATTTCGCAGTCATCCTCCTCGACATCGCAATCGGCATGGTTGCCGGGGTCCATGACCACCTGTTTGCCCGAGGGCAGGGTGAGGATCACCTACCCCTCATCGAGCCAGACCTGGGTGCCGGCCTGCGCCACCCCGCCCGCCGAAAGCATCAGCGCGAGAGCTTGCGCGCGCATCAGTGCTGTTACGATCCCAGAACGCAAAATGGACATCCCCTGATACGCCGCCCCACCGCTCGACCCTAACAGGGAAGCGGGCCGGCTGGAAGGCTTGGCTGCGTCCCAGCTTGGGTCAGCGCCGACGGGCGCTTTGACCCCGGGGCCTCGGGCACTGGCGCGCCGGCGACCGACGCGGCGCGCGAGATTTCAGACCAGGCATGCGCGCCGGGGCCGCACTCGCCGACACCCTGCGCGGTGCCGGGGCTCAGGCCGCCGCGCCGCCGATCGTCAGGCCCGAGATCATCAGGGTCGGCTGGCCCACGCCCACCGGCACCCCCTGCCCCGCCTTGCCGCAAGTGCCGATGCCGGGATCCATCGCGCTGTCATTGCCGATGGCGCGAATGTTGTTGAGCGCCGAGGGCCCGTCGCCGATCAGGGTCGCGCCCTTGACCGGGTGGAGGATCTTGCCGCCCTTCACGCGGTAGGCCTCGGTCGAGGAGAACACGAACTTCCCATTCGCGATATCCACCTGCCCGCCGCCGAAGCCGGTCATGTAGAGCCCGTCCTCCAGCCCGCCCAGGATGCTTTCCGGGCTGTCGCTGCCGCTGAGCATGACGGTGTTGGTCATGCGCGGCATGGGGATATGGGCGAAGCTCTCGCGCCGTCCGTTGCCGGTGGGGGCGACGCCCATCAGCCGGGCGTTCTGGCGGTCTTGCATATAGCCGGTGAGGATCCCGTCCTCGATCAGCGTGGTGCGGTTGGTGGGCGTCCCCTCGTCATCGATGCTGAGCGAGCCGCGCCGGTCGGGGATGGTGCCGTCATCCACCACCGTCACGCCGGGCGAGGCGATCCGTTTGCCCATCAGTTCGGTGAAGGCGCTGGAGCCCTTGCGGTTGAAGTCCCCCTCCAGCCCATGGCCGATCGCCTCGTGCAGCAGGATGCCGGGCCAGCCGGGGCCGAGCACGATGTCCATCTGGCCCGCCGGGGCGTCCTCGGCCGCGAGATTGACCAGGGCGATTCGCAGCGCTTCCTCGGCCTGGGCCTGCCAGTCGCCGGTCAGCCGGCTCAGCCCATGGCGGCCGCCGGCGCCGGCGCTGCCGCTCTCGCGCCGCCCGTCCTGCTCGACGATGACCGAGATGTTCATGCGGCAGAGCGGGCGGTGATCGGCCAGCCGCGTGCCCTCGGCGCGGAGGATCTCGACCTCCTGCACCGAATTGGCGAAGGAGGCGGTGACCTGGACCACCCGGGGGTCGCGGGCGCGGAGCCAGCCGTCGATCTCCTTGAGCAGCCCGATCTTGCCGGCCAGCGGGTCATCGCCCACCGGATCGACGGGATCGTAAAGCCGCCGGTTGGTGCCGGGGGGCGGCGCGGCCAGGGTGCCGCCGCCGTCGCGTGCCGCCAGCCGCGCGGTCTGGGCGGCCCGGGTCAGCGCCGCCTCGCTCAGCTCGGTCGCATGGGCATAGCCGGCACTGGCACCGTTGACGACGCGCAGGCCGAACCCTTCGGTGGCATCATAGGACGCGTTGCGCATCCGCCCGTCATCGAACACCAGCATCTCTGACCGGCGGCGTTCCAGGAACAATTCCCCATCCTCGGCCCCGGCCAGCGCCTCGCGCAAAATCGCCAGGGCGCGGGATTCGTCGAGGTGGGTTTCAAACGGGCGAAACGGGGTTTCGGTCCGGTCCATGCATATCTCCGCGGCTATGTGCGGGCCGGGGGAAGGCGGACCTGCACTATAAATCTCAGATGCAAGGCGATGGCGGCGACTTGCCGCAAAGGGTCCGCTTGCAACACGACCATGACATAAGAGATAGATCTCAACAGGAAAAGTTTTTCACGGCTACGGACCGACACGACACGGTGTTTTCGGACCGCCCGTCAGAGATCGAGGATCGACCATGAGAGGTTTCAGCACTCGCGCAACCGCAGCGGCCATCGTCTCGTCGCTGTTTCTGGGCCTTGGCCAGTTGGCCATGGCGGCGGAGGATGTGGCCGGCAAACCCGTGCCCGACGGCACCGGGTTCCAGAAGCCGGTGACCCCGATCATGCGCGACCTGGTCTGGCTGGATGATTTCCTGCTGGTCATCATCACCGCCATCTCGCTGTTTGTCGTCGCCCTGCTCGGCTGGTGCATCTATCGCTATAGCGAGAAGCGCAATCCGGAGCCGGCGAAGTTCACCCATAACGCGCTGATCGAGGTGATCTGGACCGGGGTGCCGGTGGTGATCCTGATCATCATCGCCATCCCCTCGCTGCGCCTGCTGTTCAACCAGCTCGACGTGCCGCCGCCGGATGTGACCATCAAGGCGACCGGGAACCAGTGGTATTGGTCCTATGAATACCCGGAGCATGAGATCGAGATGGACGCCTATATGATCGGCTCCGCCGCCACCTCGGCCCCGGACGGGACCTTCCCCGACGATTACGAGCCGACCTATGACTGGACCCTGAACGAGGATACCGAGAAGACGCTGGCCGCCTTCGGTTACGAGCGTGACGAGTTCCTGCTGGCCACCGACACCCGCGTGGTCGTGCCGGTGAACAAGAATGTGCACGTGCTGGTCACCGGTTCGGACGTGATCCATGCCTGGGCGATCCCCTCCTTCGGGGTGAAGATCGACACCATCCCGGGCCGGGTGAACGAGACCTGGTTCCGCGCCGAGGAGATCGGCACCTATTTCGGCCAGTGTTCGGAGCTGTGCGGCCTGCAGCACTCCTATATGCCGATCGTGGTCGAGGTGGTCAGCCAGGAAGACTATGACGTCTGGGTCGCCGAGCAGGTGGCTCTGAAGAATGGCGGCGAGACGCAACTCGCCACCGCGGCCGAATAAGGCCTGCGCGAAGGAACCGCCGTGACGGACATGTCCAATATGATCGAAGCCCGGGCCGGCGAGCCCGGCTTCGGCGATTATGTCGCCCTGATGAAGCCGCGGGTGATGCAGCTTGTGGTCTTCACCGCGCTGGCCGGGATGATGGCAGCTCCGATGGGCCTGCACCCGGTGGTGGCGCTGGCCAGCCTGATCTGCATCGCGGTCGGCGCCGGCGCCTCGGGCGCGCTGAATATGTGGTGGGACGCCGATATCGATGCCGAGATGACCCGGACCCAGGCGCGCCCGATCCCGCGCGGCCTGGTCGAGCCGGGCGAGGCGCTGGGCCTCGGCCTCGGCCTCTCGGTCCTGTCGGTGATGATGCTGGCGGTATTCGCCAATCTGCTGGCGGCGGGGCTGTTGGCCTTCACCATCTTCTTCTATGCCGTGATCTACTCGATGTGGCTGAAACGCTCGACCCCGCAGAACATCGTGATCGGCGGGGCCGCGGGCGCCTTCCCGCCGATGATCGCCTGGGCGGCGATGACGGGCGAGGTCTCGACCGCGTCGGTCCTGATGTTCGCGGTGATCTTCCTCTGGACCCCGCCGCATTTCTGGGCGCTGGCGCTGTTCCGGAACGAGGATTACACCCGCGTCTCGGTGCCCATGCTGCCGGTGGTGGCGGGCGAGGCCGAGACCCGGCGGCAGATCTGGCTCTACACCCTGGTGCTGGTGCCGGCCCCGCTGGCGCTGGCGCTGACCGAGGCGGGCGGCCCCGCGACCCTGGTGACAGCGCTCTACGCCAACCTGCTGATGCTGCGCTGGGCCCGCGCGGTTAGCCTGCGCCGGGGCGACGGGCAGGACGGGTTCCGGGCCGAGAAGAAGCTGTTCGGCACCTCGATCGTCTATCTCTTCGCCATCTTCGGCGCGGTGATTGCTGACGCGGTGCTGCGCGCCGTGGCCGGGCCGTTCTGGCCGGTAGTGTTGTGAAGGATCGGGCATGAGCATGAAACGCGACCACGAGTTGCACACCAAACGCCGAGGCCGGAATATGGGCGTGCTGCTGGTGCTGGTCGGCTTTGTCGGCCTGCTCTTCGCCGTCACCATCGTCAAGCTGGGCGAGAACGGCATTGCGGGGAACCCCTCGGCCGGCCAGGGCGGGGCCTGGATCAACGGCTTTCAGGACCTGATGCGAGAGGAGTGAGCGATGGCGACCGCCGATACCAATGCCACCAAGATCGCCCTGCGCCTTGTCGGCGTGGTGGTCTTCATGGTCGGCATGGCCTTTGCCGCCGTGCCGCTCTATGACCTGTTCTGCCGCGTCACCGGCTATGGCGGCACGACCCAAACCGATGCCGCCCCCTCGGACGTGGTGCTGGACCGCACCGTCACCGTGCGCTTCGACGCCTCGACCATGAGCGGCATGCCCTGGGAGTTCAAACCGATGCAGCGCCAGGCGGAGCTGCGCATCGGCGAGACCGGGCTGGCCTTCTACGAGGCGCATAACCCCACGGCGCGCCCGGTCACCGGCACGGCCAGCTTCAACGTCACGCCGTTCTCCGCCGGGCCCTATTTCGTGAAGATGGAGTGTTTCTGCTTCACCGAGACGACCCTGCAACCGGGCGAGCGCATGACCATGCCGGTCAGCTACTATATCGACCCGGAACTGGTCGACGATGCCGAGGCCGGGCGGATCCACACCATCACCCTGTCCTATACCTTCTTCGAGACCGAGCCCAGCGAGGCTTCGCTCGGCCTCCCAACCGAGCGAACGGGCGGCTAGAGCCCAGAGGAGACATCCATGGCTGGCGAAAAGAACCACGATTATCACATCATCGAGCCGAGCCCCTGGCCCTTCATGGGGGCCCTGGGCGGGTTCATCATGCTGCTCGGCATGGTGCTCTGGTTCCATGCGGGGCAGGAGGGCGTGCCCTTCGTCGCGATCTGCGGCTTCCTCCTGGTCCTCTACGTGATGTTCGTCTGGTGGCGCGATGTGATCCGCGAAAGCCATGCGGGCGACCACACAAAGGTCGTCTCGATCGGCCTGCGCATGGGCATGATCCTGTTCATCATGTCCGAGGTGATGTTCTTCTCGGCCTGGTTCTGGAGCTTCTTCAAACACGCGATCTTCCCGCTGGCCGATGTGCCGGACCTGTTCGCGGATGGCGGCGTTGGCATGCAGGCGACGGCGGATGCGGTGGATGCCGCCTGGCCGCCGGCGGGCATCGTGACCTTCGATCCCTGGGATCTGCCGCTGATCAACACGTTGATCCTGCTGCTCTCGGGCTGCACCGTGACCTGGGCGCAC
>JBCBIS010000054.1:0-21849 GCA_038524325.1 Pseudomonadota bacterium
ACCAGCCGCTCATAGGCATCGGGCATGCGCACCGGCTGCGGGCCGAGGCTGGTGGCAAAGGTCATGTCGAGCTCGGTCCCGGTCAGGCGCATGCCCCCCGGGCCGGGGTCCTTGATGGTCATGCCCAGCCGGATCCCCTCATCCGGCTGCAACCGGATCGCCAGCACATTCGGCCCCGCCACGTCGCGAAAGATCGAGTGCGGGACCGCGCGGAACTGGATCGCGATCTCGGAGAGCCGCGCGCGCAGCCGCTTGCCGGTGCGCAGATAAAACGGCACCCCGGCCCAGCGCCAGGTCGAGATCTGGGTCTTCAGCGCCACGAAACTCTCCGTCTCGCTGTCCGGATCGCCCACATCCTGCCCATAGGACGGATGCCCACCCCCGGCCCGGTACTGACCGCGCACCACATCGCCCGGTGCCACCGGGTCAAGCGCGCGCAGCACCTTCAGCTTCTCGTCGCGCACCGCATCGGGCTCGAACCGGCTGGGCGGCTCCATCGCGATCAGGCAGAGCAGTTGCAGGAGATGGTTCTGCACCATGTCCCGCATCGCGCCCACCTGATTGTAATAGGGCCCGCGCCCCTCGACCCCGATGCTCTCGGCCACGGTGATCTGCACATGGTCGATATGGGTGGCGTTCCAGAGCGGCTCGAACAGCGCATTGGCAAAGCGCAGCGCCATCAGGTTCTGCACGGTCTCTTTGCCGAGATAGTGGTCGATCCGATAGACCTGCGCCTCGGAGAAGCTGCGCGCAAGCTGGCGGTTCAGCGCCCGTGCGCTTTCGACATCGTGGCCCAGCGGTTTTTCGACGACGATGCGGGATTTGCGGTCCGACAGGCCCGCCTTCGCCATCCCTTCGGCAATCGGGGCGAAAAAGCGCGGGGCGACGGAAAGGTAAAAGGCCCGGACCCGGCTGCCGCCATCGAGCTTGGTTTTCAAGTCAGACCAGCCCGCGTCCTCGGTGACATCCAGCGGCACATAATCGAGACTAGCCAGGAAGCGCGCGCGGGTCTCGGGTTCCATATCCGCCGGGGCGACATGGGCCTCTAACGCTGCATCGGCCAACCGGCGGAAGCCATCCGCATCGGTCTCGGTCCGGGCGGCACCGATGATCCGGGCACCCTCGGGCATCTGTCCGTCATGGAGCCGGTGATAGAGCGCCGGGATCAGCTTGCGCTGCGCCAGATCTCCGGTGGCGCCGAACACGACCAAATCGAACGGATCGACGGGCACAACGCGGGCGACCATGCTTCAGGCTCCTTCACTTGCATCTCACGCAATGCCTCAGACGCGGGCGCATCCGGGGCGACGACCGGCAGGCGTGTCGGGTAAACGCGCCCGACCCCTGCCGTGCTTGTCAGCCTCTCGAAAAAGCTGCAAGGGCATTTCAGGGCCTACGCGGGAATCCGGCACCTTCTCACCAGCCAATGGCAGAATGCTATCTTTCGAAGCGGCGGTCCAAGGGCCGCGGGGCGTCGAGGCACCGACGGAGATCGCAGGCTCCGCCCGGCAGATCACCGCACGGCTGTCGCATCGTGGCAACATCCGGGCCGCGAGGACGCTGGCGCAATGGCCATCCGACATTGCCGCCCGGGCCACTGGGGTTTATCTCGGGCGCAGGGGTTCTGGTCAGCGGCGTTGGGAGCATGTGGCGAGCGGCTTATGGGGGAGTAGCGGCGTGTCTGAGCCTGACGCTTGCTTCGGGCGCTGGTGCCCTGCCGGCTGCGCCTGCGCCTTTCCCTGCTGAGACACCGGACGATGACAGAGCCATAGGTGATCCTTCCGGCCTCCTGCCCACCCGTCCCCCTCGGTCTTCGAGCACGGGCGAGATGCTGCTGCTGGCGCAGGCCAACAGCCGCCGCACGCGCCTCAGCGCCGAAGCACAACGCCAGGCCCAGGCGCTGCTGACCGAGCTGGGCTATGATCCCGGCGGTGTCGATGGGGTCTGGGGCAGCCGCAGCCAGCAGGCGCTGGTCGATTTCCGCCGCGACACGGGGGAGGCTCTGCGCGGCCCGCTGGTGGCGGAGGATATAACTCGGCTCGAAGAGCGCAAAACCGCCCTCCTCGTCGAGGCCGAGGCGGTCTCGGTGGCGACCACGCTCACGCTCTTTGGCAACCGTTTCGATTTGGCGGCGTTGCCCGAGGACAGCGATGTCTCTTGGGCCGATGTGCCCGCCAGACTGCTCACCGCCCTGCCCTTTTCGCAAACCCTGACCCTGCCGCCCGAGGCTGCACGCGCCCGGGTCACCGGCCGGCGCGAGGCCGTGGGCCGGGCGTTCCGCGCCGATGTCGAGACGCTGTTCGCCCTGGCCGATCCCGAAGTGACCGCCGAAGTCGCCGATCTCGACAGCCGGATCGCCGATGCGCTCTATGAACGTCGCGGAGCCTCGCTGGCCCGGCTCCGCGGATTGGGCGCGCTGGGCAGCGCGGGGGCGCGGGACCTGATCCGCCGGGCCGAGGGCAGCGCCGCCGACCTCCTCGCCCTCGACGCCTTGGCCGAGCATACCCTGCTGGTGGTGCCCGAGGATGCGGAGGCCGATGCGGCGCAAAGTGCCAGCCGGCCCGCGCCGAGCGGCCCCGACCCGCTGGATCTGCCACCGCCCAGGCTGACCGCCCTGCCCGCGCCCAGCGCGGGCCCCGCTCCGGCCAGCGGAGGCCTCATCCTGCCCCATCTCAGCCAGACCTCCTGTGCCGGTGCGGCGGGGCTCGGCATTCTCGAAGCCGCCAGCACCTCGGGTGACATCACCCAGGACCGGCAGACCGCCGATCTCTGTTTTCTCGCCGCGGAGGGGGTTCTGACCGCCCGTGCGCCGCTGGACGGGTATGCCCCGGTCGAAGGCGGCGGCGAGGGTCTCACCCGCTACCGCTCGCGCGACGGCGGCGCCGGGCGGCTCGAGCTGATCGACCATTTCCTCGCCGGCGGGCGCCCCAGCACCAGCGGTGCCAAGGCGCTCACCCTTTCGGACAGCCGCGATGGCGGGGTCCGGATCCGCTTTGGCTCGGTCGGCCTGCCCGCCTATACCGGGCGCCCGCCCACGGGTCGCTATGAGATCGCCGGCCTCGCCTTCTCGGAGTTTTTCTACGAGCGCAAGGCGGCGGATGAACTGATGGTCGCGCCGTTCCTCGCCGGAACACTCTCGGTCGGGCCCGAGCGGATTGCAGCCCGGCTGACCGATGACAACAGCGACGGGCCCGGTTTAAACAGCACCCTGGCGCTGGAGATCCGGCATATCGGCGCCGGGCAACTGGTCTTCGACGGCACCATGCGGCTGGAGAACCCCGACACCCAGACCGGCGGGCCCGAGACCTTCGCCACGGCCGAGATCCGCTTCACCCAAGGCCGCGGCCGCAGCGTCGGCCTGCAAGGCCAATCCCTCTATCTGCTCGGCACCGGAGAAGTCGCCTATACCGCCCGCTCCGGCCAAATCTACCGCAGCTGGATGACCCTGCATCTCTATGCCGAACGCGGAGGGTCGTAATCAGGCCAAAGCCGCACCCGTGGACCCTGACCCTTGGTCTACACGCTTGAGATCACAAGGCTGCACGCAATCTCGCCCGGAGCTGCCCGCGCGGATGCTCTCTTCCCCATCCACGTTCAAAACAGGCCCGGTTGCAGGGGAGAGGCCGCGGTCAGCCCACCATCCACGGTCAGGCATTGGCCAGTGACAAAGGCCGCCTCCGGGCCGGACAGCCACAGCACCGCCTGAGCGATATCCTCCGGCCGACCGAACCGCCGCACGGCATGGCGGGCCAGCGCATCGCGCTTGGCGGCGGCCGGGTCCTCGGCCAGCGCAAAGGCCGCATCGGCCATCCCCGTCTCGATCCAGCCGGGAGAGACCGCATTGCAGCGCACTTGAGGCCCGTGATCGACCGCAATCGACCGCGTCAAGCCGTGCACAAACGCCTTCGACGCGTTGTAAAGCGCCATGCCCGGATCGGCGAGATGGCCCGAGATCGAGCCGATATTCACAATCGCTCCGCCGTCGGCCATCCCAGGCAGCACGGCGCGGCAGCAATGAAACACGCCCCGGCAATTGGCGCCGATCACCAGGTCCCAATCGGCATCCGTGCTCTCCGGCAGGGTCTTCTCCACCTGCGCCCCGGCATTGTTGACCAGCACCCGGGGCGCCCCCTGCGCGGCAGCAACGGCCGTGACCATCGCCTCAACAGCCAAGGCGTCACTGACGTCCACCCGGTGCCAGGCAACCGCCGCGGCAAGATCACCGGGCCGCGCGCCCCGGCCGCAGGTCGCGACACGGGCGCCCTCGCCCAGAAACGCCGCCACAACCGCGCGCCCGATGCCGCGGCCCCCGCCAGTCACTAAAACCGAGACCCCGTCGAACCGCCCGCCACTCACCGCCGCTCCTCCGCCAGCACGGCGCTGCCACCGCGCGCCGGGGGGTGGGTGGGGGCGGGCGGTGGCTGCGTCGTGCTGGCGGAGGGATCAGAACGCCACACGGTCGCCGCCCTTCAGCCCCAGCCGCCCCCGTGCCTCCTCCGGGCTGGCCACGCTCAGCCCCAGGTTCTCCACGATCTGCCGGATTTTCGTGACCTGCTGCGCGTTCGAGCTCGCAAGCTCCCCCTTGCCGATATAGAGGCTGTCCTCCAGCCCGACCCGCAGGTTGCCCCCAAGCATCGCCGCCTGCGTCGCAAAGGCCATCTGATTGCGCCCGGCCGCCAGAACCGACCACTCATAGACGTCGCCGAACAGCCGCTCCGCCGTGCGGTGGAGATGCAGCATGTGGTCCAGCTCGGCCCCCATCCCCCCCAGAATGCCAAAGATCATCTGGATGAAGAAGGGCGGCTTCACCATCCCCTTATCGACAAAATGGGCGAGGTTGTAGAGATGCCCGAGGTCATAGCATTCGAACTCGAATTTCGTGTCATGCGCCTCGCCCAGATTCTTCAGCGCGTATTCGATGGTCGCGAACGTGTTGGGGAAGATGAAATCCTTGGTCATGCCGAGGAACTCCGGCTCCCAGTCGCAGTTCCACTCCGAGTGTTTCTCCAACAGCGGGAAGATCCCGAAATTCATCGAGCCCATGTTCAGGCTCGCCATCTCGGGGCTGGCCGCCGTCGCCGCCGCCAGCCGCTGGTCCATGCTCATGCCCAGCCCAGCCCCGGTCGAGACATTCACCACCGCGCCGCAGGCTTGTTTGATCACCGGCAGGAACTGCATGAAGGTCTCGGGCCGGTGATCGGGCTTGCCCCAGACCGCGTCATCGGTGTGCCGCGCATGGAGATGGATGATCGAGGCCCCGGCCTCCGCCGCCTCGATGCTCGCGGTGGCAATCTCGGCCGGGGTGACCGGCAAATGCGGGCTCATCGTCGGCGTATGAATGCCGCCCGTGACGGCACAGGTGATGATGACGGGTTTGGCCATGATGTCTCCCCTTCGGCTGCTCGCGCTATTCCGGCACGATCAGGCTGCCAAAGTCAAAGGCCAGCACCAGATACGCCACCGGCATCCCCTCCGGCACCGGCGTCGCCGGGTCGAGCGCATGGCGGATCCAGGCCGCGGCCTGCGCCGCCCCCTCGGGCACCCCATCGAGCGCGATGAGATAGAGCAGCTGATCGCAACGATCGAGCATCGCCTCCGCCACCGCCCGGAACCCGGCCCATTCGGCCAACCACAGCGCCGGATCGCGGGAAGGTCCAGGCACGGGCATCACATCGCCGCGCTCGAAAACCCCCCGATCCTGACCAGGAAAATGCGGCGAGGCGAGGAAGATCACACATCCGGTGCTGGCATAGGCGGGCAGCATCGCCTCGAGCTGATCGAGCTTCGCCGCCTTCTCCGCCGCTGGCAGAAGCTCGTCCCAGAAGGGCTGAAACGGCACCCCAAAGCCCCTAAGACACCCCGGCGAGGGCAACCATAGCCGCAGTCACCTGGGCATTGGCGGTGCAACGTTCCCGAAGTCGACCTCTGTTCTGTGGCCGGGAAAACGGACCCGCTGCGACGCCCGCGAGCGTCACAGCTTCATCTGCTGGACCTGTGCGCTCAGCCCGCCATCGATGACCCAAAGCTGGCCGGAGGCATAGCGGGCCTCGTCCGAGGCGAGCCAGAGGACGAGGTTCGCGATATCCTCGGGCGTGCCATAGCGGCGCATCGGGTGGACGTCGCGCATCGCTTGGCGGATCTCCTCCTCGCCGCCCGAGGCGCCGCCCTCGACCGCGCCCGCGACAAATCCCGCCATCATCGGCGTGTCGACATAGCCCGGACAGATCGCGTTGACCCGGATCCCCTCGGGCCCGTGATCGCAGGCCATGGCGCGGGTCAGGGCATGCACCGCGCCCTTGGTGGCGCAATAGGCCGCCAGCCCCGGATCGGCGATGAACCCGTCATAGGAGCCGAAATTGACCACCGAGGCGCCTGCCGATTTGCGCAAGACCGGCAGGGCGTGTTTCGAGGTCAGGAAAGTGCCCGTCACATTGATCGCGAAAATGCGGTTCCAGGCCTCCAGCGTGGTGTCCTCGATCGTGTGCTCGATCTCGATCCCCGCTGCGTTCACCAAGATGTCCAGATGGCCCCAGCGCGCGGCGACCTCCGCCATGGCGTTTTGCGCGGCGTCCTCCGAGGTGACGTCATAGCTGAGCGGGGTCACCTCCTCGGGCGGATCCGGCCAGGGGGCGAGGTCGGCGGCGATCACCTCCGCCCCTTCCGCCGCAAACCGGGAGCAGATGGCCCGCCCGATCCCGCCAGCACCCCCGGTGACGAAGGCGGTCTTGCCTGCAAGCCGCCCGCTCATTGGCTGGCCGCCTGATAGGCCTCCAGCACCAATCCATGGAAATGATGCACCGCGTGTTCGGATTTGCCCGAGCCGTCGGGGTCGTGCACGATCCGGCCCTGCTGGAAGGCCGGGGTGGCCATGCCGCGCTGTACGCTTTCGACCAGAGCGATGTCCTCGGCCTGCAGCACCTCGTCGATATAGCGGATCGCCTCGTCCTCGGCTTGTGTCTTCTCGGCGGTCTCGAAGAAGAAGTCATAGGTCTCGAGCGTCCGGTCCGGCCCGGCAGGCAGGATATGCATGACGATGAAATTGCCCCGGCCCGGATAGCGCATCAGGCAGGTGTTGGGCCAGAGCCACCAGACCGCGTGGTCGCGCACCGTCGCATTGTCCACCGCATAGGCCGTGTTCGCGGTCTTGCCCGCCTCGGCCATATGGCTGGAGTAGATCCCGTGGGTTGTCACCTTGTAGGTGTCCATATCCACCAGGGTGCAGAAATCCTTGTGCGCCGTCGGGCAGTGATAGCATTCGAGGAAATTGTCGACGACGTTCTTCCAGTTCGAGCGGATGTCATAGGTCAACCGATGCGCGAAAGTGAGCTGGCTGACATCCGGCGCGTATTGCCCGATCTCGGCGGCGAGGTCACCGCTCTGCTCGGCCAGAGAGGCTGCGGCGGGGTCGAGATTGACATAGATGAAGCCGCAGAACGCCTCGACCTGGACCGCGTCGAGGCAGATCTCCTTTACATCGAAATCTGACAGGTTCTCCGTCTCCGGCGCCCGGCGGAGTTGTCCGGTCAGGTCATAGACCCAGGCGTGATAGGGGCAGAGGATGCGCGTCGTCTCGCCCTCGCCGCTCAGCAGTTCGTGGGCGCGGTGCTTGCAGACATTGTAGAAGGCGCGCAGCACGCCCTCGCGGTCGCGGAGCACGGCGATGGGGCGGCCCGCCACCTCGGCGGTGACATAGCTGCCGGGCGCGCGCAGCTTCTCCTCGTGGCAGACCCATTGCCAGGAACGGGCAAAGATCGCCTCACGCTCCCAGTCCAGCCAGCGCGGATCGGTATAGGCCTCGGCGCTCAGCGACAGCGAGGCGGCTGGGTCGGGGTGCCAGCCCTGGCGGATGCGGGCGAAATCGGCGGCGGGGATCGAAACGGTCATGCGGCAACCCTCCTGGCAGTGGCGATGCGGCAAGCCTGACCCAGTTTCGCCCCGGCAGCAATCCGGTTTCATCAGGCGGCAGAAGCCAGATAGGGATAGGCAGCGGCGTTCCCCTGTGTAAACCTCTCGACAACCAAACAGGCAACAGGGAGAGCCGAGAATGAAGACGACCATCCTGGCGGCCGCAATCGCCGCTTTCGCCATGGGGGCCCAGGCCGCCGAATTGGGCGCGGTGGACGAGCCGATCAAACTGGCGGTGAACGAATGGACCGGCCAGCATGTCTCGACCCATGTGGTCGGCCAGATGCTGGAGCAGGCGGGCTATAAAGTCGAGTATGTCACCGCCGGATATATGAACATGTGGCAGGCGATGGCGGATGGCGAGATCCATGCGGCGCTCGAGGTCTGGTCCTCGAACGTCTCCGACCAGTTCGCCGCGCTGGCCGCCGAAGGCAAGGTGAAGGATATGGGCGATCTGGGCCTGGCGGCGAAGGAGGGCTTTGCCTATCCCGCCCATGTTGCCGAGATTTGCCCCGGCCTGCCCGCCTGGGAGGCATTGAAGGACTGCGCGGGGCAGTTCGCCACTGCCGAGACGCTGCCGATGGGCCGGCTGGTCGACTACCCAGCCGATTGGGGCACCCCTGGGGCCGACCGGGCAACCGGGCTCGAGCTGCCCTTCAAGGCGGTGCCTGCGGGTTCGGAAGGTGCGCTGATCGCGGAGCTGCGTGCCTCGACCGAGAAAAAATCGCCGCTGCTGATCGTCTTCTGGCAGCCACATTGGGCCATGGCGCAATACGATGTGCAATTCGTCGACCTTCCCGTGGGAGAGCCCGCCTGCTATGAGGACCCGTCCTGGGGCTCGAACCCCAACGCGGTGAACGATTGCGATTTCGTGCCGACCCGGGTGTTCAAGGCCGGCTGGACGGGCATGGCCGAGAAATGGCCCGCCGCCTATGAGATCGTCTCGAACTATCAGCTTTCGGTCGACGACCAGCAGCCTCTGATGGGCGCTGTCGATGTCGATGGCAAGAAGGTCGAGGACGCGGTCGCTGCCTGGATGGGCGCCAATGAAGGCACCTGGAAGCCGGTCGTCGACGCGGCACTGAACTGAAGATGACCGACCCGGTGATCGCCTGCGAAGACCTGTGGATGGTCTTCGGCGGCGGCGCCCGCCGGGCCCTGACGACAGCGCAGGGGCCCGGCCGGGCCCCGCGCGACATCGCCTCGGCGCTGGCCGATGACGGGCTGATCCCGGCGGTGCGCGGGGTCTCGTTCGAGGTTGGAGCGGGCGAATTGTTCGTGGTGATGGGCCTGTCCGGCTCGGGCAAATCCACAGTGATCCGCTGCCTCTCGCGTCTGATAGAGCCCACGGCGGGCGCGGTTCGGATCGATGGCGAGGACATTCTGAGCGCCCGCCCCGCCCGCATGACCCGACTGCGCCGCGAGAAAATGGGCATGGTCTTCCAGCATTTCGGGCTGTTTCCGCACATGACGGTTGCGGAGAACGTGTCCTATCCGCTGAAGGTCCAGGGCACCGCGCGCGATGCGCGGCAGGCACGGGCGGCGGAGGTGATCGAGCTGGTCGGCCTCGCCGGGCGCGAAGACGCGTTCCCCCGCGAGCTCTCCGGCGGACAGCGTCAACGCGTCGGCATCGCCCGCTCGCTGGCGGTGAACCCGGAGATCTGGTTCCTGGACGAGCCCTTCTCGGCCCTCGACCCGCTGATCCGCCGGCAATTGCAGGACGAGTTCCTGCGCCTGCAAAGCGACCTGCAAAAGTCCATCGTTTTCATCACCCATGACATTGCCGAGGCGCTGAAGCTGGCCGACCGCATCGCCATCATGCGCGATGGCGAGATCGTGCAGATCGGCACGCCGGCCGAGATCGTCCTCTCCCCCGCCGACAGCTATGTGGCCGAGTTCGCCCGCGACATCCCGCGCGGCCAGATGATGAAAGTCGCGGCCCTGATGGAGCCCGCCAATGGCGTCGATCCCGCCGCCCCAGCGCTGCATCCCGGCATGACGCTGGACGCGGCGCTGGCCAGTTTCGTGCCGCATCTGGGCGCTGTGCCGGTGACCGATGGCGATGGCAAGCTGGTCGGGCAGGTGACGCCCGAGGCGCTGGTCCGGGCCCTGGGGGCCGAGAGCGCGTGACCCTCGCCCTGCCCCTCCCCGCCGAACGCCGCATGCTGGGCCCTGGCGAGCGGGTGGCCATGGTCATCCTGCTGGCCGGCCTCGCCTCCGCCCTGCTCGCGCCCGTCCTGCCCTTCATCTCCAAATGGCCCGATGCCTGGACTCTGCCAGTGGCCGAGTGGGTCGGCGCGGGTCTCGGCTGGCTGCTGGAGGCGGTGAAACCGGCCGCCCGTGCCTTCTCGGCCCTGCTCTCCTATCCCATGGCGGCCACCAATTGGCTGTTGACCGAGGCGCCCTGGCCCGCCGTTTTCGGCGCCTTCGTCGCCCTCGGCTGGCGGGTAGGCGGCGGCTGGATGGCGGCGCTGACCGTGGCCGCCCTGGGCTTCGTGCTCGCCTCGGGCTATTGGGTGCAGAGCATGAGCACCCTGGCCCTGGTCGCCGTCTCGGTGCCCTTAGCGCTGTCGCTGGGCCTGGCGATCGGGGTGCTGGCGCATGAGATTCCCCGGGTGAAACGCGCGGTCGAGACGGTGCTGGACGTGATGCAGACCGTGCCGACCTTCGCCTATCTCACACCGCTCCTGGTGCTGTTCGGCTTTGGCCCGGTGGTGGGCCTGATCGCCTCGGCCATCTATGCCGCCCCGCCGATGGCCCGCAACGTGCTGCTGGGGCTGGAGCGGGTCGCGCCCGAGATCCGCGAGGCGGCGCGCATGATCGGCACCTCGCGCCTGCAACGGATCGTGCAGATCGAACTGCCCGCCGCCATGGGGCAGATCCTGGTCGGCGTGAACCAATGCGTGATGGCAGCGCTGAGCATGGTCATCATCGCCGCGGTGATCGGCGGTTTCAACGATATCGGCTGGGAGGTTCTACTGACCATGCGAAAGGCGCAGTTCGGCCAGGCGCTGCTGGCCGGGCTGGTGATCGTCGTCTTCGCCATCCTGATCGACCGGATGAGCGCGGCCCTGACCCGGCCCGAGGATCGCGGCGCGCCGCGCGTGGCTCTGGTGCTGATGGGGGCCTCGGTGCTGCTGGGGCTGGGCCTCTGGCTGGCCGGTGCATTGCCCGACAGTGCCAGCTTGGGCGTGATGGCCCCGGTCTCTCAGCAGGTCGATGCGGGCCTCACCGCCTTCACCTCGGCCAATGGCGCGGCGCTGGACGGGGTGAAGAACGGCGCGATGTTCTATGGCCTCTTGCCGCTCAGGATCGGGCTGGACGATGCTGTGCTGCCGTTCACCTGGGGCTTCTCCTGGACACTGAGCCTGTCGGTGGCCGTGCTGGGGCTGGGCGCGCTGCTGGGGGCTCTGCTGGTCTGGCAGGGGCGGCTGGTGACGGGGATGGTCGTGCTCGGCGCCGTGGTGGTGTTCCATACCGGCCTGACCCATCTGCCCTGGCCCGCGGTGATCGTCACCGTCGCGGCCCTCGCCTGGCGCGCTGGCGGGTGGCGGTTGGCCGCCTTTGCGGCGGCTGCCCTGCTGGCCATCCTGCTGGCGGGGCTGTGGGAGCGGGCGATGCTCTCGCTCTATCTCTGCGGCGCGGCGGTCCTGATCTGCGCGGTGCTGGGCGGCCTCCTGGGCCTCGCCGCGGCAGTGAGCCCGCTGGCCTGGCGCGTCCTCCGCCCGATCTGCGACACGCTACAGACCATCCCGCTGTTCGTGTTCCTGATCCCGATGCTGATGTTCTTCCAGATCGGCGAGTTCTCGGCCCTGCTGGCGATCTGTGCCTATGCCATCGTGCCGATGATCCGCTACACCCGCCAGGGGGTGACCGCGACCCCGCCGGAGCTGGTCGAGGCTGCCGTCGCGGCGGGGGCCAGCCCCTGGCAGATGCTGCGCGATGTGCGTCTGCCCTATGCCGCGCCCTCGGTCCTGCTCGGGCTCAACCAGACGATCCTCTATGCCTTTGCGATGCTGGTGATCGCCGCCCTGATCGGGACGACCGGGCTGGGCCAGTCGATCTATATCGCGCTCGGCCGGGCCGATCTGGGCCTGGGCGTGACCGCGGGCGCGGCGATGGCTCTGCTGGCCCTGGTGGCCGACCGGATCGTCCAAGGCTTTGCCGCCGAGCAGCGCCGGGCCCTTGGGCTCTAGCACGCCAAGCGCGAGAGGGGCCTAAAGCTCCGGCAGCTGGGGCGGCGAAGCGATCCGCCCACGCATCCCGGGCGCGAAGCATGCCAGCGTCATGCATTCCAAAGCCACGGTTGCTGCCAGAAAACTCGTCATGCCGCCCACATCATGCGGCGGGCTGACCGTGTTGATATCGAAACCGACGAAATCGATCCCAGCCAGCGCTTGCAGGAAGGTCAGCCCCTCGCGGGCACTGGCACCGCCCCAGGCGGGCGTGCACACCCCGGGCGCACAGCTCGGGTCGAAGAAATCCATGTCGAAGCAGAGATAGACCTTGCGCCCCTCGAACCCTGCGCGCAGGTCGGCAGCGACCTCTGACAGCCCGCGCTGGAAAAGATCACGCCCCGGGATCAGCTGGTAACCCGTGGCCCGGGTATGCGCGAAGACCTCGCCCATCATCACCGGACCTCGCGGGCCGACATGGACCGAGGCGGCGGCATCGACCACCCCCTCCTCCGCTGCGCGGGTGAAGGTTGTGGCGACGTTGTAGCGGTGATGGATCTGATTGCCCTCGCCGGGATAGGTGTCGGTATGCGCGTCGATATGCAGGACCGCGAGGCCGGGATGCTGCCGCGCCGCCGCCCGCATCAGGGGCAGCGAGATCGCGCCATCGCCGCCAAACGCAACCGGCACCGCCCCGGCGGCATGGACAGCATCGGCCGCCGCCTCGATCGCCTCGAAGCTCTCCGGGATCAGGCTGGAGCTGACATCCGCATCGCCGCAATCCACCGCGCGCAACAGCTCCAGCGGATTGAAGACGGCGTGGGGCGGCTGATAGGGGCGCACGAGGCCGGAATGCCGGCGGATCGCCGACGGCCCCTCCCGCGCACCGATCCGGGTCGGATGCATGCCGCAATCGAAGGGAACGCCCAGAACAGCAGCCAACGCACCCTCGGGCCCCTGCTGCGGGAGGTTCATAAAGCTTGGCAGCGCCCGAAACGGACCACGCTTGGGCGGGTCGATGAATCCGATGGTTGCCATGGAAATCCCGGCTCACGCGCGCCCCCGGGCCAACCCATGCACGGGCTGGCCCGGGGGCGCGCGGATGGATCACTTCATCCGGCTGGCGACGTTTTCCCAGTTGACCAGATTGTCCAGGAAATTGGTCAGATAGGCCGGGCGCTTGTTGCGGAAATCGATGTAGTAGCTGTGCTCCCACACATCGCAGCCCAGCAATGCGGTCTGACCGAAGCAGAGCGGGTTCACCCCGTTCTCGGTCTTGGTGACCTTCAGCGAGCCGTCAGCCTCCTGCACCAGCCAGGCCCAGCCACTGCCGAATTGGCCAGCACCCGCGGCGGAGAAATCAGCCTTGAACTGATCGATCGAGCCGAACGCCTCGGTGATTGCTTTTTCCAGCCCCCCCGGCATGCCCGCATCGCCCGGGCCCATCATTTCCCAGAACTGGTTGTGGTTCCACATCTGGCTCGCATTGTTGAACAGGCCCGACTGCGCGACAGCACCGGCCTGATACGTGCCGGTCACGATGTCCTCCAGCGATTTGCCCTCGTGCCCCGAGCCGGCAAGCAGCTTGGCGCCATTGTCGGCATAGGCCTTGTGGTGCAGGTCGTGGTGGTATTCCAGCGTCTCCTTGCTCATGCCCTTGGCGGCCAGCGCATCATGCGCATAGGGAAGGTCGGGAAGGTCGAATGCCATGGTAGCCCTCATCTCTGTCGGGTGGTGGTCTGCTTGTCTGAACGCGGGGCGCGCCCCCACAGAGCGGAATATACGCCGAAAGGGGCTGCGGGGAAGCCTTGGCGATATCGCAGAGGCGTTCAGAGGGCCGAGAAAAGGATGACCAGCGCGAAATAGAGCATGAACGGCGCGGTCAGCAGACCGAACCCAGTCAGCAGCACCCTCAACATGCCGCAGCCGCCGCATTCCGGCCGGGGAAAATGGGCCGGACGGTCGCGGCCCATGCGGCGCGGATCGGTCGCCCGGCGGATCTCGTGCCGGGTCAGAAGGCGGCCGCGGGCAAGATTTTCCTCAACCGCGCGTTCCGCGGCCATCCGCGCCTTCACATCGACCAGATAAAGCGGGCTGAGCGAGCGCGCCTCGGCCCGCGCCAGCCGGTCCGCCTGTTGCCGGTCGAGCAGCGATTTCTGCACCGGAGGGAGCGTGCGACGGGGGCCGAGCGGTGGCGTCGGGCTGCTCAAGGGTTTGGACGGCGTGACCTTTGGCACGCGGCTGCGAGATATGGTCATCGGCCCGGCCTCCGTTACTCCCTTTCGCCACAAACTATCTGCCGTTGATTTACACTCGGTCAACCACCGCCATTGCGCAGAGCCGGGCCGGAGGGGCGGTATCAGGGCGGCCCCGACAGCGCCGACCCTGCCTCGCACAGCCCCGGTGAGCGCCACGAAGCGGTCGAGATCGGGCAAGCCCCGCTCCATCGACCCGAGCGGACCCGGCACAAGAGAGGTGATTATGGATGCGCGCGATCGGCCTCGCAGAAGCGGCGCATGCAGCCCGCTCAGACCGCCACGGCCAGGATCGCGACGCGGCGATCCTCGGCCAGCAGGACGTTATAGGTGCGGCAGGCCGAGGGGGTGGACATGATCTCGACCCCGATCCCGGCCTGCTCCAAGGCGGGCGCGACAACCGCGGGCAGCGGCGCGATATCCGCCCCGGTGCCGATCAGCAGCACATCGATCTCTGCCGCCGCCGCCAGTACGGGCGCGAGCCCTTCAGCGCTCAGCATCCCGGCTTGCAGGCCCGAGGGCAGGATCAGAAGATCCCCGTCATGCCAAGCCGCGCGCACCCGGAACCCGCCGGGGCCATAGCTGTCGACCGGGGGCTGGCTGCCCTCGTAATCGATCTCGTTCAGCCGCATCTCAGACCTGCGCCCCATCGGCGCGGACATTGGCGCGGGCTTCCTCGGCGGTCTTCCAGTCGCGGCTGACCCCGAACCACAGCAGCGTGGCCGCGGCAATGAAGATCGAGGAATAGGTCCCGATCACCACGCCCCAGATCATCGCGAAGGTGAAGCCCTGGATCACGGCGGGACCCAGCAGGAACATCGCCCCCAGCGCGATCAGCGTGGTGGCCGAGGTCATCACCGTCCGCGCCAGCGTCTCGTTGATCGAGAGATTGAGCAGGTCGATCAGTTCCATCTTCTTGTATTTGCGCAGGTTCTCGCGGACCCTGTCATAGACGACCACCGTGTCGTTCAACGAGTAGCCGACGATCGTCAGGATGGCCGCGATAATCGCCAGGTTGAACTCGATGCCGGTGATCGCGAAGACCCCGATGGTCAGCACCACGTCATGGACCAGGGCGATCACGGCGCCGACGCCGAACTGCCATTCGAACCGCAGCCAAATATAGAACAGCACCGCCGCCACCGCGAGCACCACGGCCAGAATGCCTGCCTGCAACAGCTCGCCCGAGACCTTCGCCCCCACGGCATCCACCGCCAGGAACTGGATGCTGGCGAAGGTGTCGGACAGCGTCTCCTGCACCAGGCGCACCGTGTCGTTCTGCGCGGCCGGGTCGTCGCCCTGCTGCTCGATGCGGATCATGACCGCGTTCTGGTCCTCGCCCGAGAGGTCTTCGGCGGTCGAGGAGATCTCGGTCACCGCCACATCGCCCAAGTCGAGATCGCCCAGCGCCGCGCGGTAGTCGCCCGTCTCCACTGCCTGATCGGTCTTGGCCATGATCATGGTGCCGCCCCGGAAGTCGATTCCGAAGTTTAGCCCCAGCACAGCCACCAGCACCATCGAGGCAATGACCGCAGTGATCGAGCCGAGCACCGGCAGGCGGCGCACACCCAGGAAATTGATCCGCGTCGTCTCGGGCACCAGCTTGATCTGCGCGATCTTCAGCGATTTGGGCCGGCGCCAGTCGAGCCAGCCGACCACCATCAGCCGGGTGACCAGAACCGCCGTGAAGACCGAGGTGAGAATGCCGATCCCCAGCGTCACGGCGAAGCCTTTCACCGGGCCCGAACCCATGCCGAAAAGGATGATCGCGGCAATGAAGGTTGTAACGTTTGCATCCAAGATTGCCGAGAACGCCTGTTGATAGCCCCGCTCGATCGCCCGCGCGACCTTGCCGGCATTGTTGCGAAGCTCCTCGCGGATCCGCTCGAAGATCAGCACATTGGCGTCGACCGCCATCCCGATGGTCAGCACGATCCCGGCGATCCCCGGCAGGGTCAGGGTCGCGCCCAGCAAACTCAGCGCCCCGAACAAAAGCGCCACGTTGATGATCAGCGCGATGTCCGCCAGCAGCCCGAACAGCCCATAGGTGATCGCCATGAAGATCAGCACCGCGGCAAAGGCCAACAGCGTCGCCGCCGCGCCCGCCGCCACCGAGTCCGCGCCCAGATCCGGGCCCACGGTGCGCTGCTCCAACACGCTGATCGAGGCGGGCAAGGCCCCTGCCCTCAGCAAGATCGCCAGATTGGTCGCGCTCTCCGCCGTGAAATCGCCTTCGATAAAGCCCGCCCCACCCAGGATCGCCGATTGGATCCGTGGGGCAGAGATCACCTTGCCATCCAGCACGATGGCAAAGAGTTGCCCCACATTGGCGGCGGTATAGCGGCCAAAGATCCGGCTGCCCGCGGTGTCAAAGCGGAAATTGACCACTGGCAGAGCGCTGTCTGGGTGAAATCCCAACTGGCTGTCGACCAGATTGTCGCCGGACAGGATGGCCCGGCGTTCCAGCAGATACTGGCCACCGCCCTCCTCCTCCGTACCGCTGGCGACGAATTGCCCGGGGCCGGGGTTGCCGACCTGCTGGCCGAAATCCGAGACTTCGTGGAACGAGAGCTTGGCCGTCTGCCCGATCAGATCGAGCAACTCATCGGCCGAGCCGATCCCCGGCACCTGGATCAGGATGCGCCGCTCACCCTGGCGCTGGATGCTCGGCTCGCGCGTGCCGGCCTCGTCAATCCGGCGCCGGATGATCTCCAGCGATTGCGCCATGGTGCGGTCGGTGATCTCGGTCAGTGCCGGCTCGGTCAGGGTGATCCGCAGGCGTTGATCTTCGAGCTGCTCGACCGCCAGGTCGACCCCGCCGGCAAAGCCGCCCATGCCAAAGCCGCCCGCGATCCCGCCACCCACAGGCTGCGCCAGATTGCGAAAGGCGGCGGCCGCCCGTTCGACATCCTCGGCATTGGTGATCCGGACAGTGACTTCGCTGTCGGTCGCGCGCAGCGAGGTGAAGCGGCGCACGCCCGCGCCGACCAGGGCCTCCCGCGCCTCGGCGCGCAGGCTGGCCATGCGCTCGGCCGCGACCTCCTCGATCTCGACCTCGACCAAGAGATGCGCCCCGCCGCGCAGATCCAGCCCCAAATTGACCGCATCGCGCGGCATCCACGAGGGCAGGCTCTCACGGATCTCGGGCGCCAGCAGGTTGGGCGACGCGAACAGCACACCCATCAGACAGGTCAGCAGGATGGCGAGGCGTTTCCAAGGGGCGAAGTAGAGCATGGGCGCGCGCCCCTTTCCGGATCAGTCTTTCGCGGGTTCGGTCTTCGACTTCACGGTCGCCAGCATGTCGCGGCGGACGCGGACCTTGATATCCTTGGCGATCTCGACCTCCAATTCGGCCGGCTCGCCTTCGGGTGCGTGGACCTTGGTGACCTTGCCGATCAGCCCGCCATTGGTGATCACCTCGTCGCCGCGGCGCACGGCCTCCAGCATCGCCGCATGCTCCTTCGCCCGGCGCTGTTGTGGCCGGATCAGGAAGAAGTAGAAGATCACGAAGATCAGGACGATGGGCAGCAGCCCTGCGATCCCTCCCATCGGGTCGCCGGCACCGGCGGTTTGCGCATAGGCGGGGGTGGCGAACATCGGGTCGTCCTCTCGCTTTGGGTGGGTCGAGCGGCCGCTCTGACGGCGGCGTTGGCGGATATATACGTGGGCGCCTTGCCGATGCAAGCAGGGCCGGCCCAGGCGCGGCGATTAACCTTTTCTTCACGCCGATCAAGAAAGCTTTCATACGAGCCAGGGGGAAGGCGATTGGGAGAGCGCGCATGGACCATGCACACATGCAGTCGACCGGCAGACCGAACCCCTATACCGACGCCCCACACGACCACCCGACCGAGGCGCGCAGCGACCAGATCGAGGCTGCGGAGCTCGAGCTTCCCAATGCCCTTTGGGTCGCCGCCCCGGGCCTCGCCCTCGCCCTCTATGGCGCCCTGATGGCCGTCGCCTTCTTCGCCTGACCCCTTCCCGCCGCCCTGCCTTTGCGGCAGACTGGCGGCATGGGTGTTTGGATCGATTGGATTGAGGCGATTGGAGGGGTCGAGACGCTGCTGGCCGTGGCAGCGCTTCTCGCCGGTGCCGTGCTTGCCGTCCGGGCCATGCGAACCGTCCGGGCCATCAAGGCACGCGAGACACTCTCCACCTGGGCCAAGGCCGCCGCGTCAGACGATGGCCGCGACTGGGCGCTGGAGCGGCTGCGGAAGAACTACCTCTGGCTGATGATCCTGGCGGGGGCCGTGGCCTATGTGGCGCTCTGGACCTTCATCACCGGCCGCCTGCCGCTGCTGGCCCGCGACGCGGTGGGGGAACTGGCCAAGGTGCTCGGCACCGACCCGCTCGACCACGAGGCCCTGCGCAACATCGCCTATGCCATCGGCGCGCTGTTGGGCGGGACCGCTCTCCTGGCCGCCGTCCCCTTCCAACTGATCAAGACCTGGATGAACGAGCGCCAGGCGATCACCGCCGAGCAGGGACATATCACCGACCGGATCACCAAGGCGGTGGAACAACTCGGCGCGGAGAAGACGGTCAAACGCACCGTCCAACGCCAGGAGCAGGACGAGCAAGGCAATACATGGCTCGCCGACCGGGTGATCGAGGAGACCCAGCCGAATATCGAAGTCCGCCTGGGCGCCATCTATGCCCTGGAACGCATCGCCCAGGACAGCGAGCGCGACCACATCCCGATCATGGAAACCCTCTGCGCCTATATCCGCGAAAACGCCCCGGCCAGCAGCGCCAAAACCCTGAACCTCGCCCCCTGGGAGCCAATGCCGAAAGAGATGACCGAGGCAGAGCGCGAACAGCGGGACGCGGAGTTTAAGCTGCGGTTCGGTGAGTACGCTTTCGACCCCAGGTCCAACCTTTGGCAGTGGTCGCAGTCTCTGCCCAAACCCCGGGCCGATGTGCAGGCCGCGCTCCGCGTCATCGGTCGCCGCAAGCAGGCCCGGCAGAGGCATGAGGAGAAGAAGGACTATCGCCTCGACCTGAGCGGCACCAACCTCCGAAGAACTGATCTAAATGGCGCGCATCTTGAGAGGGCGGTTCTTAGAGAGGCGCGTTTGGAGGGGGCCGACCTCAGAGAGGCGCATTTGGAGAGGGCGCACCTCGGAGGGGCGCATTTGGAGAGGGCCGACCTCGGAAGGGCGCATTTGGAGAGGGCGTACCTCGGAGGGGCGCGTTTGGAGAGGGCGTACCTCGGAGGGGCGCGTTTGGAGGGGGCGGACCTCAGAAGGGCGCATTTGGAGAGGGCCGACCTCAGAGAGGCGCATTTGGAGAGGGCGGGGCTCGAAGGGGCAAACTTGAAATCCGCAGACCTGACGCGCTGGCACATGGCCGGCACGCGCGTCAGGTCTGCGGATTTTAGCGAGTGTACAACTTTGACCCAGGAGGGGGTCAACAGCGCCTTTGGCGATGTGGCGACGGTGTTGCCCGATCACATCCTGCGGCCGGATCATTGGGACGAGCAAACGGGTATCCTGTTTCTTGAAGACAAAGCCTATAACGACTGGATCGCCCGCGGGGCGCCTGCTTCGAAAACGGGGATGGTCAAGCCGGGCGAGGATGGGGCATAAGCCGTCTCGCCGATTTCAACCCAGGAGGCGATGATGCATGATATCCGGCTGATCCGTGACAACCCGCAGGCTTTCGACGCGATGCTGTCGCGGCGCGGGGTGTCGGCGGTCTCGTCGGAGATCCTGGCGATCGACGCCGCCCGCCGGGCCAAGATCACCGCCGCCGAGGAGGCCCTGGCCGCGCGCAACGCCGCCTCGAAGGATGTGGGCAAGGCCAAGGCCAGCGGGGACACGGCGGAATTCGACCGTCTCCGCGCCCTGGTCGCCGAGAAAAAGGACGAGATCGCCCGGCTGGAGGAGGAGGCCAAGGCCGAGGACGCCCGGCTGCACGACCTCCTGATGGACCTGCCCAACGCGCCCCATGACGATGTGCCCGACGGCGCGGACGAGGCCGATAATGTCGAGGTCAAGCGCCACGGCAGCCCACGGAACTTCGCCTTTGCTCCGGTCGAGCATTTCGACATTCCCGCGGTCGCGCCACTGTTGGATTTCGAGACGGCGGCAAAACTCTCGGGCAGCCGGTTCATGGTGCTGAAGGGCGCGTTGATCCGGCTCCACCGGGCGCTGGCGCAGTTCATGCTGAACACCCATGTGGACGAGAACGGGCTGACCGAGGTCTGGACCCCGGTTCTGGTGCGCGAGGAGGCGATGATCGGCACCGGGCAATTGCCGAAATTCGCCGAGGACAGCTATCAGACCACCAATGGCTGGTGGCTGATCCCGACCTCCGAGGTGACGCTGACCAATATCCCGGCGGGCGAGATTGTCGAGGAGAGCGCCCTGCCGATGCGCTTCACCGCGCATAGCCAGTGCTTTCGGTCCGAGGCCGGCAGCGCGGGCAAGGACACCCGTGGGATCCTGCGCCAGCACCAGTTTGAGAAGGTCGAGATGGTGAGCATCACCCGGCCCGAGGACAGCCGGGCCGAGCTCGACCGGATGACCGCCTGTGCTGAAGGGATTTTGGAGAAGCTGGGGCTGCCCTACAGAACGCTGGTGCTCTGTACCGGCGATATGGGCTTTGGCGCGCGGCGGACCCATGACATCGAGGTCTGGCTGCCGGGGCAGAACAGCTATCGCGAAATCTCGAGCTGCTCGGTCTGCGGGGATTTCCAGGCGCGGCGGATGAATGCCCGGTTCCGGCGCGAGGGCGAGAAGCGGCCGGAGTTCGTGCATACGCTGAACGGCTCGGGCCTGGCGGTCGGGCGCTGTCTGATCGCTGTGCTGGAGAATGGGCAGGAGGAAGACGGTTCGGTGACCCTGCCCGCGGTGCTCTCGCCCTATCTCAACGGTGCGACGCAGATGATGGCGGACGGTCAACTCGCCTGACCGCTGCTGGCGCAGGCTTCGGTCTGCGCCAGGGCTTGGTCATGATGTGGCGCGGCGACCCTTCCTCCAGTGGCTCGGGTGATCGTGGCGCGGCAACCGCGTTGTCTCAGCGCAGCGCCACCAGATCGGCATCATCGCTCAGCACGAAAACCGTGCCACCGGCCGAGATCGGGCCTGTGCGCGAACCGCCGGGAATGTCCTCGATCACGGCCCCCTCGCCGGTCTCGCCGTCAAAAGACCAGAGATTGCCCAGACTGTCCGAGACCAGGACCTTGCCGGACACCACGATCGGTCCGGAATAGGTGATCGGGTCCTCCTCGTCCTCTTCGTCCTCCCAGGCGGGAAGATCGGTTTTCCAGAGGGTCGAGCCGCTGCGCAGATCGATGCGGATCAGTTCCGCGAGATCGCTCATCAGGAACAGGGTCTCCCCCACCGGCCAGGGCGGACGGGTGGCGCCGATGCCGCGCGTCCAAGCGCGAACGCCCGAGCGGCCGTCGATCGCCACCAGACGCCCGCTCTGGTTCGCGGCCACGACCAAGGGACCGGCTACAACCGGGTCTCCCGAAAGATCGGTGATCGACGCCCGCGCCAGACCGCGCC
>JBCBIS010000055.1:0-21525 GCA_038524325.1 Pseudomonadota bacterium
ATGGCGGTTGGAGCTTCTTTGCGCCGCGCCAGGGCTGGCAGGTCTGGTCGCTCGAGGCGCATCACTGGTTGTTCTTTGGCGGCGAAGGCTGGGTGCCGCAGGTGATCGCCTGCTCCCCAGGCTCGGCGGTCACCGTGCATGAGGTGCTGGAATTCGACCAGGATCTGGCCGGACCGGTGACGAAGACGACCGAGGTCATTCCGGACAAAGCCGTGGTCATCGGCGTCTCGGCACGGGTTGTTACAGCGATTGATGGGGCGGCCACATGGGCGCTCGGCGTGCCGGGCAGCCCGCAACGCTATGGCTCGGGTTTCGGCGGTGCGCTCAACACCTTTGCCGAAGGAGTGACGGGCCAGCCGCAAGCCTATTACGGCGGGACCCCAATCGAGATAACGGCGGGCGGTGGCGCCTTCTCCGGGGGCACGATCCGCATCGCCGTCCACTATCAGCGGATCACTGCCCCCGCGCCGGTCTGAGCCGGATCAGTCGCTGAGGGCGGCCACGGCCACGACGCCCACAACGGCAACCCCGGTCAGCGTCAGGACCGGGAAAGCCGCCACAAATCCAGCCGCCGCCGCCAGTTTCGGGGCGGCGACGACCACCGTGCCGCCGGGGCCAGCCACAAAGGCGCCGGCACTTTGCGCGACGGCCTGAGCTCCGTTCGCCAGCATCCCTGGCGCTGCGCTCAGGATGTTTTTTCCAACTTCGACGGCAACTTCCTCGGCAATTCTGGCAAGTGTCATGGGAACCTCTCTTTTTCAATAGATACAGGATCATGTAGTCGATCGCCCCGAGGCCCTCAAGATCTGGGGGTGGTCGGGCCGATATGACGGGTCGTGATTGTGGCGGCCACAAAATTGCAACTCGACATTCCGATTTGCGGTCCCCATCTCCCGCCCAGTCGACTAGACTGTCGGCACAACATGGGAGAGACAGGATGACCCTTCACCACCCGTCCACCTCGCATCCCGCCTCGATCGATCCGGTCTGGGCGCAGATCCGCTCGGAAGCCGAGGCCTTGGCCGCGGCAGAGCCCCTGATGGCCAGCTTTGCCCATTCGGTCGTGCTGCACCATCCGACATTCGAGGACGCGCTGAGCTATCGCATCGCGCAGAAACTCTCCTCGCCGGAATTCTCTCCCCTCCTCATGCGTGAGATCGCCGACGCGGCCTTTGCCGCCGATCCGGCGCTCGGCCGCGCGGCCCGGGCCGATACCGTGGCGACCTATGACCGCGATCCCGCCTGCGATCGGATGGTCAACCCGCTGCTCTATTTTAAGGGCTTTCTGGCTGTGCAGTCCCAGCGGCTTGCGCACCGGTTGTGGAACACGGGGCGCAAGGATGTGTCGCTCTATGTGCAGATGCGCTCGTCCGAGTTATTCGGCTGCGACATCCACCCTGGTGCGGTGATGGGGCAGGGGATCATGATCGACCATGCCCATTCGATCGTGATCGGCGAGACGGCTGTGGTCGGCGACGATGTCTCGATGCTCCACTCGGTCACCCTGGGAGGCACCGGCAAGGCGGGCGGAGACCGTCACCCCAAAATCGGCAACGGAGTGCTGATCGGCGCCGGAGCGAAGGTTCTGGGCAATATCAAGATCGGCGAATGCTCGCGCATCGCGGCAGGCTCGGTGGTGCTGAAGGAGGTGCCGCCCTGCAAGACCGTCGCGGGCATCCCCGCCAAGATCGTCGGAGAAGCCGGCTGCGACCGACCCTCGATCAGCATGAACCACCTGATTTCCGCCCCCTCGCCGGAGCGGCCGGAGGACATCGTTCCCGATTGCTGAGCGACCGCCGAGCTTAGGCCCGGCGCCGTCTCCGGCCTTCGCGGGCCCCTCGGGCGCCTTCGCCGGCGCCGGCGGCGGGTTTGTTGAAGGCGATCCAGGCGGCGCCTCCGGGGTCGCAGTTCAACAGGAAATCGGCCGCTTTGATCGCTTCGGTTTCCTTGGATGGCGTCGCCTTGGTCGAGGTCAGTCCCAGATGCGGGGCCAGGGCGTCCCAGTCGGCATCCTCGGGGATTGTGATCCCCAATGCGGCGAGTGCCTCGACCTTTTCGGCGATCTTTTTAGCGCTCGCGCCCAGCTGCACCGGGTTCATGATGGCCGAGGTCATGCCCGCCGCCGCCGCCATTGGCAGGAAGGCGTTGTTGATCCCGTGCCGGTTCGGCAGCCCGAAGGAGATGTTCGAGGCGCCGCAGGTCGTATTCACCCCCAACTCGTCGCGCAATCTCCGCACCAGCGTGAACACCTGATGCCCGGCCGTCGCCATGGCACCGATCGGCATGACCAGCGGATCGACCACGATATCATGGGCCGGGATGCCGTGATCGGCCGCGCGCTCGACGATCTTCTTGGCGACGGCGAAGCGGACATCCGGATCCTCGGAGATGCCGGTATCGTCGTTCGAGATCGCCACCACCGGCACATTGTATTTGGCAACCAGCGGCAGGACCAGTTCCAGTCGCTCTTCCTCACCAGTGACGGAGTTCAGAAGCGGCCGTCCCTCCGCCTCCTCCAACCCGTTCTGCAACGCGCCGGGGACCGATGAGTCGATGCAGAGCGGTACGTCCACCAGCGCCTGTACCCGCGCCACCAGTTCCTTCATCAGCGGCGGCTCGACAAAGTTGTTGTCGGCATAGCGCGGGTCTTCGGCCATCTTGTTCGAGAACACCGCGCCCGAATTGATGTCCAGCACCGTCGCACCGCAGGCGACTTGTTCCAGCGCGTCCTTTTCGACGGTCGAGAAATCTCCCGCTTCTAGCTCCGCCGCCAGCTTCTTGCGGCCGGTCGGATTGATCCGCTCGCCAATGATGCAGAAAGGTTCATCGAACCCGATGACAACGGTTTTCGATTTGGACTCGACGACGGTGCGGGTCATGCCGGCTGGCTCCCTTGGAAAGTCTCAGGATCGGTGTAGAGCCCGGGCCTAGGCGACCCGGGGCATCGGCGTCAAGCCGGTCTCAGGCGGTGGCGGCGCGCAAACTGCCCGCCGGGCGGCCGAACTGATCGGTAAATTCAGCGGTCTTGTTGATGCCACCCAGCGGGAAGAAATGGACATGGGTGATGTTGAACCCTGGGTTCGCCGCCTTGTGGGCAGCGAGATCGCGGAGCACCTCCTCCGGCGTGAAGGGCAGGACCAGCTTGGTGACATCGGCGGCGCGGCGCTGCAGGACGCGCAACGAGGGGCCGACGCCGCAGGCGATGGCGAATTTGATCAGCGTTTGCAGCTTTGCCGGGCCCGCCACGCCGATATGGATCGGCAGCGCGATACCCGCTTCGGCCAGGCGGTTGGCCCAGGCGATCACCGGCTCGGCCTCGAAGACGAACTGGGTGGCGATGGCCATCTCGGCATCGGTCCGCTCGGAGAATGCCTGCTTCCAGCGCAGTGCTTCCATCACGGCGTCATCGCCGCCATTCGGATCGATGTCCTTGTTGCCCTCGGGATGGCCGGCGACATGAAGGCGGCGGAAGCCGGCCCGGTCGAAGGCGCCATCCTCCATCAAATCCATCGAGCAATGGAAGTCGCCATGCGGTTTGTCGACCCCACCGGCCAGCAACAGGGCCTGATCCACCCCGGCCTCACCCTGATACCGAGCGATCCAGTCGGCCAGCGTCGCGCTGTCCTTGATGATCCGGGCCGGGAAATGCGGCATGACCGGAAAGCCCTCGCCCGCGATGCGCTTGGCGGTGACGACCATATCCTCGATCGGCGTGCCCTCGATATGGGCGATATAGACCCGGGTGCCTGCGGGCAGGATTGCTGCGAAGCTGTCGATCTTCTCGGCGGTGCGCGGCATCACCTCGATCGAGAAACCGTCGAGGAACGCGCCCAGCGACGGGTCATGCGGCGCCACCTCGCGGCTAGCGTCTTTCCGTCCGAAGAGGTTCAGGATCTGTGCCATCAGTCCGGTCCTTCCCTTACGCCGCCCAGCCATCGGCCGAGATGAGTTTCTTGATACGGTCGTTGTCGAATTCAGCTTCCAGTCGGGCGGCTTCGGCGGCGGCCAGATCGTCTGGCTCCCCCTCGACTTCGACGGGATCGCCCCGCCGCCACTCTGCCAGATAGGCATCCGAGTCTTTCGCGCCAACCTTCATGGCGCAACGGTCTATTGCCTGTTCGAACCGCTCCGGCAACTGACGCTTGGCCAATGCCTTGCGCCCCTTGCGCACGATGACCTGTGCGGGGATGTCGCGCCAATAGACTGTAACGAGTTGCGGCATCGGGCCAGACCTTGTTCTTTGGATCGGCCTCTTCTCGCGCCGCCATCCTCTTCGGATATCGCCCGTTTCTGGTCGCTGCGCGCATGATTTCGACCGGCCAGGTTTTTTTCGCGACACGCCGACTGCGCACCGCTCAGCATGCGGACAATTTGCAAAGAAATCGTGTTGATCGGATTGGTCGCTTTTTGGGCTTCAAATGTCGGTTTCCTTCCGCTATAGACCTTGCGAGAATTGCTGCGCTGCAAGATCGCGCGCCATTGGTCAGACCGGTCGGTGAAGATCGTGGGTCAGACCGTCTGTCGGGAGGATTAATCCATGACCGGGCTGCCATCGCCTCGTCCGACCATCAGCTTCGAGTTCTTCCCACCCAAGACACTGGCGGCCTCGGCGCGGCTCTGGCGCTCGGTCGAGCGGCTGGCCCCCCTGGCGCCGCAATTCGTCTCGGTCACCTATGGTGCTGGCGGGACGACGCGCGAGCGGACCATGGCGGCGATCATGGCAATCCGCGACCGGGCGCGGCTCAGTGTTGCGGGCCATCTGACCTGTGTTGGCGCCAGCCGCGACGAGGTTCTCCGCACGGCGCGGCTCTACCGCAAACTGGGCTGCCGCAGGATCGTCGCTCTGCGCGGCGACCCGGCCAATGGCGCAGACGATTTCGAGGCGCATCCCGAAGGCTTCGCAGGCTCCGTCGAATTGATCGAAGCGCTGGCCGAGATGCGCCATTTCGATATCTGGGTGGCGGCCTACCCCGAGACCCATCCCGAGGCGGCCGATATGTCGGCGGATATCGCGCATCTCAAACGCAAGATCGATGCTGGCGCCTGTGGGGCGATCACTCAGTTCTTCTTCGACAACGAAGCCTTCTTCCGCTTCCGCGATGCCTGCGTCGATGCCGGAATCACCGCGCCGATCGTGCCGGGCATCCTGCCGATCGAGAATTTCTCGAAGCTCTGCAAGTTCGCCGAGCGGTGTCAGGCAGGCATTCCGCCCTGGTTCGAGAAAGCCTTCCAGAATGCCGAGGCGCAGGGCAACAGCGATCTGCTCGCCCTGGCGATTGCCTCCGAGCAATGCCATGAACTGCTCGAAAACGGTGTCGAGCATCTGCACCTCTATACCTTGAACAATCCAGACCTGCCCTACCAGATCTGCCAGGCTTTGGGCATCGAGACCCGGCCGCTGCAGGTCGCTGCCACCTGCGGCTGAGCCTCGATTTCGCGCGAGACGGCGCGGAACAGCCCCGTCCACTCGTTTTGCTTGTCTCTCGAGAGGCTTAGCCTTATCGTAGCTGACTTGCGGGGATGGTTTGGGTTCCGATGTGTCAGTAGACAGACAAAATCAAAACGGTTCAGGTTCGGCGCGTCGGCGTGGCCGGGGGCATGGTCAATCGGCCAGGCTGGCTGCGATGGGCGGTTCAGACCCTGTGGCTGCGCTGGACCTTGGCACCAACAACTGCCGGTTGCTGGTGGCGCGCCCGGACGGGCATCAATTCCAGGTGATGGATGCTTTCAGCCGCACCGTGCGTCTGGGTGAGGGGGTCGAGGGGTCGAACCGTCTCTCCGAGGCGGCGCAGTCGCGGGCATTGAAGGCGCTCAGGATTTGCGCGTCCAAGATCCAGCACCACCGGGTCCGCGACACGCGGATCGTCGCGACCGAAGCCTGCCGCCGCGCGATCAACGGGCCTGAATTCGCCGCGCGGGTGCGCGAGGAGACCGGTCTCGCGCTCGACATCATCACGCCGGAGGAGGAGGCACGGCTCGCCGTGGCCGGCTGCGCGCCGCTGGTCGATAAGTCGGCCGAGCAACTGCTCGTCTTCGACATCGGCGGCGGATCGACCGAACTGATCTGGGTTGACATGTCCTCGACAGCGCCCGAGCGGCGCCCGGCTCTGATCCAAGCGATTGCACCATCTGGTCGGATCGAAACCTCGGCCGTGCGCAAGGCCAAGGCCCGGATCAGCGATTGGATCTCGGTACCGATCGGCGTGACGACGCTGCATGACCGCTTCGCCTCGGTCAGCGACGATCAGGAACGGTTCGCATTGATGTCCTGGCATTTCGAGCAACGCCTCGCGCCGTTCGGCCCTTATGACAGCGGCGACAGCGCCGACCTCACGCGTCATCTGCAAATCGTCGGTGTGTCCGGCACGGCGACGACGTTTGGCGCTCTGCATCTCGGATTGCAGAAATATGACCGCAGCCAGGTCGACGGGCTCTGGCTGCCCGGGCGCCGGGCCGGGGAGTTGGCCGATACGATCCTCGGTATGGATCGCAAGTCACGCTCGCAGCATCCGGGTATCGGAACGCGGCGGGCCGATCTGGTTGTCTCTGGAGCGGCGATCCTTATGACGATCCTGCGGATCTGGCCGGTGTCCCGCATGCGGATCGCCGATCGTGGTCTGCGGGAGGGGATGCTCTATGGCCTGATCGGTGCGCGCCGGGCGGCGGCATCTCGGGCCGGGCGCAGGTGACACGGCGCAAGTCACCGGGGCGCGGAGGGTCGCGAACCGGTCGAGCGGACGGGGGAGCGAGCCGAAAGGGCGCTCCAAAACGCGGCAATCCATCGCCTCGCAAACAGGACGAAGCGGTGTCGGCAGAGGGGGCCGACGGCGATGTGGACGCCGCTGGGCATGGGATGCGCGCGTCGGGGCTGCCCGAGGGCCCGCGCCCGTCAAAAAAAGCGATGCCTTCGGACAAAGGCAAGACCGGCTCGGGCCGCGGCGAACGGGCTCTGCGCACCAGGGTGAAAACCGCCAAGGGACGCCGGCTCTCATCGACCCGCTGGCTCGAGCGGCAGCTGAACGACCCTTATGTGGCCCGTGCGCAGGCCGAAGGCTATCGCGGCCGAGCGGCCTACAAGCTCATCGAAATCGATGACAAACTCCGGTTTCTGGTGCCTGGGGCACGTGTCGTCGATCTGGGCGCCGCGCCGGGGGGATGGGCGCAGGTGGCGGTGGCGCGGGTCAACGCGCTCGGCCAGAAACAAGGAAAGGCGCAGGGCCAGGTGCTCTGCGTCGACTTGCAGGAAGTCGCGCCGATTGCGGGCGCCGAGGCCGTGCAACTCGATTTTCTCGATGACGGCGCCGAGGAGCAGGTGAAGGTCCTCTTGGGCGGGCAGGCCGATGTGGTGCTCAGCGACATGGCCGCGGCATCAAGCGGGCATCGGCAGACGGATCACTTGAAGATCATGGCTCTGGCGGAAGCCGCTGCCGATTTCGCCTTCGACGTTCTGGCGCCGGACGGCAGTTTTGCCGCCAAGGTCTTGCAGGGGGGCACCGAGGCGGCCCTTCTGGCCCGCCTGAAGCAGGGCTTCGAGCGGGTGACACATGTCAAACCGCCGGCGAGCCGGAAAGACAGCGCCGAGATGTTCGTCGTGGCAACCGGGTTCCGGCCCAGGGCGTGTTAAACGGAATGCCCGTTCCGGGCATACGCCTGCTTCTGCAAATCCCTCCGGAATTTGCGTGGGCTGTGGATGGCAGCCGTCGGGTTGCAATCACGCGCCCGCGCCTCGTTACGCTTCGGAGAAGCGTGGCGAGGGTATGGAATGTCCGGCCCCTGGCCGGACGCCGTTTGCGAGGATTTGGCTCCAGGGCGGTCAGCGGTGTTTGCAGATAACGGCGACATGCTCGCTGTCTGGCAAATAGCGGATTTTCCGACCGAGGCGCATTGGCCGACCGCGCAACGTATCGATCGCCGTGCGGCGCAGCGCCTCCAGCGGCGATAGACCCGCTTCGGGCACATGGAAGCTGACAGAGGCGATATGGTCCGCGACCGCTTCCGGCGTTCGGAATGCATGCGGTGCCGGAAACACTCCGTTCGCTAGGAAGCCCTTGAGCAGGCGGCGGGTCGAGAGGACCTGTTCGGCGCTGTGCCGGCTCTCGGCGCCGCCATCGCCGCGTCCGTTGTCCATCAGATCCTCGATGACGAAGATACCTCCCGGCGCCAGGCGGGGCAGCAGCATTTCGAGCGTGATCTGTTGGTGGTCGGGTCTGTGCGAGCCATCGTCGATGATCACGTCGAACGCAACCTCTCCGACCTCTTGCAGGAACCCGCTCCAGGCGGTCCGATCGCCCTGGTCGAGTTGAAACGTCCGCAACCGTTCGTTCTCCAGATGGGTCGCCGGATTGATATCCACGCCATAGATCTGCCCTCGCTCGAAATAGGCATGCAGCGCCTTGATCGAGCCGCCGCCCTCGGCATTCCGTCCATGGGCGATATGGGCCTCCCAATGCGCGCCGCGGACCCCGAGGCCGATCTCCAACACATGCACCGGCCGATCGCGCAGGGGCTGGAAGAACCCCTCATAGACATCGGTGTAATTGTTGCCGCCCCAGCGCGCACTTGGCCCGATCGTCCCTTTGTCCGAGCCGAAACGGTTGGAAAGGTCGGTCAGCGAGGGACGGATCATCGGGTCCTCCGAAAGCGGAAACGGGTGGGAGACTGTGCGCGATGAAACATCTTCCCTTTCCGCGGTCAACATGAGATACGGGGCCGCCAACACCGACCCCCTGCCGCTGGAGTAAGTGATGCAGATTCGTGAGGCTCTCACATTCGACGACGTTCTTCTGGTGCCCGGCGCCTCGGAAGTGATGCCGGCCGAGGCGGACACCCGCACCCGTGTGACATCCGAAATCGAGCTGAATATTCCCTTGCTCTCCTCGGCCATGGACACGGTGACAGAGGGGGCGATGGCCATCGCCATGGCGCAATCCGGCGGGATGGGTGTGATCCACCGCAATCTCGGGATCGAGGAGCAGGCGGCCCAGGTGCGTCAGGTCAAGCGCTTCGAATCCGGGGTGGTCTATAACCCCGTCACGATCCGGCCGAACCAGACCCTGGCGGACATGAAGGCGCTTAGCGCGCAGTATAACATCACCGGCTTTCCAGTGGTCGATGCCGGGGGGCGGTTGGTCGGCATTCTCACCCATCGCGACATCCGGTTTTGCGATGACCCGACCACCCCGGTCAGCCAGTTGATGACGTCGGAGAACCTCGCCACCGTGCGCGAACCGGTGGATCTGGACGAAGCGAAAAAACTGCTCCAGGCCCGGCGGATCGAGAAGCTTCTGGTGGTCAATGACCGCGGCGAGTGCACCGGCCTGCTGACGGTCAAGGACATCCAGAAGGCAGTGTTGAACCCGCAGGCCTGCAAGGACCAACTCGGCCGCCTGCGCGTGGCCGCGGCGACGACTGTGGGCGACCAGGGGTTCGACCGGTCGACGGCGCTTATCGATGCCGGCGTGGATCTGGTGGTGATCGACACCGCCCATGGCCACTCGGCCAGCGTCGCCCAGGCGGTGGAGCGGATCAAGAAACACTCGAACTCGGTCCAGGTGGTCGCCGGCAATGTCGCCACTGCCGAGGCGACGCGCGCCCTGATCGGCGCCGGGGCGGATGCCGTGAAGATCGGGATCGGTCCGGGCTCGATCTGCACCACGCGGATCGTGGCGGGGGTCGGTATGCCGCAGCTGACGGCGGTGATGGATTGCGCGGAGGAAGCGGCTCGCCAGGGCAAGCCGGTGATCGCGGATGGCGGTATCAAATTCTCAGGCGATCTCGCCAAGGCCATCGCGGCGGGTGCCCATTGCGCCATGATCGGCTCGATGCTGGCGGGCACCGATGAGGCGCCGGGCGAGGTCTTCCTGTTCCAGGGTCGCAGCTTCAAAAGCTATCGCGGCATGGGCTCGGTCGGCGCCATGGCCCGCGGCTCGGCCGATCGGTACTTCCAGAAAGAGGTGGCGAGCGAGAAACTGGTGCCTGAGGGGATCGAGGGCCAAGTCCCCTATAAAGGCCCCGCCGGCACCGTCATCCACCAGCTCGTCGGCGGCCTGCGCGCCGCCATGGGCTATACCGGCGCCAAGACCATCGCCGATATGCACGCGTCCACCAACTTCGTGAAGATCACCGGCGCCGGGCTGAAGGAAAGCCATGTCCACGACGTCCAGATCACCCGCGAGGCGCCGAATTACCGGGGGACCTGACCGACCCTCAATTCACGGGGTCGTCTGGTGGTGGCGTCGGCGGCTTTTGGCCTCGCGCCGTTGCCGCAGAGCTTGTCGCCCGTCGATCCAAACGCGCCCGCAGACGGGCGATCTCCTTCTCATTCGCTTCGATCAGCGTCTCTTCGGCCAGCGCCTCTGAACTGATCTCCGAAAAACCAGTCAAGGCTCCGCTCAGGGCTCCTGGACCGGCGTGCAGTGCGAGACAGTCCTCCACACGCTCGACGCCGGCAAGCGTGCAGGCCAGAGAGAGCCTCGCGAGCTGCTCCGCTCGAAGCAGGGCGTTGCGGTCCTCAAGCTGATCGATCCGCCATGCCAGGATATCGCGGTCTGTCGGCGGCGTGATCGGCGCGACATCGCGGGCGGGCTCGACCGAGGTTGCATCTCGCGGCGCCTCTTGCGCCGAGCATGCTGCAAGGCCGATCATCGCGAGCAGCGCGGAGACAGCCCTCATCCCGGCTGCTCAGCGATGAACTCGACCATACGAACCGCTTCGATGTCGGTGATCAGAAGGTCGCCGCGGGCCGGGCGCGCCTCGGGTCTCTGCGTCAGCTTGCCGATTTTGGCCTCGGGCGCCTCGATCCGGGCATCGCCCAGGCAGATCTCGCGGGTCTGGCCGCTCATCGAGTAGTATTTTGCGTAGCCGGTGATCTTGCTGCCATCGCACATATGCAACACCAGCCAGCGGCCATCATTTTCGCGGAACACATGCTCCCAGGTGTCGTCGGTCGAGTAGTGCCGGGTCAGCCCCACGCGTTCGAACAGGTGCTGGAGCTTGCGGCTCTCGATCAGCAAGGCCGTCAGGGCTCCCAGGGCACAGGCGGTCAGAGTTGCGATGTAGAAATGCGGCGAGCGGGCGAGCTCCGTCCAGTCGCCCTTCGTGAAATCGGCCGGCTGGGGCGGCGGGTGGCCGAGGCCCGCGGCGATAAGGCTGGCAAACATCGCCAGCAGGACCGAGAAGATCACCAGCGAGGCGGTCGACAGCGCGCGGTTGCGGAAATAGGAATGCACACCCGCGCCGATCAGCCCGGGCATGAGCAGGAGGATCAATTGCAGGGTCGTCGGATCGAGCTTCACCGATCAGGGGCCTCTTTCGCTGACCTCGATCGAAATGGTCCGGCACCGGTGATGCGCTGTCAACCTCGGGACCGCGCGGATGCGTCCTGACGCCCGCGTTGCGGCAGCGATCGAGGTGCTCTCGACCTGGGCGGCGGATGCAGGGCCGGCGGAGCGGCTGCTGGCGGCCTGGGGGCGCGGCAACCGCTATGCCGGGTCCGGCGATCGTCGAGCGGTGGCGGATCTGGTCTATGATGCGATCCGGCGCAAACGGTCCGCGCTCTGGGCGGCGGGCTATGCTGGTCCGGAAGGGGCCGGGATTGCGCGGCCGATGATGCTCGGCGCGCTGTCCCTGGCAGGCGCGGATCTTGAGGGTTTGTTCAGCGGACGGGACCATGCGCCTCCAGCGCTGACACCGGCGGAGCGGGCAGCCTTGCGGCCCGTCGACGAAGCGCCGCGCGCCATCCGCCTGGATCTGCCTGACTGGGCCGAGCCGTATCTCGATCATGTTCCTGAGGCCGCCCTGTCGTTGCTTGGTGAGCGCGCGCCCCTGGATCTGCGGGCCAACCGCCTGCGCGGTAGCCGCGAGGATGCCCTCGCCACACTCATGGGCGATGGGATCTCGGCCGCTCCTCTGACCACCGACCCCGACGCGTTGCGGGTTCTGGCGCAGGGGCATCGGGTGCGAACGAGCGCGGCCTATCTCAGCGGGTTGGTCGAAATCCAGGACGCATCGAGCCAGCGCGCCGCCCGGTTCGCCGCCGCGCAGCCGGGCGAGACGGTGCTGGACTATTGCGCCGGCGGGGGAGGCAAGTCGCTGGCCTTCGCGTCTCAGATGGAGAACAGAGGCCGCATAATCGCCCATGACGTCTCCGCCGCGAGGTTGTCGCAGATTGCCCCTCGCGCCGCCCGCGCAGGTGCGGTGATCGAGATCGCAGAGACGGGCGGTTTGGATGCGCTCCGCCAAAGCTGCGATCTGGTCTTCGTCGATGCCCCCTGCTCGGGCTCGGGCGCCTGGCGCAGGAATGCGGAGGAGAAATGGCGCCTCACCCCTGATGCGCTGCGCAGCTTTAGCGAATTGCAGCGGCGCGTGCTCGAGGGCGCACGGGCCTGTCTTGCTCCTCAAGGACGGCTGATCTATGCGACCTGCTCCCTCTTCCGGCCTGAGAACGAAGATCAGGTCGCGGCATTCCTGGCGGATCACCCCGAGATGCGCTTGAACCGGTCCCTTGCTCTGACCGAACTCGGCGAAGGGGACGGTTTCTATATGGCGGAACTGGTGCTCTGCCCGCAAAAGTAGATAAGTATCGGCCATAAAAACGCCTTTGAGTTGTTGTCTGGCCCTCGTTATCCTGGCGAAAACCTTGCTACGGGACGGATTGACGGGAAATGGGGTTCGGTCTGGTGGTGTCGAGTGTTGGCGCGGAAGTGATGGTGCTCGCGGTCCTGTTGATCACAGGGGTCGCCATCGCCTTCGGCATCTGGCTGGTCATCCGCATGGTCAGTCAGCTCCGCGTCGATTTTTCGACCGAGATCGAACGGCTGGACGCGGCCGGCCTGCCCGCCATTCTCTCGCATCTGGACGGCCGCGTGATCCATCAGACCGAGCGGTTGCTTTTGCTGAATGACCGGAAGGCCCATCGCGTTGAAGACGTGCTCTCGGGTGTTCTGGAAGGGATCGAGCCCAAAATGCTCTACCGACTCTCGCGCGCCTCCTCGGCGGCGGGGTTTGCCGTGCGGCCAGTCCGGCAGCGCGAGGATGGGCTGGAGAGCTATCTGACCTGCACACGGCTCTCGGCCGATCTGGTGGTCTGGTCGGTCCTGACGGCCGAGGATATGCGCGGCAGTTTCGGTGAGGCCGCCAACGCGTTATGGGGCATGCGCGCTTTGCCCGCCCTGCATCTGACACCCGGCGGCAAGGCTGCTCCCACCGATGGGTTCCTGGAAGAATTTGGCTCGACCGTGAGCGCCGTCCTGGATCAGGTGGGCAATGCGCCAGTGCCGAACGGCGCGCGGGTCACGCTGACAACCGCCCGGCGCGAGGTTGGCGCCTATCGGGTGTTCTCCCTGCCGCTGGGCGTGGACGGGACCACGATGATGCTTTTTCTTGGCGATGAGCGCGGGAACGCTCCGCCAGGCTCGGCCACCGTTGCACTCGATACGCTGCCCGTCGCCTTGATGCAGTTCGACCTCGAGGGCCGGTTCCTCTGGCTCAACCAGCAAGCCTCGCAGATCCTGGGCGAGGCGCCGGCGCAGGGCACCGAGATCGACAAAATGTTCTCGGCCCTCGGTCGCCCGATCCCGGCGCTGATCGAGGAAGCGATGAGCGGCGCCGCCAGCCGGCGCGGAGCCATGGTGCGGCTGGACGGCCAAAAGCCCGGTGGGTTCCTGCAGATCACCTTGATCCGCAGCGAACTGGACGGGATCGACGGACTTATCGCCGTGCTCAACGATGCGAACGAGCTGCGTGAGTTGGAGGACCGTTTCGCGCAAAGCCAGAAGATGGAGGCGGTCGGCAAGCTCGCCGGCGGCGTCGCGCATGACTTCAACAACGTGCTGACGGCGATCAAAGGCCATTGTGATTTCGTGTTGATGGGCAAGGAGCAGACCCATCCCGATTACGAGGACCTGGTCCAGATCCGCCAGAATTCGAACCGGGCGGCCTCGATGGTGCGGCACCTTCTGGCGTTCTCGCGTCAGCAGACCCTGCAGCCGCAGATGCTGAACCTTCGTGACGTGATCTCGGACGCGCATGTGTTCTTGAACTCGGTCATCGGCGAGAAGGTCGTTCTGCATATCGACCACGAGCGGGAGTTGTGGCCGGTGATGGCCGATCAGCATCAGCTTGAGCAGGTCTTGATGAACCTCGTCGTGAACGCCCGCGACGCGATGGAGGAAGGCGGCACCGTCACCGTCGCAACCCGCAATGTCAGCCAGCCGCGGGAAGAGGTGGTGCAAGGCATCGCCGTGCCGCCCGGCAGTTATGTCGAGATCAGCGTCACCGACGATGGCACCGGCATCCCGGAGGATGTGATCGACCGGGTCTTCGACCCGTTCTTCACCACCAAGCCGCAGGGGCAGGGGACGGGCCTCGGCCTCTCGACCGTCTATGGGATCGTCAAGCAATCCGGCGGCTTCATCTTTGCCCAGAACCTCAACGAGGGCGGTGCGTGTTTTCGCCTGATGCTGCCCTGTGCGAGCCCATCCTCCCGCCGCGAGACGGCGGAGGCACCGGCCGAGCTACGCCGCGATCTGACCGGACAGGCGACAGTGCTGCTGGTCGAGGATGAGGACTCGATCCGCTCGGTCGGCTCACGGGCTCTGAAACTCCGCGGCTATCGGGTGCATGAGGCGGCTTCGGCGGAGGACGCGATGAAGCTGCTTTCGGAGGACAAGATCACCGTGGATGTCCTCGTCTCGGATGTGGTGATGCCGGGCATGGACGGACCAACCTTCGCCGTCCAGGCCCGCGCGATCCGCCCGGGTCTGCGGTTGATCTTCGTCTCGGGCTATGCCGAAGATAACTTCAAGAACGCCGAACTCGGCGACGATTTCCTGTTTCTGCCGAAACCGTTCTCGATCAACGAGTTGACGGCGAAGGTGAAAGAGGCCCTGGACGAGGCAGCCTGACCCCGCAGCCATCTGCGCCGCCTCCGACCGCGCTGGATGCTAAAGCGCGGAAAAAATCTCGAAATCGCGAGCCATCTCCTGCTCGGCCCGTGCCCTGACCTCTGGGGACAGCGTCCACTCCGCCTTGGGCGAGACGTTCTTCTGTTCCAGGCGAAGGGTCCAGCCGGTGCGGTCCGAGATCCAACCTGCCAGATCGTCGATCCGCTCATAGCGATAGAGCCTATCGACCCCGACATTCCCGTCTTTGTCCGATAGAAACCGGGCTTGTCGCCCAATCGTGTCCGCCGGGGCAGCCCCTTCCAGATACCGCACGACGAAGCTGTCGAAGCTCAGCCCGCTGGTCGAGTTTCGATGCCCGTTCAAGGCGGGGCGCTGGCGATAACGCCACCAGGAATTCAACCAATCCAACGGTTCGCGCATCAAACACAGCGTTTCGATCGGGACTTCGGAGAAGCTCTCGACAAACGGGCGCAGTTGGCGGTTGTACTTGCGCAGATTGCAATGCTTGGCGCCCTGCGGATGACGGATGACCATATCGGCGCGGTCTCCGATCGCGTCGATCAGCGCATGGCTCGCGCATTTCGGCATGCAGAGCAGCACAAAGCGATGCTGGACACTTACGATCATCCTGGCTTTCTGGCACAGGCCCGCGCGAAGGAGAAGCCTCGACCGCTTTGGGGTAATCGGGACAGGGTTAATGAATTCTTAAGGAACAGGGCTCAATTTCAACGGCGACAGGGAAAGTTTGTTCTTTATTTGTTTCAAATTTTATGGGAACACTATGGGAACACACGCGCAATTGCGGCCTCCTCCCGGTTATGAAATAAGGAGATCCTCCTTGGCGGACAATTTGCTGAAATTCGACGAAAGGCGCGGCATGGACAAGCAAAAGGCTCTGGAATCGGCGCTCAGCCAGATCGAGCGGAATTTCGGCAAGGGCTCGATCATGAAGCTCTGCGATCAGAGCGCGGCTCTGGACATCGAGGCGGTCTCGACCGGCTCGCTGGGCCTCGATATCGCGCTCGGCATCGGCGGGCTGCCGAAGGGGCGGATCGTCGAGATCTATGGCCCGGAAAGCTCGGGCAAGACCACCCTCGCGCTGCATGTGATTGCCGAGGAGCAAAAGAAAAACGGCGGCGTCTGCGCCTTCGTCGATGCCGAACATGCGCTCGACCCGATCTATGCCCGGAAACTCGGCGTGAATGTGGATGAGCTTCTCATCAGCCAGCCCGATGCCGGCGAGCAGGCGCTGGAGATTACCGATACGCTGATCCGCTCAGGCGCCGTCTCGGTCGTGGTGGTCGACTCGGTCGCCGCGTTGACGCCCCGATCCGAGCTGGAAGGCGACATGGGCGATGCGCCGATGGGCCAGCAGGCGCGACTGATGAGCCAGGCGATGCGCAAGCTGACCGCCTCGATCAGCCGCTCGAAATGCATGGTGATCTTCATCAACCAGATACGCATGAAGATCGGCGTCATGTTCGGCTCGCCCGAGACGACGACCGGCGGCAATGCGCTGAAATTCTACTCCTCGGTCCGGATCGACATCCGCCGCATCGGTTCGGTCAAGGATCGCGACGAGACGATCGGCAATCAGACCCGGGTGAAGGTCGTCAAGAACAAGGTCGCGCCGCCATTCCGTCAGGTCGAATTCGACATCATGTATGGCGAAGGGATCTCGAAGACCGGCGAGTTGATCGATCTTGGGGTCAAGGCCGGCGTGGTCGAGAAATCTGGCTCGTGGTATTCCTATGGGGACACCCGCATCGGCCAGGGCCGGGAGAATGCAAAGCAGTTCCTCCGCGACAATCCGGATGTCTCGATGGAAGTCGAGGACAAGATCCGGGCTGCACATGGCCTCGAATTCGATCTGGTCGGCGGTGAGGAGGGCGACATCCTCGAGGCCTGACTCCATGCCGGGGCCCGGGCTGGTGGACACCTGCCCGGGTGCGAGATAAGACAGGCGCCGCAACACTCACTCGGCAGGGCGCCATGGCTTCTCTCAACGATATCCGCAGCACGTTTTTGGAGTATTTTGCCAAGAACGGCCACGAGGTGGTGGCCTCCTCGCCCCTGGTGCCACGCAACGACCCGACGCTGATGTTTACCGCGGCGGGCATGGTGCAGTTCAAGAACCTGTTCACCGGTGTCGAGACCCGCGACTATACCCGCGCGACGACCTCGCAGAAATGCGTGCGGGCAGGCGGCAAGCATAACGATCTCGATAATGTCGGCTATACCGCACGGCACCATACCTTCTTCGAGATGCTGGGAAATTTCTCCTTCGGCGATTACTTCAAGGACGACGCAATCCCGCTCGCCTGGAACCTGGTGACCAAGGAATTCGGCCTGCCCAAGGACCGGCTTTGCGTCACCGTCTATCATGATGATGACGAGGCGGCGGAGATCTGGAAGAAGGTTGCCGGTATCCCGGATGAGAAGATCATCCGTATCGCGACCGATGACAATTTCTGGTCTGCCGGTCCGACGGGCCCTTGCGGCCCATGCTCCGAGATCTTCTACGATTACGGCGACCATATCTGGGGCGGCCCTCCCGGCAGCCCGGAGGAGGATGGCGACCGCTTCGTCGAGATCTGGAACCTCGTCTTCATGCAGTTCGAGCAATTTGCCGATGGCCGGCGCGAGAACCTGCCGAAACCCTCGATCGACACCGGCATGGGGCTCGAGCGGATCGGCGCGGTGCTGCAGGGTGTGTTCGACGTCTATGACAACGACCTCACCCGGGCGCTGATCCTCGCATCCGCGCAGACGACCGGGGTGGATCCCGATGGCGACCAGAAGATCCACCACCGGGTCATCGCCGACCATCTGCGCTCGACCAGTTTCCTGATTGCCGACGGGGTGCTGCCCTCGAATGATGGGCGGGGCTATGTGCTCCGCCGCATCATGCGCCGTGCGATGCGCCATGCGCATCTCCTGGGCGTGCAGGATCCTCTGATGCACCGGCTGGTCCCTGCCCTGGTCCAACAGATGGGACAGGCGTTTCCCGAGCTTGGCCGGGCGCAGCCGCTGATCGAAGAGACGCTGGAGCTGGAAGAAATCCGCTTCCGCAAGACCCTCGACCGCGGCTTGGGGCTTCTGGAGACGGAACTCGCCACCCTCGACCCCGACGCACCGCTGCCGGGCGAGACGGCGTTCAAGCTCTACGACACCTTCGGCTTCCCGCTCGACCTCACCCAGGATGCGCTGCGCGAGAAGGGCCGGACGGTCGATCAAGACGGTTTCGACGCCGCCATGGCCGCCCAGAAGGCCAAGGCCCGCGCCGCCTGGTCAGGTTCGGGCGAGGCGGCGGAGGAGGGCGTCTGGCTGAATCTGCGCGAGGCACATGGCGCGACCGAATTTCTGGGCTATGAAACCGAGCAGGCCGAGGGCCAGGTCCTGGCGCTCCTCGAAAACAATGCCGAGGTTCAACAGGCATCGGCGGGTTCAGAGGTCCAGATCATCCTGAACCAGACCCCCTTCTACGGCGAGAGTGGTGGCCAGGTCGGCGATATCGGACTCCTCGTCGCTGGCGAGACGCGGGTCGAGATAACCAGCACCCAGAAACGCGCCGGCGATCTGTTTGTCCACGCTGGGAAGATTCTCGACGGCACGCTGTCCGTTGGGCAGGGCGCGACCCTCTCGGTCGATGGCAATCGGCGGCGCAAGGTCCGGGCCAATCACTCCGCCACGCACCTGCTGCATGAAGCGCTGCGCGGCGCGCTGGGGGACCATGTGGCGCAGAGAGGGTCCCTCGTGGCGCCGGACCGGCTGCGCTTTGATTTCGCGCATCAGAAGGCGATGGGTGCGGACGAGATCTCGGCGGTCGAGGCTGAGGTGAACACCTATATCCGCCAGAACGACGCGGTGACCACGCGGGTCATGACCCCGGACGAGGCGCAGGAAATGGGCGCGCGCGCCCTGTTCGGCGAGAAATACGGCGATGAGGTGCGGGTGGTCGCCATGGGCGCGCGGCCCGGGGGGGAGAGCGGTCCTGCGGGACAGATCTATTCGCTCGAACTCTGCGGCGGCACCCATGTGGCGCGCACCGGCGAGATCGGGCTCTTGGTGGTGACTGGCGAGGCTGCGTCCTCCTCCGGCGTGCGCCGGGTCGAGGCGCTGACAGGTGAGGCAGCCTTCAAGCATCTGAGCGCGCGAGAGCGGCTGTTGGCCGAGGCCGCGGCGGCGATCAAGGCGCGGCCCGAAGACCTGGCCGACCGGATCCGCGCCCTGATCGAGGACCGGCGCAAGATGGAGACGGAGCTGACCGATCTGCGCCGGCAAGTGGCCATGGGCGGCGGCGAGGCGGCCGAGCCCGCGGCGCGCGATGTGGCCGGGGTGCCGTTCCTGGGCCAGGTGCTCTCGGGCGTGAACCCAAAGGATCTGCGCGGCCTGATCGATGCGCATAAGGCCCGGCTCGGTTCGGGGGCTGTGCTGCTGGTCGCCGATACCGGAGGCAAGGCGGCTGTGGCGGCCGGGGTGACCGAGGATCTTACCGGCCGGATCTCGGCAGTCGATCTGGTCACAGCGGCGGTGCAGGCGGTCGGCGGCAAGGGCGGAGGCGGGCGGCCCGACATGGCCCAGGGCGGCGGCCCCGATGCCAGCCAGGCCGAAGCGGCCATCGCCGCCGCCGAGCAGGTGCTGGCGGGCTGACCCGCCTCAGGCCTCTTTGACTGCGTCGAAGCCCAGGGTCGCCGGGTCGAACTCGTAATGGGCCGAGCAGAACTGGCAATCCGCCGTCAGCTTGCCGTCTTCGTTGGTCATATGGGCGATGTCCTTGGCCGAATATTGCGCCATGGCCGCCTCGACCCGTTCCGCCGAGCAGGTGCATCCGAACTGGATCGCCTTTGCGGGATAGACCCGTGGCTTCTCTTCGTGGAACAGACGGGTCAAGAGCCCCTCGATCGCCAGATGGGGGCCGATCAGCTCGTGCGGGTCGACGGTGCCCAGCAGGATATTGACCCGGTTCCAATCCTCCTCCGCCGCCCCCATGGCCGCCACGTCATCGGCGGTCATCAGTCCGTCCTGCCCCGAGGGTTCGCTGCCGATCACCGACTCGCCCGCCTGGCCGAGTTGCTGGATCATGATCCCCCCGGCGCGCCAGTGCATCGGCTCTCCCGGCGCTTGGGCATGGGCGGAGAGGGTGGTGAATCGGGTCGCGATCTGTTCGGATTGCGCGAAATACGCTTCGGCGCAGTCGCCCAGCTTCGTGCCGGTCAGGGGCGTGATCCCCTGATAGGGCGACATGCCCGGCCCCTGGTCGATCGTGACCCCGAAGACCCCGGTGCCGAGCAGCTCGAACGGCGTGGCGCGCGAGGAGGCGACATCGCCGGCGTCATAGCCGGCATAGGCGCGCAGGCGGCCCGGCTCGCCCTTGGTCTCGGGCGCGAAGTAATCCGTCGCGATCAGCCGCACCGCCCCCTCGCCCCGCACCTGGATCGAGAATCGCCAGCGGAGCTTCATGGTCGAGCCGATCAGCGCGGTGATCAAAGCAGCCTCGGCCACCAGAGCACTGACGGCCGGCGGGTAGCGGTCCTGGTCCAGAATCGTATCGAGCGTCTCGTCAAGGCGAACGACCCGGCCGCGCATCTGCGCACGGTCGAGCTGGAAAGGGAGGATGCTGTCGTCACCAGTCATGCTTTGGGTTTAGCCCGTATCCCGGGGGGCCGAAAGGGGGGGCGCGGCGATCGCCGGAAAAACCCTGAGCGCGGCGACATGGCGTCACGGTTCGCGACCGCCGCCACTCTGCCACAACAACGACCATGAGACGGATCGGAGAACCCTGGCGCCCTGGCAAACCCTATCGCGACCGGCCGGGTGCTTACGCGATCATCGTGGGGCGCCTGACCGATGGCAGGTCGGGGATCCTCTGTGTCGATCAGGAGGGGGAGATGCAGCTCCCTGGCGGCGGAATCGATCCGGGCGAGCAGCCCTTGCAGGCGCTCCATCGCGAGGTCTGGGAGGAGACGGGCTGGCGCATCGGCGAGGCGCAGCGGTTCTGCAGTTTCCAGCGCTTCGCCTGGCTGCCCGACTATCAATATTGGGCGCGCAAGACGCAGACGATCTATCTCGCCCGGGCGGTCTACCGGCTGGCCCCGCCCCAGGAACCCGGGCACATCCCGCATTGGCTGGCACCGGAGGAGGCCTTGCAGCGGCTCTCGGTCACGGGCGACCGCTGGGCCTTGCGTTTGGCGATGGCGCGCGGATGGGTTAGCTGATCGCTGTCGTGCGATTGTCGCGAATCCGATAGTTTTTGGCAGAAACGGGCTGGCAGGCCGCCGAATTCGCAGGATGATAGAGAGGTCAGCCAAGGAGGTTCGCCATGCAGAGCAACGCACGTGTCGTCGTCATCGGGGGAGGGGTGGTCGGCTGCTCGGTCCTTTATCATCTGGCCAAGGCGGGATGGACCGATGTGATGTTGCTCGAGCGCTCGGAACTGACCTCCGGCTCCACCTGGCACGCGGCGGGGGGGTGTCACACGATCAATGGCGATCCGAACGTCGCCAAGTTGCAGAAATACACGATTTCGCTCTACAAGGAGATCGAGGAACTCTCGGGCCAATCCACCGGGTTCCACATGACCCCGCCGGTCATGTGAAATCCGGTGGACTGGCCCGACAGT
>JBCBIS010000056.1:0-21398 GCA_038524325.1 Pseudomonadota bacterium
CCATGTTCCAGGCCTATGAGTACAGCCATGCCGAGTTCAGCTTCCGCGACAACATCTATGGCGCGAACTTCTTCATGGCGACCGGGTTCCACGGCTTCCACGTGCTGGTGGGGACGATCTTCCTGGCCGTCTGCTTGTTCCGCGCCCGGCAGGGCCAGATGAGCGCCGACAAGCATCTCGGCTTCGAAGCCGCCGCCTGGTATTGGCACTTCGTCGATGTGGTCTGGCTGTTCCTGTTCGCAGGGATCTATATCTGGGGCGCCTGATCCAGGCAGCCTGCGCGAAAGACGCCGCCCTGCCCGGGCGGCGTTTGCCGTTTCGAGGACCGTGATGAGCAAATCCCGCATCGCCATTCCGATCACCATCGGTGTTGTCGCCGTCTCGATCCTGGCGGGGCTGGGGATGTGGCAACTCCAGCGCCTCGCCTGGAAGGAGGGGCTGCTGGCCGAGATCGCCACGCGCCTTTCCACGGCCCCGGTCAGCCTGCCCGCCAGCCCCGAGGAGACCCGCGACCAGTTCCGGCAAATCCGCCTCGAGGGACGGCTGGGGGCCGAGGAGCTCTATGTCCTCACCTCGCGCCGCCCGCACGGGCCGGGTTTCAAGGTGATCTCGCCCTTCGAGCTGCCCGACGGGCGCCGCATCCTGGTCGATCGCGGTTTCGTGCCCGAGGCGCAGAAGCCGCCCGAGACCCGGGCGGAGGCGCCGGATATGGGCCTCGCCGCCGCCACCGGCACCCTGTTCTGGCCGAATGAACTGGACAGTTTCACGCCTGCGCCCGATCTCGACGACCGGCTCTGGTTCGCCCGCGACCTGCCCTCGATGGCCGAGGCCCTGGCGGCCGAGCCCGTGCTCGTCTCGCTCCAGACCCCGCTGACCGGGCGCTGGCCCGAGCCCGCGCCGGTCGCCCATCAGATCCCGAACAACCATCTGAACTACGCGATCACCTGGTTCCTCCTGGCGCTGGTCTGGGCGGTGATGACCGTGATCTGGGTACGCAGCGAGCTCAAAAGGCGCCGGAAGGGCGCATGACCTCCCGCGCCCTCCTCCTCGCCCTGCTCGCCCTGGCGGCCCCCGCCAGCAGCGCCGAGCCGATGCCACCCCTGATCTGCGGCGGGGTCGAGCCCTTCTGGGACCTCCGCATCGCCGGCGACCGCGCGACCTATGCCACGCCCGAGTTGCAGACCGCGCTCAGCTTCGACATCCCCCATCGCAGCATCGCTGAGGGACGGGTCTGGCCCCGCGCCCTCTCGCTGATCGGCCCGCGCGACTCGGCCGTGGCGGTGATCGACCGACGGAGCTGCAGCGACACGGCCTCGGACCGGACCCACCCCTACGCCGCCCATCTGCTCACGCAGCGAAGGGGCGAAGCGATCCTCCTCACCGGCTGCTGCCGCCTGGCGCCAACCGACTGAGCCCCGCCCCCCCTGCGAGCAGAGGCGAAGGCCCCAGCCGCCACAACAGGCCCTCACCACACGCAGACCCCTGCGCCGCCCAACCTGCCCACGCAGCGAAAGGGCGCAGCGATCCTCCTAACCGGCTGCTGCCGCCTGGCGCCAACCGACTGAGCCCCGCCCCCCTGCGAGCAGAGGCGACGGCCCCAGCCGCCGCAACAGGCCCTCACCACACGCAGCCCCCTGCGCCTCCCACCTGCCCACGCAGCGAAGGGGCGAAGCGATCCTCGTCACCGGCTGCTGCCGGTTGACCCCAACCGACTTAACCGCCCTCCCCTGCGAGCGGAGGCAACGGCCCCAGCCGCCGCAACAGGCCCTCACCGCACGCGCCCCCCTGCGCCGCCCTTTCGCGGACGCAAGGCCAAAGCGATGCCTCCCTTCACCAGCAGCGGCCAGCCGGCGCCTTCCAACCGAGACTCCGTGGCAACCGCCCCCTCTCTCGAGAGCCTCGCCCGTGGCATCCACCACACTCGGGCCTCGAACCACGTCGCTCCCGATCCTGACCCAACGCCAACGCCAACGCGAAACGTCTCCGTCACCGCGCGCCCGGCCAAATGCGCCCCGCGCCTCCCTCCCCATCCGCCGCAACACAGCCTCGGATCAAAATCCCCATGCGCCCGCCCGCTCATCCGATGCCGAGGCGGCGCGACCCTGCGCCCCGGCGGACGCTTGTCAACGCATCTCGCCGTTCGAGAACGCCACGCCCAGCGACCTCGACGGGGACACAAGCCGCGATCCGATCTCAAACCGGATCCATGCCACCCACATGCCCCCCCAGCGTCATCAGGGGGATCCCACGCCCCAACGGCCGCCAGCTCACGCGGTCCAAGCCCCGACCCAGACGCCCCCCTCTCTCGACGGAGCCGCTGCCCACCGGGGGGTGGGTGGGGGTGGGCGGGGGCTTCGTCGAGAGAGGGGGGCATCCCATGATTGCGCTCGCCCCACGGGCGGGATAGGACGCCCCCAGCGACAGGCGGAGATGAACATGCGCTATGTGTCCACCAGGGGCCAGGCCCCGGAGATCTCCTTCGAGGAGACCATGCTCACCGGCCTTGCCCGGGATGGCGGCCTCTATGTGCCCGAGGCGCTGCCCCAGCTCTCGGCCGAAACCATCTCAGGCTTCGCCGGCCAGCCCTATGAGCAGGTCGCATTGACCGTCATGCGCCCCTTTATCGGCGAGACATTCGACGAGACGACCTTCCGCCACCTGATCGCGCAGGCCTATCACGGTTTCGGCCACCCCGCCCGGGCGCCCTTGGTCCAGATCGGCCCGAATGACTGGGTGCTCGAGCTGCATCACGGCCCGACGCTCGCCTTCAAAGACTTCGCCATGCAGATCATCGGCCAGATGTTCGAGACCGTGCTGGCCCGCCGGCAGCAGCGCGTCACCATCGTCTGCGCCACCTCGGGCGATACCGGCTCGGCGGCGATGGAGGCCTTTGCCGGGCTCGACCGGGTCACCTGCATCGTGCTCTACCCCGATGGCCGGGTCTCGGAGGTGCAGCGGCGCCAGATGACCACGCCCGCCGCCGCCAATGTCCACGCGTTGGCCGTCGCCGGCACGTTCGACGACTGCCAGGCCCATGTAAAAGGCATGTTCAACCATTTCGCCTTCCGCGACGCGGTCCGCCTCGCCGCCGTGAACTCGATCAACTGGGCCCGCGTGCTCGCCCAGGTGGTCTATTACTTCAGCGCCGCGGCCAATCTGGGCGCCCCGGCGCGGGCAGTGGATTTCTCGGTCCCCACCGGCAATTTCGGCGACATCTTCGCCGGCCATATCGCCCGCGGCATGGGCCTGCCCGTGGGCAAGCTGGTGATCGCGACCAACGAGAACGATATCCTGCACCGCACGCTCGAGACTGGGCGCTATGAACGCGGCGCCGTCACCGCCACCATCGCGCCCTCGATGGATATCCAGGTCAGTTCCAATTTCGAACGCCTGCTCTATGATCTCTACGGAAAGGAGCCGGAAGCGGTGCGCCGGTCGATGCAGGAACTCACAGAGAACAAGGGCTTCGCCCTGCCCCAGGGCGCGCTGAGCAGCCTGCGCGAGGGCTTCGCCTCGGCCCGAGTCGACGGCGCGACAGCGAAATCGGTCATCGCGCGGGTGGCGGCCGAGGGTGGCCCGGTGCTCGACCCCCACACCGCCATCGGCGTCGCCGCGGCCGCGGCGCATCGCGCCCCCGACCGTCCCATGGTGACGCTGGGCACCGCCCATGCCGCCAAGTTCCCCGATGCCGTGGCCGAGGCCTGCGGCGCCCACCCCGCGCTGCCGGCCCATATGGCCGATCTCTATGACCGGCCCGAGCGGATCCGCAAGGTGCCCAATGACCAGGCCGCGATCGAAGCGGTCATCCAGGAGGTGGCGGCATGAGCGTCCAGATCACAACTCTCCCCAACGGGTTCCGCATCGTCTCCGAGGCGATGCCGGGCCTCGCCTCCGCCACCCTCGGTATCTGGATCGAGGCCGGAGCGCGCAACGAAGATGCGGCCCAGAACGGCATCGCCCATTTCCTGGAACATATGGCCTTCAAGGGCACCTCGACCCGCTCGGCCCTGGATATCGCCGAGGCGATCGAGGATGTGGGCGGCTATCTCAACGCCTATACCAGCCGCGAGCGCACCGCCTATTATGCCCGCGTTCTGGGCGGCGACGTGCCGCTGGCGCTGGAGGTCTTGGCCGATATCCTCCGCGATCCGGTCTTTGCCGAAGGCGAGATCGAGACCGAGCGCGGCGTGATCCTGCAAGAGATCGGGCAATGCCTGGATACGCCCGACGACATCATCTGGGACTGGCTGCAGGAAACCGCCTATCCCGATCAGCCCATGGGCCGCGCCATCCTGGGCCCGCCCGAGCGGGTCAAGGGCTTTGCCCGCGGCGATTTCCAGGCCTTTATCGGCACCCATTACCGGCCCGAGCGCATGATCCTCTCGGCCGCCGGTCAGATCGACCACGATGCGCTGGTCCGCCAGGCCGAGGCGCTGTTCGGCGATATGTCGCCGCTGGCCCAGCCCGCGCGCCAGCCGGCGGCCTATCGGGGTGGCGAGCTGCGCCGCGAGAAACCGCTGGAGCAGGCCCATTTCGCCCTGGCCCTGCCCGCGCCCCATTACCGCGACCCGGACTATTACGCCGCGCAGATCCTCTCGGTGGCCCTGGGCGGCGGCATGTCCTCGCGCCTGTTCCAGGAGGCGCGGGAGAAACGCGGCCTCTGCTATACCATCTTCGCCAATTGCGCGGCCTATGACGATACCGGGCTGATGACCATCTATGCCGGCACCGGGGCCGAGGAGGTGGCGGGCCTCGCCGAACTCACTGTCGACGAGCTGAAGCGCGCCGCGACCGACCTGACCGAGGCCGAGATCGCCCGCGCCCGCGCCCAGACCAAGGCGGGCCTGCTGATGGGGCTGGAAAGCTCCTCGAACCGGGCCGAGCGGATGGCCGCCCTGCTGTCGATCTGGGGCAAGGTGCCGGGGCTCGAGGAGAGCATCGCCAAGATCGACGCGGTCGGCGTGGCCGAGGCCCGCGCCATGGCTGCCCGCCTGATCGCCGGGCCGCCGGTGCTGGCGCTCTATGGCCCGGTCGCGGCCACGCCCAGCGTCGCCGCCCTGGCCCAGCGTCTGGCCGCATGAACCTATTCACCCGACGCGCCCGGCCCGAAGTCGAGATCGAGACCGAGCGCCTCGTCCTGCGCCCGCCGGACATGCGCGATCACGCCGCCTGGGCGCATCTTCGCCGCGACAGCCGGGCCTTTCTCACGCCTTGGGAGCCGAAATGGTCGCGCGATCACCTCACGCTGCGCGCCTTTCGCAACCGCGTCGCCTGGGCCGAGCGGGCCATCAAAAACGGCGAGGCCTGGCCGCTCTTCCTGGTGCGCCGCGCCGATGGTGAACTGCTGGGCGGCCTCACCCTCTCCAATGTCCGCCGCCAGCCCGCCCAGGCCGGCACGTTGGGTTACTGGATCGGCGAGGGGCATTCGCGCCGGGGCTATATGTCCGAGGCCCTGGCCGCACTGCGCGACCACGCCTTCGGCCCGCTCGACCTCTCGCGCCTCGAAGCCGCCTGTCTCGAGAAGAACGAGGCCTCGCGCAAACTCCTCGAACGCTGCCAGTTCAAATATGAAGGCGTGGCCCAGGCCTATCTGCAGATCAACGGCCGCTGGCGCAATCACGTCCTCTACGCCGCCCTGCGCCCCGACCGCCGCGGCCGGACCGATACCGCCTGATCGCGGGCCTGATCTTGAGGCACACTCGCGCACCCGGGTGCCACGAGCGGCGCCGGAGGCGACGCGCAACACAAGACATATACGGCGCCAGCCGCATGCCGTTCAGGCCTGGCCACCGCTCGACAACAGGGTCGGATCGATCCCCAGCTTCGCCATCGCCCGGTCCCATTTGCCCGCATCGTCGCTGCCGAACAGCAGATCCCGGTCCGGCGCGCAAAGCAGCCAGCCGTTCTGCTGCAACTCCCCCTCCAACTGCCCCGGCGCCCAGCCGGCATAGCCCAGCGCCACGATCCGCCGCTCCGGCCCCCGCCCCTCGGCCATCTGATAGAGGATCTCCAGCGTCGCGGTCATCGAGGTCTCCGCATCCACCCGCAACGTCGCCTCCGATGAATGGTAATCCGCCGAATGCAGCACAAAGCCCCGCCCGGTCTCGACCGGCCCGCCAAAGCGCACCGGCTCCGGGCTGCCCCCCGGCGCATGCGGAATGTCCAGCCGCTCGTAGAGGTCGCTGACCGACAGCGTCTCGGCCGGCTTGTTGACGATCAACCCCATCGCCCCCTCCGCCGTATGGGCGCACAGATAGACCAGCGTGCGATGGAACCGCGGATCCTGCATCCCCGGCATGGCGATCAGGATCTGCCCCTCCAGGAACTGAGCATCGGGGAACGGGGCATCGGTGAAGCCGGCAGCGGTCATGCGAAGATGATGACCTCCGCCGGGCGAATCCGCAACAATGTGTGAGGCGGGTAGCGGCAAAGGTCGCAATCTCCTATGTCACCGCCATGCGACGTATCCTTGCCCTCATCCTCGCGGTCACGCTGGCCGGCGCGCTGCCCGTGGCCGCGCAGACCATCGTCTCGCGCGGCCAATCCTTCGTCACCGCCCAGGTCCTGCCCGGCGAGATGAAGTCGGACGGCACCCGCCTCGCCGGCCTCGCTCTCGAGCTGACGCCCGGCTGGAAGACCTATTGGCGCAGCCCCGGCCCCGCCGGCATCCCGCCACGGCTCGATTGGAGCGGGTCGGAGAACCTCGCCGCCGCCCGACTGCACTGGCCGACACCTGCGGTCTTCACCAGTTTCGGGCTGACGACCATCGGCTATGCCGACCGCGTGCTTCTGCCAGTCGAACTGACCCCAGAAGATCCCGAGAAGCCCATCGCGGTCGACCTCGCGCTCGAGCTCGGCGTCTGCCGCGATATCTGCGTGTTCGAACATGTCACCCTCACCGCGACCCTGCCGCCCGACCTCGCCCGACATGGCAGCGCGATCGAGGCCGCCCTCGCCCTGCGTCCCTCCCCCGGCCCCGAAGCCGGCCTCGTCAGTGCGACCTGCCGCATCACCGGCCAGGGCGGCAAGCGCGGCTTCACCGCCACGCTGACCTTTGACCGAGAGATCGCAGGCGCAAAAGTCCTGCTCGAAGGTCCAAAAGACGTCTGGCTCCACGGCGCCTCCACTGCCCCGTCCGGGACGCAGACGCTCGAGGTGACCGCGAAACTCGACCTGCTCAGCGACACGGCCTGGGTCAGCCGCAAATCGATCCGAATGACCGTCCTCGGGCCCGATTGGGCCGCCGATATCCAGGGCTGCAACGCGCCAAGGGGCTGAGCGGACCTGCCGGGCATGGCTGGGCGGGCGGGCAGCCGAGCGCCAGCGATGGCTGGGTGCCCGACCCCATGCCCCCGATCAGGCCGGCTCGCGCAGCATGCCTTTGTCCACCGCCAGACTCTTCATCTTTTTCTGCAGCTTCTCGAACGCACGCACCTCGATCTGCCGGATCCGCTCGCGGCTGACGCCGTATTCCTGGCTCAACTCCTCCAGCGTCACCGGATCCTCACGCAGCCGCCGCTCGGTCAGGATATGGCTTTCGCGCTCGTTCAGGCCTTCCATCGCCGCCATCAACAGCTCGCGCCGCGCTTCCAGCTCCTGGCTTTCGGCATAGCTCGCCGCCTGATCGGCCTCGTCATCGGCCAGCCAGTCCTGCCATTCCGAAGACCCCTCGGTATCGCCCTTCAACGGCACGTTCAGCGAGCTGTCGCCGCCGCCCGACATCCGCCGGTTCATCGAGACGACCTCGTCTTCCTGCACCCCCAGATCGGTGGCGATCTTCTGCACATGTTCGGGGCGCAGATCGCCCTCCTCCAGGGCACCGATCTTCGATTTCGCCTTGCGCAGGTTGAAGAACAGCTTCTTCTGCGCCGCGGTCGTCCCCAGCTTCACCAGCGACCATGACCGCAGGATGTATTCCTGGATCGAGGCGCGGATCCACCACATCGCATAGGTGGCCAGGCGGAAGCCCTTCTCGGGGTCGAACCGCTTGACCGCCTGCATCAGGCCGACATTGGCCTCCGAGATCACCTCGGCCGTCGGCAGGCCATAGCCGCGATAGCCCATGGCGATCTTGGCGGCCAGACGCAGATGCGAGGTCACCAGCTTATGCGCCGACTGGCTGTCCTCGCGCTCGGCCCAGGCCTTGGCCAGCATGTATTCCTCATCCGCCTCCAGCATCGGAAATTTGCGGATCTCGGTCAGATAGCGGCTCATCCCCTGTTCAGGCGATGGGGCGGGCAGGTTGGCATAGGTGCTCGACATGGCGGGGTCCCTCTCGATCTGGGCTTTTAACTGGTTGCTGAGCGGTGAAGATTCAACGTCCACACCGCGTCAGCGTTCTGAGCTTGATACGAATGGCGGGATCAAATCCGACGAAGTTCCTCAAGAAGCGTGCAGAAATCCGTGGGATCGGGCGCATCAAATTCCAGTGAGCCGCCCGTGACCGGATGCACGAAGCCCAGCCGCGCCGCGTGCAGCGCCTGGCGCGGAAACCCGGACAGCGCGGCCCCGGCCCCGGCAAAGGCGGGGCTGACGGCCCGGGCCCGGCCATAGACCGGGTCGCCCACCAGGGGATGGCCGATATGGCTGGCATGGACCCGGATCTGATGGGTCCGCCCCGTCTCCAACCGGCAGGCGATCAGGCTGGCGAGCGGCCGCCCGGCCGGGCCAAAGCTCTCCAGCGGCTGCAAACGGGTCACCGCCTGCCGGCCCTGGGCGCGCACCGCCATGCGCTTGCGGTCCGCCGGGTGGCGGTCCAGCCCCGTCTCGATCCGGATCCAGCCCGGCTCGAACCCCAGCCCGGGCAGGCCGGCCAGCCGAGGGTCGCCCCGGTCGGGCCGTCCCCAGCAAATCGCGCGATAGAGCCGGTCGATATCATGCGCCGCGAACCGCGCCGACAGCCCGGCATGCGCCGCCTGGCTTTTCGCGACGACCAGCAGGCCCGAAGTGTCCTTGTCGATCCGATGCACGATCCCGGGCCGCGCCGCGCCGCCGATCCCCTGCAGACTGTCGCCGCAATGGGCGAGCAGCGCGTTGACCAGCGTGCCCCGCTCGGCCCCTGGGGCGGGGTGGACCACCATGCCCGCGGGTTTGTTGACCACGATCAGATCGGCATCCTCATGCGCGATGTCCAGCGGGATCGGCTCGGGCAGCGGCTCGGCCGGGGCGGGCGGCGGCACCGACAGCCGAAACGTCTCGCCCGCCTTGACTTTGCGCCGGGGCTCGGTGACCGTCCGCCCCGCGTGATCGCTGAGCGCGCCCTCGGCAATCAGATGCGCCAGGCGCGAGCGCGACAGGCCCGGATGCGCCGCCGCCGCCTCGGCCAGGGCCTTGTCCAGCCGCTGCCCGGCAGCCGCCTCGGCAATGGCCAGGGTGATGATCTCGGGCGTGGAGGAGGCGGGCATGCAGGCAAATCCGACAGAGGATGACGAGGGCGAGACCCCAGAACCGCCCTCGCTGCGCTGGTTGCGGCGGTTGGTGACGGTGCTGACCCTGGTTTTGATCTTTGGCATGCTAACCATCGTTGGCCTGCTTGTCATGCAGCTTGGCCGGATCGAGCCGGCCCCCGCCGCACCCGGCCCAGTCTCGGCTGAACGCCTCACCCTGCCCGCGGGCGAGGCGATCACCGCGATAGGTGGGACCAATGGCCAGGTGCTGATCGTGACCGAAGACGCATCGGGGCAGGAGCGGCTGCACAGTTTCGATGCCGAGAGCGGCGCCCTGCAAGCCACCTCACTGATCACGCGGGAGTGAGCGCGGGCCGCTCTCACGCTGCGACGACCCGCCCTTCCGCCACCCGGGCCGCAAAGGCATCGATCCAGCCGGGGACGGCATGGTCGGGCATCGGCCGTCCGATGCCAAAGCCCTGCAGCGCGTGACAGCCCAAGCCGACGAGAAGCTGCAACTCCTCCTGCGATTCGACGCCTTCAGCCAGGGCCTCGATCCCCAGCGTCTCGGCCAGCCGGATCATTGCCTCGGCGATTTGACGGCGGTCCTCGCGGATGTTGAGGTCGCGGACAAAGGCCCGATCGATCTTCACCCGGTCCACCGGCAAGAGTTGCAGCGTCGAAAGCGAGGCGAACCCGGTGCCGAAATCATCCAGATCGAGCCGGAACCCCGCCTGTTTCAAGGCCAGCGCCGTGGCGATGATCGGATCGTCGGGCCCCTTGATCAGCGCGGTCTCGAGCAATTCGGCGGCGACATCGCCCGGTGTCAGCCCGGCCCGGTCGACATCGAACAGCAACTGGTCGACAAACCCCGGCGCACGCATCTCCGAGGGGGCGAAGTTCAGGCTGATCTGCGGCACGTCATAGCCCAGTTCGCGCCATTCGAGCAGGGCTTTCAGCGATTTCGACACCATGATCCGGTTCAACTCGCCGCTGAGATTGGCGCGTTCGGACATCTCGAGAAACGCATAGGGGCCGAGCAACCCGCGCTCCGGGTGGCGCCAGCGGGCCAGCGCCTCGAAACCCAGAAGCGCACCGGTCTGCGCGCTGACCTGCGGCTGGAAAAAGGGCTCGATCTCCTCGCGCTCCATCGCCCGGCGCAGGTCGCTGACCAGGCGGCGCCGGGCCTGCACCGCGGCGCGCAATTCGGTGCTGAAATGGACGATGCCGGGGCCCTTCTTCGCGTCCTGCATGGCCAGTTCGCAGTTCGACAAAAGCGCCTCGGCGCCCGAGCTGAGATTGATCCCCTCGCGGCAGGTCAGGGCGATCGCGGGGCTCAGGACGATGCTGTGGCCACGGATCTCGCGCCGCTGTGACAGTCGTGCGGTCAGGACCTGCGCCAGATCCTGCAGCGCAACAGGGTCAGACCGCGTGGTGCTGGCCAGCAGGAACGCGTTGGTGCCGATCCGCCCGGCGATCTCGGAGGGTCGGGCCAGGGTGCGGATCTCATCGGCGACCAAGACGAGGACGGCATCGCCGATCTCCTCGCCGAACAGGTCGTTGATTTCGCTGAACCGCACAAGATCGATCATCACGAGGCCCAGGCCCCCACCCGGAACAGCCGCAGCGTCGATCTCCTGCAGCACGGGCTTGCGCCGGGGCAGGCGGGTGAGCGGGTCCATGCGATTGGCTTCTTCCACCCTAGCCTCAGCCTCCGCCAGCGCCTGCGCATTGGCGCGCAGGACGCCGCCGATGGGCCGGTAGCAGAGGTACCATTGCAGCGCCAGGAGGCTGGCGGCGGACAGCAGTGTCAGCACCATGGCCAGGCGGATCAGGCCCTGCCGCCCCTCCAGCCCCGCGCTTTTCGCGGCCCAGAGCGCGTCGATGGCCGGGGCGATGGCGCTGTGGTACTGTGCGGCGATGGCCGCCGCATAGGAGCGGTAGGGCGCTGCCTCGCGCGTTGCATTCGGGTCGGCGGCCGCGAGGGTGCGGAGGGTGTCCAGACCCTGGCCCAGCGCATGGGGCGGATCGTACCACACAGCCTGGGCCCGGGCTCCATCATGGGCCGCTCGCGCATTCAGCCCCATCAGCGCGACGTCCAGCCGGTCGACTGCGGACCGGAGTGCGGGGAGATCCGCCGGGTTCTGCCAGCCGCCCTGCGGCTCGACAATACGATTCGCGATCAGGAGGAGCTCGGTCCCCGCATGCCGCGCATCCGCGAAGGAGTAGGCGAGGCCGGCGCGTTCGTCATAGAGCCCGCCCAACTGTCCTGATTGCAGGTAAGCCGCGGCGACCAGGACGAGATTCAAAGCCATGGTTGCAAACAACACACGGCGGAGCCAGCGGAAGACACCCCGCTCTGGAAGATCCTGCGACCGCGCCTTGAACTCCGCCATGGCGGCAAAATCGGGGAGAATGTTTAAGGTTCCGCGAACCCCAGCGCTGCAGCCTGCGTGCGCCATGCCGGGCAGCCGGCGAGCGGGGTAGCCGCAAACACCCCGCGCGCGATGGCCCGGGCGACGCAATCCGCGCCCAGCATGCCGAGTTGCGCGAGATCCCTGACCGGATCGCCAAGCGGCACCGCCCCGGTCGCCAGCGCGATCACCGTGTCGCCATCCAGGGGCGAATGCACCGGCCGGATCGCGCGGGCCAGCCCGTCATGCGCCATGATCGCCAGCCGGGCGGCCTGCCCCCGGGTGAGGGCGGCATCGGTTGCCACCGCGACCAGCGTTGTCGCCGCGCCGGGTTCCCGCGTGAAATCATAGGCGAGCGGGCCGGGCCGTTGCGCAGGCGGCGGCAGGCCCCCGAACTCGGCGTCCTGCTCCAGCGGCCAGGCCCAGAATTGTGCCATCCCCGGCAGTGTGACCGAACCGACCGGATTGGCCACGGCCAGCGCGGCGACGGTGTAACCGCCCAATTGGAACGAGGCGGTGCCGACACCGCCTTTCAACAGGCCCGCCCGCGCTCCACGCCCCGCGCCGACCGAGCCGAGCGCGATGTCGCGGCAGGCTGTCTCCGCCGCCCTCCGGCCCAGGCCCCACCAGGGCGGGTCGTCCCAGTCCATCACCTGATCCCCCGCCATCGGCAGGTCGAACAGGATCGCCGCGGGCACGATGGGCACCCGGGCGGGGCCGACCATGGCTCCGCGGCCCTGGCGCCGCAGCCAATCCATCACCCCGCCCGCCGCATCGAGACCAAAGGCCGAGCCACCGGAGAAGACGAGGCCGTGGATCTCCTGCACCGTGCTCTCGGGGCGCAGCGCATCAAGCTCGCGCGTGCCCGGCCCGCCGCCGCGCGGATCGGCGGCGGCGGTCAGCCGGATCTCGGGGCTCTCCGGCAGGATCGCCGTGACCCCGGTGGGGCGGACCGGGTCCTCGACCTGGCCGACCAAGAGCCCGGCCACATCGGTCAGCGCGTTGCGGGGCCCGGGGCGCGGCGCCCCCTCGCTTGCGCCCATGGTCGCGATCCTCTCTGTCCGTTGCCTGCGGGGCGAGTATAGGATGCCGGCACCGAAAAATGCGAGCCGGGGAGGGCAGAGGTGGTGCAACCATTGAGTGGCGTTCGGGTGATCGAGTTCGAAGGCATCGGGCCGGCCCCCTATGCGGGGATGCTGCTGGCCGATCTGGGGGCCGATGTGCTGCGCATCGCCCGACCCAGCGCCGCACGGGGCGATTTGATCGCCGATACCGGCGACGCGGTGATGCAGCGGGGCAAACGCATCGTCACGCTCGACCTGAAATCGGCGGCAGGCAGGGAGGCGGCATTGGCCCATGTCGCGGAGGCCGATGTTCTGGTGGAGGGTCTGCGCCCCGGCGCGATGGAGCGCCTCGGCCTGGGGCCGGCGGAAGCGCATGCGATGAACCCGCGCCTCGTCTATTGCCGCATCACCGGCTGGGGGCAGGAGGGACCGCTCGCCCAGACCGCGGGGCATGACATCAACTACATTGCCCTCTCGGGCGCGCTGGCGCTCATGGGCCCGGCCGGGCGGCCGCCGCTGCCGCCGGCCAATCTGGTGGGGGATTTCGGCGGCGGCGGGCTCTGGGCCGCCTTTGGCATCCTGGCCGGGGTGATCGAGGCGGCCCGCACCGGACAGGGCCGGGTGATCGACGCCGCGATGCTGGACGGGGCGAGCAGCCAGATGGCGTTTCTCTATGCCTGGGCGGCCAGCGGCACCTGGCAGCCGGGGCGCGAGCGCAATCTGCTGGACGGTGCCGCACCGTTCTATCGCTGCTATACCTGTGCCTGCGGCGGCCATGTCGCGGTCGGCGCGATCGAGCCCGACTTCTTCGCCGCGCTGATGCGGGGCCTCGGCCTCGACCCCGCGGACTGGCGGCAGGAGGATCGCGCGGGCTGGCCCGCCCTGGCCGAGACCATCGCCCGGATCTTCGCCTCCAAGCCCCGGTCCCACTGGGCGGCGCATTTCGCGGGCAGCGATGCCTGCGTGACCCCGGTTCTGGACATGTGGGAGGCGGCGGCGCATCCGCATAACCAGGCGCGGGGAACCTTTGCGGAGGATCCGGTACAGCCCGCCCCCGGCCCGCGCTTCTCGGCCCCCGGCTGAGGCAGATGTGTCGCCTTTCGCTCGAATTGTTGACCTGGCGGGGCTTTCTTTCCCGCGCGGCTGACGCCACATTGCCGATCATGACTGGAGCACGACCGATCCGCCTGCTGATGCGCATCTGCCTGCTGGCCGGCGCCCTGGGGGCTGCGGCCTGTGGGCCGCGCTATTCGCGGGAATACTGGATCGCCTATCAGGCCAATCTGGAGCTGGAGGGCAAGCTCCGGACCGAGCGTGTGCCCGCCGATGCCCCCTTCACCGATGCCGACCTGGCCGAGAACTTCTCGAAGACCGCCTTCGGCCTCGACCCCGAATTCCTCGACGATCTGGGCGAGGAGGCGCGGGCCGATATCGATGTGATCCGCCGCTGGATCGGGCCGATCCGCTATGCCGTCTATGGCGGGCTGACCGCCAGCGACCGGCAGGCGCTGGGCGATGTGACCCGCCGGATCAGCCGCGCCTCGGGCCTGTCGATGACCGAGGTCGCGGACCCGGCCGCGGCCGATTGGAACATGGGGATCTATGTGTTCGGCTATGAGGAGCGGCAGGCGTTTCTGTCCCATCTCCGCGCCGAAGAGGACGAGGCGCTCTACGAGGTCTTCGCGGGTCTGTTCTCGGACGAGCTGATCTGCTCGGGCACCATGCTGCGCCGGACCGATCCTGACGGCAATCTGACCGGCGAGATCGGCCATGCGCTGGTCTTCATCCGGGCCGAGCTGCCCGCCACGCTGCGCCGCTCCTGCATCGAGGAAGAGCTGACCCAGGGCATGGGCCTGATCCGCGACGATGACGCCGTGCGCCCCTCGCTGTTCAACGAGGACGAAGAATTCGCCCTGATGACCCTGCATGACGAATTGCTGATGCAGATCCTCTACGACCCCCGCCTGAAACCCGGGATGAGCAAGGCCGAGGCCATGCCCATCGTGCGCCGCATCGCCGGCGAGCTGGAGTTGCCGGCCCGTTTTTGATCTCGAGGTGGCATTTGCGTCGAAATCCTTTTTCCGACCGGGGTGTCAGGCTTGCCGTTCTGGTGGTCGCCGCGCTCTGCACCGCCGCTTGCGCGCCGACCGTCACGGGGCGCGATCTCGCCTGGGTCGAGGCGACGCTGCTCAAGGAAGGCAAATTACGGACCGACCGCGCGCCCACGGACGCCCCTTTCGACCGGGACATCATCGCACGGAACTTCGCCCTGATCGCCTTCGGGCTGGAGCCGCAATTGAACGACGGCCGCACCAGCTCGATCATGACCCGCTGGGAGGAGCCGATCCGGTGGAACATCTACGCGCCCGCGGCCGAGGCCAACGGCGTGCGCCAGGATGTGATCGCCACCTTCGACCGGATCGCCCGGATCACCGGCCTCCCGATCCGCGAGGAACCGGACGACCGCAAATCGAATTTCGACATCCTGGTGCTGGACGAGGCCGCCTATGACGATCGGATCACTTGGGCACGGGAGCTGAGTTCGGACAGCGATGCCGATCTGATCGACGACTTCCGCAGCTCGCAGATCCTCTGCCGGGCCCGGACATATCATGCCGAGCGGGCCTCGGATGACGGCCCGCGCGGCGGCATCTCCTATGCCCTGATCCTGATCCGTGCGGGCTACAGCGACGCGTTCCGCCTGAGCTGTGTCGAGGAGGAGCTGGTCCAGGCCATGGGTCTGGCCAATGACGACGACAAGGTGCGCCCTTCGATTTTCAATGACGACGAAGAATTCGCCCTGCTGACAACCCATGACGAACTGCTGCTGCAAATCCTCTACGACCCCCGGCTGCAGCCCGGGATCAGTGAGGAGGAGGCAATGCCCGTCGTGCGCAAGATTGCACAAAACCTCGTCCGGGAGGAAGGCGGATGAGACGGCGTATGCTGTGTGCCATCCCACTCCTGCTGGTAGGCTGTGCCGGGACGCCGCCGGAGGACTTCGATTGGGCCGCCCAGGAAAACAGATTTGTCGATCAAGGCTTGTTGCGGCTGGAGCGCGCGCCGGTTGATGTTGCCTTCACCGCCGAGGACCTGTCCCAGGCATTCCGGCGCAGCGTTTTCTCGAGCGGCGAGAAGACTGCAGCATCAGGCGCCCTGCGCCGTTGGCCGGGGCCGATCTTCTATCGCACCTTCGCCTTCTGCTCGCAGCGGAGCGAAAACCGGCTGGTTGCAGAGACAATGAGGCGGCTGACCAAGCAAACCCGCCGGCGCATCTTGGCCCAGAACCCTGGGCAAGCCTACGAGGTCGAGATCCGCTTTCTGGCACCCGAGGACTTCGCTCCCCTACTCGACCGCGCACGCGACGTGCCGAAATTCGCCCGCTTTGTGAGAGAGTTCCGCGACACACCCCAGCTGGCATGCACACAGCGTATCGTCTTCGGACCAGAGGGAGCCTCGCCGACACAGTCGGACATATTGGCGGCCTTCGTCTTCATCCGCGCAGGGTTGCCGGATCGCTTGAACCGATCCTGTGTCGAGAAGGGGCTTGCCGTTGCGATGGGCGCCCTTTCGGACCACCCCGACAATCGTCCCTCGATCTTCAACGATGTTCCCGAGTTTGCCCTGCTCACGACACATGATGAACTTCTTCTGCGAATCCTCTACGATCCGCGGCTAGAGGCCGGGATGACCGAGGCGGAGGCGATGCCGATCGTACGGCAGATCGCGCGTGAATTGGTCGCCGGAGAGGCAGGAGGGTAAGATGATCTGGGACATGATTCGTGGCGAGCTGATCGATGTCATCGAGTGGACCGATGACACCCGCGACACCATGGTCTACCGCTTTCAGCGCCAGGGCAACGCGATCAAATACGGCGCGAAACTGACGGTGCGCGAGGTGCAGGCGGCGGTCTTCATCCATGAGGGGCAATTGGCGGATGTGTTCGGACCCGGGCTCTATATGCTCGAGACCAATAACATGCCGATCATGACCACGCTCCAGCATTGGGATCATGGCTTCGACAGCCCGTTCAAATCCGAGATTTATTTCCTCAACACGCGGCGCTTCCAGGACCTGAAATGGGGCACGCGCAATCCGATCATGATGCGCGACCCGGAATTCGGGCCGGTGCGGATGCGGGCCTTTGGCACCTATTCGATCCGGATCAGCGAGCCGGCCAAGTTCATGTCCGAGATTGTCGGCACCGATGGCGAGGTGACGACCGACGAGGTGACCTTCCAGCTCCGCAATGTGATCGTCAGCCGGTTTTCCAACGCGCTGGCCTCCAGCGGCATCCCGGTGCTGGATCTGGCGGCGAATACCGATCAGATGGCCGAGTTCCTGCGCAAGCGGATCGCGCCCGAGATTGCGGAATACGGGATCGAGATGCCCGCCCTCTTCGTCGAAAACGTCTCGCTGCCCGAAGCGGTCGAGCAGGCGATGGATCGCCGGACCTCGATGGGCGTGATCGGCGATCTCGGCAAATATGCCGAATTCCAGGCCGCCGAGGCGATGCGGGCCGCGGCCGAGAACCCTTCGGGCGGCGGCATGGGCGAGGGGATCGGGCTGGGCATGGGCATGGCAATGGCCAACCGGATGCAGCCCGCTGCGCCCTGGGGTCAGCCAGCCCCGCAGGCGGCACCGATGGCCCCGCCGCCACCGCCTCCCCCGCAGGATGTCGTCTATCACATCGCCGAGGCGGGCCAGACCAAGGGCCCCTACAGCCGCGCCAATCTGGGCCGGATGGTGACCGAGGGCAGCTTCACCCGCGACACCCTGGTCTGGGCTGCCGGGTTCGACGGTTGGACCAAGGCAGGCGAGGTCTCGGCCCTGGCGCAACTCTTCACCATCGCCCCGCCCCCGCCCCCGCCCGCCGGGTGACAATGGCCGCGTGGTCCGACACATGCCGATCCTGCGGCGGATCCGTCGCCTTCGCGCCTGAGACACAGACCGTTGCCTGCCGCGCCTGCGGTTGGGAGCGCGGCGCAGGGGCCGCGGCGGCGCCCGAGGTTGGTCTGGGCCCGTCGGCGCGCTGCCCCGGCTGCGGCGTCGCGCTGTCCGCCCGGCCCGAGCGGCTGGCGGCGCCCTGCCCTTTCTGCGGCACTCAGTTTATCCGGCGGGCAAGGGGGCTACACCGCGAGATCAACGCGGTGATCCCGATGCAGATGACCGAGGCCGATGCGCGGGGGGAGCTCTCGACATGGCTGGCAGAAATGCCGAGCGCGCCAGTCGGGATCAGAAACGCCCGGATCGATCAGGCCGCCCCGCTGTTCCTACCCTTCCACAAGATCTCGGTCGGCAATAGCCAGGCGCGGGAGGGTCGGTCCTGGGTCGCGCGTTCGGCCTGCGCGCAATTGGGCGGCTTTATTGGCCAAGGCGATATTTTGGAGGATCTCTGGCGCCAGGTTCCACTGACGCCATGGCACCCGGATTACATCCTCGGCTATGATGCAACCCGGCCCCAGACCAGCCGGGCGGACGCGGTGCAAGGCGAGGTCGCGCAGCTGACAGCACTGTCGCTGCATGGGTCTGACTACGCCCGCGCGCAAGGGCTCCTCCACTTCGAACATTGCCTGACCGTGCTGGCGCCGGTCTGGCTGGTGCGCTACCGCTGGCGCAATCAGTCCCACAGGGCCGCGGTCTGCGGCTGGTCCGGGAGGGTGCTGGGGCATCGGCCGCTCGAGGGTGTCGCGGGCCCTATCCTGACCGGCGAATTCACGGGGCTGACCGCGCAGATTGCGGCGCCAATGACGAAGTTCCTTGTCGTCGTGATGATCCTGGCGGCAGCCTGGACAGGGTCAGGGGGTTAGAGGTGTCAGACGAGCTCCCCTGTTCGAATTGCGGGGCCACGCTGGTCTTCGCACCCGGCACGCGCAGTATGATCTGCGAAAGCTGTGGGACCGAAAACGAGATCCCGGATCTCGAGGCCGGGCCGTGGACCGGGGACCCGATCCGCGAGCTGGATTACGAGAGGGCGATTTCCGACCAGCTCGCCGCCAGCGATGTCGAGACCACGGCGACCATCCGCTGCCCGGGCTGTGCGGCCGAGATCACCCTGGACGAAGGCACCCTGGCCGAGGAATGCCCGTTCTGCGCAACCCCTCTGGCCCGCGACGAGACCCATCAGCACCGCCACCCGAAACCGGGCGCCGTGCTGCCCTTTGCCCTAACCGAGCGCGAGGCGCGCGCGCGGCTGTCGGCCTGGCTCGGCGGGCTCTGGTTCGCGCCCTCGGGTCTGAAGAAATATGCCGAAGCCGGGCGGCCGATCTCGGGCGTGTACTTGCCGCATTACACCTATGACGCGCAGGGGTCGGCGCGCTATCAGGGGATGCGGGGCGATGCCTATTACGTCACCCGCACGCGGACCGTGATGGTCGATGGCAAATCGCAGCGGCAGACCTATCAGGAGCGGCGGATCCGCTGGCGCCCGGTCTCGGGCCAGGTGGCGCGGTTCTTCGACGACGTGCTGGTGCCGGCCTCGGAGACGCTGGGCCCCACGGGCGACCGGGCCGAGGCGGGCGGGCGGAGTTGGGATCTGGCCGCGCTGGAACCCTATCGCCCCGCCTTCCTGGCCGGGTTCCGGGCCGAGGCGCCGGCCCGCTCGCTGGAGGACGGGTTCGCCACCGCCAAGGGCACGATGGAGAGCATCCTGCGCCGCGACATCCGCTTCGATATCGGCGGGGACGAGCAGCGGATCACGGCGATGCAGGCCTGGTATCGCGAGGTGACCTTCAAGCACGTCCTGCTGCCGGTCTGGCTGGCCGCCTATCGCTGGAAGAACAAGCCGTTCCGCGTGGTGATCAACGGGCGCACCGGGGCGGTCAGCGGCGAGCGGCCATACTCCGCCTGGAAGATCGCGTTGGCCGTGATCCTGGGCCTCGCGGTGGCCGGGGCGATTGGCTATTTCATCGCGCTGGAGCAGGGGGCGCGGTTCTAGGCCGCCGCACCACCCTCCCCTGGCATGTCAGAGCGCTGTGGCGCTGTCGCGCAGCACCTGCGCCGGTTCGGGCATCGGCTCGAGGACAAAGCCGGGGGTGCCGAAGAAAAAGCCCTGGAAATACCCGACATCGAGATCGGCCAGGATCTGCGCGTCATGCGCGTTCTGCACCGCCTCGGCCACGGTCATCATCTCGAACCGCTCGGCGATGGCGACCAGGGTCTTCACGAAAAAGCGGTTGTCGGGATTGCTGCCGATATCCTTGATGAAGGCGCTGTCGATCTTGATCATGTCGAAGCGGAAATCGCGCAGATGCCCGAACGAGGTATGGCCCGAGCCGAAATCATCGAGCGCGAAGGCGACGCCCAGATCGCGCAGATGGCCAATGAATTTGCGGGTGCGCGCGACATCCAGAACGGCCCCAGTCTCGGTCACCTCTATGATCAGGCGCTCGGCCAGATCCGGGTCCTCGCGCACGGCGTTGCGAAACAGCGCCATCCATTCGGCATCCTGCATGGATTGCGGAAACAGGTTGATCGAGAGCCGGGCGGCGCGGTGCTTCTTCAGCGTCTCGAGCGCCATGCCGAGGATCTGCCGGTCGATGATGGTGGCCAGTCCCAGCCGCTCGACCGCGGGCATGAACTCGCCCGCGCTGAGAACACGGCCGGTGTCGAGGCGGATCCGGGCGAGGCATTCGTGAAAGGCCACCGTGCGCGATCCGGTCGAGGCGACGACGGGCTGATAGGCGATGGTGAGCTGGCCGGCGCCGAGCGCGCGCATCGTGGTCTGCGCGATGCCGAGGAGCTTCGACCGGTGCTCGGCAATCTCGTCCGAATCGCAGGCGACGCGGACCGAACCGACGCCTTCTGACATCGCCTCGATCAGGGCATCGTTTGCCATCGGGCCAAGCCGGGCGATGGCGGCATTGTCGATCACAGCACAGCCGATCGAGGCGGTGACCGCCACGGGACCGCTGGCGGTTTCGATCTGTTCACGGGCAATCTCGGTCTGGATGATATTCGCCAGGCTGCGCGCACCCTCCTCTGTCATGCCGGGCACCACGATGGCAAAGCGCCGGTGTTCGGGGCGCCACATCTGGCCGATCCGCGGCAGAAGCCGCGACAGCCGGTGATCGACCACTTTGAGAATGTCGCTGGCGAGGCCGGTGCCGAACAATTGTTCCAGCGGAAGCAGATTGTCGATGGCGATCATCAGCATCGCGTGCTGACCCGGTCCGTCATCGCATCTAGGAATAGGGCCCCAATCCATTCCTTCGGCCATGTCATCCTCCAACTCTACACACCTAGACTGGCGCATATGTTCCAAATTCGTTCTAATAGAATCTTAATGCGATGGGATTGGCGCGGGAGAGTCCGAGAATGCGACAGGAAACCGGCGATGGACGCTGCGACTGGTGCGGGACAGACCCACTTTATGTCGCCTATCACGATCAGGAATGGGGCCGCCCCGAGCCGGACAGCCGGGCCCTGTTCGAAAAACTCGTTCTGGACGGGTTCCAGGCCGGGCTGGCCTGGATCACGATTCTGCGCAAGCGCGCGGCTTTCCGGGCGGCCTTCGACGGGTTCGACCCGGCCC
>JBCBIS010000057.1:0-20924 GCA_038524325.1 Pseudomonadota bacterium
TGGTCGAGATGGTCGAGACCGCGGCGATCCTGAACCAGGCGGGCGGTCAAGCCCTTGTGATCCTTGATGAAATCGGGCGGGGGACGGCAACCTATGACGGGCTCTCCATCGCCTGGGCGACGCTGGAGCATTTGCACGAGGTCAACCAGTGCCGTGGCCTCTTCGCCACCCATTACCACGAGCTGACCGCCCTGGCCGAGACCCTGCCGCGCCTCGCGCCGGCGACGGTGGCGGTGCGGGAATGGGAGGGCGAGGTGATCTTCCTCCACGAGGTGCGTCCGGGGGCCGCCGACCGCTCCTATGGCGTGCAGGTGGCGCGGCTGGCGGGGCTGCCCGAGGCGGTGATCGCCCGCGCCCGCGCGGTGCTGGAGCGGTTGGAGAGCAGCGATCGCGAGGAGGGGGCCGCGGCCCTGGCGGATGCCTTGCCGCTGTTCTCGGCGGCCCGGGCGGTGCCGCCGCCGGCGCTTCCGAGCGGGGTGGAGGCGCGGTTGGAGGCGGTCGATCCCGACACGCTCACCCCGCGCCAAGCCCTTGAATTGATTTATGAATTGCGCGCATTGGCGCAGAGCTAGCCAAGCTCCTTCACCAATGCCTCGGTCACCGCCGCGATCTCCTCCGCCGCTTTCGAGGATTTGGCCGTCTCGCTGACCCCGGCGCCTTTCAGAAAGGCCTCCGTGAAGGCCGCGCGCTGGCCGATGCGGGCGCTGAGGATCTCGGCGCCTGTCTCGGACAACGCCTCCGCCGCCTCATCGGCAGCACGAGATCTGGTAGGGCAGCGGTTCAGAACCACGACATGATCGCAGGAAGATTTGGTCAGCATCGCCAGCGTCACCTCGCTGGCCCAGACATCGGGCATCGAGGGCTGGCAGGGCACCACGGCGAAATCCGCCTCGCGCATCGCGAACCGGCCCAGGATATCGGCATTGCCCGGCGCGTCGATCAACACATAGTCCGAGCCGTCCTTCGCCCGGCGCACATCGCCCGAGACGCGCCATTCCGAGCTTTCGATCAGCTCCATCCCGGCCTCGCCACGCTTCTGTAAACGTGTGTCAAACCAAGAGGTTACGGTCCGCTGAGGGTCCACATCCACCAGTGTGACCGCCTTGCCCTGGCCAACCAGCTGGCAGGCGATTTGGGTCAGCAGGGTCGTCTTCCCGGCGCCGCCCTTTTGTTGCGCGAACAGGATCACCTTGCCCATTTGCCCCTCCTTCGTGTTGCAGCGCAGTATCGCTGGTTAACACGCTGGAAAGGCGGGGAAAAGCCCTAGAAAGCTTTTGGCATCTCCGGCGAGCCATGCTGGAAGGCCATGCATTTATCAGGCAAATTCAACCAGTTAGGCTTGTCCTCGCACCAGATGGCGACGTGTGGGCCGCTGTATTGGGTCGGGTCGTCGAAGGTGCCGATCTTGACTGTCAGGATCGCCTCGGCCGAGGGGACCTGCGCTGTGATCTGTGTGCCACAGGTGGCGCAGAATTGCCGCGTTGCCCCCTGCGGGCTGTGTTGGTAGGAGGCTGGCTGGTCGGCTAACCACTTGATATCCTTGGCCCAAATCGCAACCGTGGGGTTGCCGGAGCCGCCGGTGAAATTCTGGCAGGATTTGCAGCAGCACATGCCGTTGACCAGAACGTCTCCGGTCAGCTCGTAGCGGATTTTCCCGCAAAAACAACCACCTAGAATGCTCATATCCCCCTCCATCCGGTTTGTCGCCTTGATATCGGGGACAAGTCTGGGTTGCATGGCGCCTGCGGTCAAGCGGCGACTTTTGTCGCGTGGAGGGGCGCGACAGGGTGCGCGACAAAATCGACGGATGTGTCGCGCGCACGCGATTTTTGGCGACAGGACATCCGGTGTGCGGCGGCACGCGGCGCGGGGCGGTCCGGGCGTCTCGCGCAGCTCGTGGAGGTCCCGGGTCAAGCCCGGGACGGCGCTTACTCAGAGGATGCGCGTTCGGCCCGGAACGCCTCGCGATTGGCTGTGACCTTGATGGAGGTCGGATGCTCCGCCCCCAACCGGTCCTCGAGAATGGCGACGGCCTGATCGAACAGCGGCGCCGCCTCCTCCAACCGGCCCATGTCCCACAGCAGGAGCGCGAGGTTGTTGAGGCTCTGCGCATAGTCGGGATGCGCCGTGCCGAGGGCAGCCTCTCGGATCTCCATGGCCTGGCGGTTGAGCGGCTCCGCCTCCTCCAACCGGCCCATGTCCCGCAGCAGGCGCGCGAGGTTGTTGAGGCCGGTCGCATAGTCGGGATGCGCCGTGCCGATGGTGGCCTCGTCGATCTCGATGGCCTGGCGGAAGAGCGGCTCCGCCTCCTCCAACCGGCCCATGGCCCGCAGCAGGAGCGCGAGGTTGTTGAGAGCCCCAGAAAAATTATCGTTGTCTTCGGGGAGTATTTCCACAACTGAGCGGTAGAGCGGCTCCGCCTCCTCAAACCGGCCCATGTCCTGCAGCAGGAGCGCGAGGTTGTTGAGGCCGGTCGCATAGTCGGGATGCGCCGTGCCGAGGGTGGCCTCGTCGATCTCGATGGCCTGGCGGTAGAGCGGCTCCGCCTCCTCAAACCGGCCAAGGGCGCGATAGCTCGCGGCGAGATTGTTGAGGGCCGTGGCAGTTTGTGCCGCCTCCACCCCATGAGTGCGTTTGGAGAGGGCGACGAGATCCTCCTCGAACCGCACCGCCTCGCCGCTGCGCCCCGCGCGCCAGAGGAAGGTGCCCGCCCTCTCCAGCCGGTCGTAATCCGGGGCGAGGGTGGCGGCGCGTTTGTAATGCTCGGCGGCGTCGAGCCAGCGGATCTGTTCTTCGGCGATTTCCCCCCGGCCAAAGGCGGCGCGGGCGGCGCGGTCGACGGCGAGGGCTTCGCGCGCCTCGATTTCGGCAAAGATCTCGTCGGCTTCGGAGAAGTCCCCGCGTTCGAGCGCGTCGATGGCGTGTTGCAGCCGGTCGCCGCCGATCTCGTTGCCCTCGCGCTGGAGCAGGGCGGTGAGGTCGGTGATCTTCGCCTCGCGCTCCTGAAGCGCGGCTTCGACATCCGAGAGCCTGCGCTGGAGTTCGGATTGCTGGGCGAGGAGGTGCGACCGTTCCTCCTCGGACGCGGATTGCAACGCCTCCTCGACCTCGGCGGCCCTTTTCTGAAGCTCGGCTTCGAAGACCGAGCGGGACATGACCATGGCCGGCTCGTCGGTCGGGGTGGTGATGGCGGTCTGCTGGATCTCGACCTTGGTCTCGGTTTTGCCGATGCCGAAGATCAGCCGGACGAGGCCGGTCATCCGGTCGATATACCAGATCAGAAACGCCACCGCCGGTGCCGCAAGGGCAGCGCCAGTTGGAGTAAGAAGAAAATCAATCATTCGTTAAGGATGCCACAGGCTCAGCCGCGCTTGAAGCCCATCTCCTCGGGGGTGGGTTGGATCAGGCCGTGGATGCGGGTGAAGCGGCCATCGAAGAATTCTTCGGCGGGGCGGTACCAGAGCGCTCCGTCGCTGTGGGCCACGTAGTAGACGATGCCCTCGACGATGCCGAGGATGGTGTAGATCCCGCCCTTGCGGTGGCGCCAGATTTCCATGGGTCTCTCCGTTCTCCGCCCTGGCGCGCGAGGCTGCCCGATCGGGCGGGCCGCGTCGAGGGGGGGTTAACGGGATGTTTGGGGGCGGTGGGGATACTCCGCCCCCGCGAACCCTTGGGAACGGGAGTGAGGGCATGACGAAGCGCGCGAAATCCGCGGCGCCGGGGGGGCTGCGTCCGGCCAGCGGGGCGGATGGGCTGCCGGCCGGCTCGGACGCGCATGCGCTGGAGGTCGTGCGTGCGATGGCCGAGGGCGTGGTTCTGTGGGATGCCGAGGGGCGCTGTATCCTGGCCAATCCGCGGGCGGTGACGCTGATGGAGCTGACCTCGGAGGATCTGAGCCCGGGGACCGCGCGCGACGACCTGTTGCTGGCGGGGATGGCGACCGGCGCGCTGACGCGCGAGGCCTATGAGGCGGCGAAGAAGGGGTTCGCCGGCCAGAAGCCGTTCCTCTACGAGATCACCACCGCCTCGGGCCGCGAGTTGCGCGCCCAGGCGCGGCCGGCCCCGGCGGGTGGGTTCGTCGTCACGCTCTCGGATGTCTCGGAGATGCGGGTGCAGGAGCTGATCGTCGCCACCGCCAAGGAGAAGGCCGAGAAGGCGCAGGCGGAGCTGAGCGAGAAGCTGGACGACCTGAAGCTGGAGAAGCGCGAATTGGAGGCGCAGCGGGCCGAGTTGGAGCGCACCGCCCTGGTCGCCACCCATGCCTCGGACCTGGTCTATATCACCAGTCCGGAGGGGCGGATCGAGTGGATCAACCGCGCCTTCGCCCAGCGCACCGGGTACAATGTCTCGGATGTCGAGGGCAAAAGCCCGATCGACCTCCTCTGCGGCCCGGACACGTCGATCGAGGAGATCTACAAGCTGCGCGCCGGGTTCCGCGAGCGCCAGACCACACGCTCGGAGCTGCAGGTCTATGCCAAGGGCGGCACCCCATTCTGGTTCAAATGCGAGCTGATCCCGATCTTCTCGGCCGATGGGCGCAACACCCATTTCATCTCGGTCGGCCGCGACGTGACCGATCGCCGGGCCAATTGGGTCAAGGCCGAGCAGGCGCGGCTGTTCGAGGCGCGCAAGCGCGAGGAAAGCCATCTGCTGACCGATTTCAACGAATGGCTGCAATCCTGCGACACGGTCGAGGAGATGTATGAGGTCGTGAAGACCTTCCTCGCCCGGCTGCTGCCGCAATGCCGCGGCTCGCTCTATGTCTATACCGATAACCGCGATATGCTCGACGGGGTCTGTTCCTGGAATGACGGGCCGCTGATCCGGCATTTCGATCCGGCCGATTGCTGGGCTTTGCGACGGGGCCGGCCCTATGCCTTTGGCGAGAACGATATCGCCTTTCCCTGTGCGCATGTGGCCGATCAATACAGCGGCGAGATGCCGGAGCGCTATACTTGTGTCCCGATCACCGCCCATGGCGATACGGTGGGCCTGCTGCACACCGATCTGCCGGTGTCGGTCGCCGATGGCAGCCGCCTCAGAGAGGATCAGATCAGCGAGATGCGGGAGCTTGCCAATATCTGCGCCGAGCAGATCTCGCTGGCCATCGCCAATCTGAAACTGCGCGAGCAGTTGCGCGACCAGTCGATCCGCGATGTGCTGACCGGGCTCTATAACCGGCGCTTCTTCCTCGATTCCGCCCGGCGCGAGATCAACCGGTCGATGACGTCGCGCGAGCCGATCTCGATCATCAGCTTCGATGTCGACCGGTTCAAGATCTTCAACGACACCCAGGGCCATGACGCGGGCGATCAGGTGCTGCGCACGATCTCGGCGGTGATGACCGAGATGTTCAAGGGGCGCGAAATCCCCTGCCGCTTTGGCGGGGAGGAGTTCATCATCCTCCTGCCGGGCGTCGGCCCGGATGACATCGTTGCGCGGGCCGAGGCGCTGCGCAAGGCGATCGAGAAGCGCCGGGTGCGCTATGGCAACCAGATGCTGGGGGTGACGATCTCCTCGGGCGTTGCAACCTATCCGACCGATGGCGAAGACCTGCAGGATCTGATCAAGCGGGCCGATCAGGCGCTCTATGCCGCGAAGGAGGGAGGGCGCAACAAGGTGTTCGCCGCCTCTGATGTCGAACGCGACGATCCGGCCCGCGGCGATGCGATGGAGTCGACCGAACGGATCAACGCCCGGGTCACGACCTGATCCCGCGCGGCAGACGCGCTGCCGTCGCACCCGCCAACCCCTGGGCCGCCATCGCAGCGGCCAGCCGAGTGATGGGCACAGTGACGGGCGCAGTGACGGGCGCAGACTCGGTCGCAGAAGCCGGCGCAGCATGCCGTATAGAGCACCATGCAGCTATTGACCCACCCTGCGCCACCGGGGCCGGCGCTACCTACCGAATAGAGGCCCGTGCAGTGCCCGGCGCAGCGTGCGGCTCGGCATCCGGGAACGCGGCGGTCCTTCAGTCCGTCCAGGGATTGCGCCGCACACCGGCCCCATCGCACGATGCTCCGCAGCTGGGCGCGAGGCGCCGTAGGAGTGGGTTCCGGGGATCGCGCAGCTTGCGCATCTGAACTGCTGCCAAGATCCAACGCCTCCTGTCCCCGGCGCAGTCTCTGGTTTAGCGTTTGGGGACCCGGCGGCCCCCTCCCGATCTGCCCAAGCATCGCGTGGTTTGCACGCACCCAGGATGCTGTGTTGCCCGGCGCGGCGCCCCTGCGGAAGCAGGCTCGGAAAGGCGCGCGCCCTCCGCACCACACAGGCGGGCGGTCATCATCCGCCTGCCTCCGGGGCTTGGAGCAGCGGCGGGGGGCAGCCACTGGTGGAGGGGCGGGCACCCTCCTCCCAATCCGCTCGGACATCGCGCGTATGGCTCGCAGCCAGGATGTGGCGTTGCCCGGCGCGACGCTCTGGCGGAAGCGGGCTCGGAAAGGCGGGAGCCCTCCGCACCACGCAGGCGGCCACCATCCGCCTGCCTTCGGGGCTTCGAACAGCGGCTGGGTCAGCCTCTGGCGGCGGGGTGGGAAACCCCCTCCCAATTTGTCCAGAAATCGCTAGTCTCGCACCCGCAACATCGCTGGGCGCGGCGCGGCGCTGCCGGGCCCGAAATGCCAAAGGAAGAGGGCTCAGATGACCGAAAAGCTGCCGCATGAGAAAGGCTTTCACGTCAGTTGGGAGCAGATGCACCGCGACTCCCGCGCCCTGGCCTGGCGGCTGGACGGGCGCGGCCCGGGCGCCGAGGGCGCCTGGCGCGCCGTGGTCGCCATCACCCGCGGCGGCATGGTGCCCGCCTGTATCGTGGCGCGCGAGCTGAACATCCGCACCGTCGACACCATCGCGATCAAATCCTATGACCACCAGAACCAGGGCCAGCTCGAGGTGCTGAAGGCGCCCGATGCCGCGATCGGAGACGGCACCGGCACGCTGATCGTGGATGACCTCGCCGATACCGGAGGCACGCTGCGCCTGGTCCGCTCGCTCTATCCCAATGCGCATTTCGCCACCGTCTATGCCAAGCCAAAGGGCGAGCCGCAGGTCGACACCTATATCACCTCGGTCAGCCAGGACACCTGGATCTTCTTCCCCTGGGACATGGCGCTGATGTATGTCGACCCGCTCCGCGGCACGGCCTGAACTGGCCAAAGCGTGCGGAGCGCCCGGTAGAGGCGAGAGATCCCGCGCCCCCCCTCCCGCTGCGACCCGACGCCCCCGAGCTCTCTCAAAACGAGCGACCCGCCCCGACGGCCGCGACCCCGTGCATTACCCCACCGTCTCAGGGAGCGGAGTGGCCGCCCCTTGGGGAACCGACAGCCCCACCGCGCACCAGCCTCCCGGCCCCGAGAACAACAGCGTCTCGCATTATCCCCAACTCAGGGCCATGGCAGTCGCTGTCTGGAAACCGGTGGCCCCACTGTGGGGGAGCGGTGTTTCGCCTTGTCCCTTTTGTCCTTGGTGTGGGGGTCGCGCATCGGGAGGCTGAGGGATTTGCGGAGGGCTGAGGGATCCGCGTTGCCTTGGGGGCTTCTAGGGACGGGGTGAGGTCGAGTTGTGCCCTCCGCCAATCCCAAAGCAGCCAATCATTTGACGCCTCGGCCCAATCCCGGCATCACAGCAGGGTGACGATCGGAGGGGCGGTGACATGACACCGGCAGATGCGGGCAGGGGGCAGGGCACTGGACAGGGTGCCGAACAGAGCACCGCGCAGGGAGCTGGGCAGACCACCGCGCAGGGTGCTGGGCAGGGTACCGCGTCGGGTGCTGGGCAGGTTACCGCGCAGGGCGTTGAGCAGAGCGCCGCGCAGGTTGCTGGGCAGGGCACCGCGCATGGTGCTGGGCAAGGTGCCGCGGATGGCACTGGGCAGGGCGTCGGGCATGGGACGGGGCTGGCCACGGGGCCGGTCCTGCTGGAAGCCGAGGGGCTGACCAAGCGCTTTGGTGGCTTCACCGCGGTTTCGGACGTGTCGCTCGCCCTCGCCCCTGGCGATCGCCATGCGTTGCTGGGCGAGAACGGGGCGGGCAAATCGACCCTGGTGAAAATGCTCTATGGCGCGTTGCGGCCCAGCGCGGGGCGGATCCGCTGGCGCGGCGCGGCCCTGACCCTCTCTGGCCCGGCCGAGGCGCGGGCGCGGGGGATCGGCATGGTCCATCAGCATTTCTCGCTGTTCGAGGCGCTGAGCGTGGCCGAGAATGTCGCCCTGGCGCTGCCCGGCGGCATGCCCCGCCCGCTGACCCCGCGGATCCTGGAGGTCAGCCGCGCCTATGGGCTGGAGATCGATCCCGGCGCCCCGGTCCACAGGCTCAGCGCCGGCGAGAAGCAGCGGGTCGAGATCATCCGCTGCCTGCTGGCCGAACCGCAGCTTCTGATCATGGACGAGCCGACCAGCGTCTTGACCCCGCAGGAGGCCGAGGCGCTGTTCGAGACGCTGCGCCGGTTGAGCGCCGAGGGGGTGGCGATCCTCTATATCTCGCACCGGCTGGCCGAGATCCGCGCGCTTTGCCAGCAGGCGACGATCCTGCGCGCCGGCCAGCATGTGGCGACCTGCGATCCGCGGGAGGAGACGCCGGAAAGCCTCGCCGCCCTGATGATCGGGGCGGAGCTTGCCGAACTGGCCCGTCCGGCGGCGCGGCAGGCCCCGGGCGAGACCCGGCTGGCGCTGCGGGGGCTCAGCCTGCCGGCCTCGGGCAGCTATGCCAATACGCTCCACCGGATCGATCTGGCGGTGCGCGCGGGCGAGATCACCGGGATCGCCGGCGTGGCGGGCGAGGGGCAGGGCGCTCTGATGTCCGCCCTGATCGGCGAGCGGCCGGTGGCGCCGGGCATGATCGAGATCGACGGGCAGGCCATGGGGGCGGCCTCGCCGACCGAGCGGCGGCTGGCCGGGGCCGCCTTCGTGCCCGAGGAGCGGATCGGCCATGCCGCGGTGCCCGAGATGGCGCTGCCCGAGAACATCCTGCTCAGCCACCACCGGGCCGAGCGGCTGGTGCGCGATATGCTGGGCGGCGGCTGGATCGACCGCGGCGCGACGCGCGACTGGGCCGAGCGGGTGCAGGCGCGCTTCGATGTGCGCGCGGGCAGTGCGCGGCCGGTGGCGGCCAGCCTCTCGGGCGGCAATCTGCAGAAATTCGTGGTCGGTCGCGAGATCCTCCGCCGCCCGCGTCTGCTGGTCGTGAGCCAGCCGACCTGGGGGGTCGATCCCGGCGCCGCGCAGGCGATCCGCTCGGCGCTGATCGAGCTGGCCGCCGGGGGGGCGGCGGTGCTGGTGATCAGCCAGGATCTGGAGGAATTGTTCCAGATCGCCGACCGCATCGCCGTGATCCATGCCGGCCGCCTGACCGGGGCCGCGCCAGTGGCGGAGCTGACCGCCGAGCGCATCGGTCTGATGATGGCCGGACAGGACGCCTGATGACGATGGCGCCGCATCCCTCGAAAGGGGTGGACATCGTGGGAGGCCTAAGGCACGGCCCCCACACCGATACTCGGACCCATCAGCAGACCTGTCCCCAGGGCCACGACCCATCCCGGATCCGGGTTGCCACCGGTCCGGGCCGTGTGGGGGCGCACGAGGCATTTCAGGTAGGGCAGTGCGCCGTCTGCGCGAAAGGCCCGCGTGTTGCAACGGCGACGGTTGGACGCGCTCTCGGCGCGTCAGGCCGCCATGCTTTGACCACCTGCCTCTCGGCTCGCTTTCCTGGAGCGATCGCGGTTGCCTTGCTGGTCCTGCGCAGCGCTCTGTGTTTGGCACTGGCGACGATCAAATGGAGCTCCAGCGTCTGTACGTACCGCAGCAGTATGACCCTCCTGCCAACCTTCTTTCCCATGGGGGCGCGCCGCGGTTCCATTGTTCCAGCGCAGACCAGCAGGACTGGCCGCCCGATGGACCTCCAGATGACCGGTGCAAGGGATCCGTGCCGCGTATATTTCAGCCGTCTCAGTTTGAAGGTGCGATCCCGGTTGGGCCGCCTTCACGAAAGCCGTATCATGGAGCCTGTCGCGGAGAATTGCGTCTTGCGCAGTAATGCGGTCTCAGGTCCAAGCCGGGAGCTGCGGCAGCGTTTCGCGCAGCCGGGGGAGATCCCGGATCAAGTCCGGGATAGCGCCTGGTGGGTCTGGCGGATCGCTGGGGCAACCCTGGGCTTTCGCGACCACCGCGCTGTCCCGGGCGCTGCGCAGCGGGACGCTGCGCTGCTGACCCGGGACCTCCGCGAGGGGCTTGAGTTCGTGCAAGCGCTTCGAACCCCCGCCCACTCACGACGAAGCCACCGCCCGCCCCCACCCACCCCCCGCGCGCGGCGGCTCCGTCGTGAGTGGGCGGGGGATTGGAAGGATGCGGTCCTGCGGAGCGCGTCCGCATGGGCATGATCGCGCTGGACCGGCGGGCGGGCCCTTCGGCGGTGATGGCGCTGGCCTCGCCAGTCCTGGCCGTGGCGCTGACCGTGCTGAGCGGCGGGGTAATTTTCCTGGCGATCGGGATCGACCCGGGCGCGGGGCTCTGGACCTATTTCCTGTCGCCCTTCGCCGATGTTTATTCCCGGGCCGAGCTGGCGGTGAAGGCCATTCCCCTGGCGCTGATCGGGGCGGGGCTGGCGGTCTCGTTCCGGGCCAATGTCTGGAATATCGGGGCGGCGGGGCAGTATACGCTGGGCGCCATCCTCTCGGGCGGGCTGGCGCTGAGCCTGCCGGAGGCGACGGGCGCGCTGTGGCTGCTGCCCTATCTGGCCGCCGGTCTGCTGGGCGGGATGCTCTGGGCCGCGATCCCGGCGCTGCTGCGGACCCGGTTCCAGGCCAACGAGATCCTGGTCAGTCTGATGCTGACCTATGTCGCGACCCTGTTGCTCGATTGGCTGGTGCGCGGGCCCTGGCGCGACCCTTTGGGCTTTGGCTTTCCGCAGAGCGCGGATTTCGCCGCCGGGTTCGTCCTGCCGGTGATTTTGGAGGGCACGCGGCTGCATGCCGGCGCGCTGCTGGCGCTGCTGGTCTGCGCCTTGCTGGCGGTGATGATGAGCCGGACGCTGCGTGGCTTCGAGATCTCGGTCATCGGCCAGGCGCCCCGCGCCGCCGCCTTTGCCGGGTTCCGCGAGGCGCGCAACGTCTGGTTCGTGCTGCTCCTCTCGGGCGGGCTGGCGGGGCTGGCCGGGGCGGTCGAGGTCTCGGCCACGATCGGCCAGTTGCAACCGGACATCGCGGCGGGCTATGGCTTTACCGCCATCATCGTCGCCTTTCTGGGCCGGTTGAACCCGGCGGGCGTGCTGCTGGGCGCGCTGGTCCTGGCGGTGAGCTATATCGGCGGCGAGAACGCGCAGATCCTGCTGAAACTGCCGAAAAACGTGACCTTCGTCTTCCAAGGCATGCTGCTGTTCTTCCTGCTCGCCTGCGACACGCTGATCCGGTACCGCCTGGTCTGGAGACGCGCGGCATGAGCGGGTTGGACGCCGCAGCCTGGTTTGCCCGCCTGGAGCGGGGAGAGCGGGAGTTGGGCCTCGATGAGGGGTTCAAGCTGCTCTACTCCCCCTGGAGCCTGATCGGCAACGCCCCATTGGCGTTACTCTCGTTGAACCCGGGCGCGAAAATCCCCCATGGCGAGGCGGCCCGGCTGGTCTCGGACGAGCGCGGCAACACCTATGCGGCCGAACGGGAGAAGGCGCGGAGCCCGATCTCCGAGCAGTTCTTCGCCTTGTGCGAGATGATCGGCGTCGACCCAGAGGACGTGCTGACCGGGGTGGCGATCCCCTATCGCAGCCGCTCCTGGAGCGCCTTGACGCCCGCGCAGCGGCAGGGCGGGCGCGCGATTGGCCTCGATTTCTGGCGCGCGGCCTTCGCCATCGCCCCCTGCCGGTCGATCATCGTTTGCGGCGCCGAGGCGGCGCGGCTGGTTGTCCGGGCCACCGAAGCGCGCGAGATCGCGCGGTTGCCCTCGGGCTGGGGCAAGGTGCAGCTGCGCCATTACCGCGATCCGCGCGGGCGGTTGATCGTGCATCTCCCGCAGCTCTCGCGGTTTCAACTGTTCAGCCGGGCGGAATGTGCACCGCATCTGTCCCATGCCTTCGGCGGGGTGCTCTGATGGAGGCGTTTCTGATTTCCGTCCTGATCGCCGCCACGCCGTTGCTTCTGGCGGCCACCGGAGAGTTGGTGGCCGAGCGGGCCGGGGTGTTGAACCTGGGCGTCGAGGGGATGATGCTGATCGGCGCGGTGGCGGCCTTTGCGGTGGCCTATCGCACCGGCTCGGCGCCGCTGGCGGTGCTGGCGGGGGCGGGTGCCGGGCTGGCCATGGCTGCGCTTTTCGCCTGGATCGCGCTTTACTGCATGGCCAATCAGATGGCGACCGGGCTGGCGCTGACGATCTTTGGCATCGGCGCCTCGGGCCTGATCGGGCAGGGCTTTGTCGGCGAGACGGTGACGCCGCTGGCGGGGCTCGACCCGGCGGGAGGGGCCGTGGCGCGCGTGCTGTTGGGCCAGGACGCGCTGGTCTATCTCGGCCTCGCGCTCTGCCTCGGCTGCGGCTGGTTCCTGGCGCGCACGCGGCCCGGGCTGATGCTGACCGCGGTGGGCGACAATGCCACCGCCGCCCATGCGCTGGGCCTGCCGGTGCGGCCGATCCGGGTGCTGGCCGTGCTGTTCGGAGGGGCGATGGCCGGGCTGGGCGGGGCCTATCTCTCGCTCGCCTATACCCCGATGTGGGGCGAGGAGATGACCGCCGGGCGCGGCTGGATCGCGCTGGCCCTGCTGGTCTTCGCCGGCTGGCGCCCCTGGAGGCTGTTGCTGGGCGCCTGGTTCTTCGCCGCCGTCAGCCAGCTGCAATTCTATGGCACCGAGATCGGCCTGACCCTGCCCAGCCAGTTCCTGGCCATGGCCCCCTATCTGGCGACCATCGCGGCCCTGGTCGCCATCTCGGCCGGCGCCGCCCGCGCCCCGGCCGAGATCGGCCGCCCGTTCCGCGCCGACCGCTAGAGCAAAAACGGATCTGACGGAACCAGTCAGATCCCAGGATTTTGCTCAAAGCTCTGAGTCTGGACCAAAATTCTTTTTCAACCTGATTCAGGTTGAAACGATTTTGGTCTAGGGCCGGGGCGTGCCGCACCTCCCCGGCGATCCGGGCCATGGCGGAGCGGCCTTCGGCTAAGCGATCGCGGCCAGCACTGCCCCCGTCAGCAGGCCGATATAGCTGAACGGATAGTCGTGCAGCCGCGAATGCGCCGCCAGCACCAGGTTCAGCCGGGTGATCCCCGTCACGGCCCGCAGGATCAGCCCGCCGCAGAGGATCACGATCTGGGCGAAGGTGATGCCGAGCGAGAAGAGCATCGAGACCGCTCCGCCGATGGTCGCCACGAAAACCAGCTTTTGCGGCAGGGCAAGCTCTTCATAGCCGCTCGGCCCCGTGAAGGCGCCGGACCAGCCGATCACCGCAAAGAGCGCCGCATAGGGCACGGCCGAGAAAGCCAGATCGGCCAGGATCAGCGCGGGCAGTTTCCAGGGCGGCCCGGCCGCGCCCGAGAACAGCGACCGGGTGACAAAAATGCTCCAATAGTCAAAGGGCCAAGAGCTGACCGCGAGGACGATCATCACCGCAAACATCTCGTGAAACGGTGCCTCGGGCTTCAGCGTGCCATTCAGCGCCGCGACCAGCAGGCTGAGCGCCAGCGCCCAGACCGAATAGATCAGCACGCGCAGCGGCGACAGCCGGCCCGCGCGCTGAAACAGCGAAAGCAGGCCCAGGATCACGCTGCGCTCGAAGCCCGAAAATCGGATCTCCTCGAAGCCGAACAGATACCAGGCGACGGTCTGCTTATAGCGCTCCTCGAGCACCAGATCGAGAAAGCCGAACAGGGCGAGGCAGGTGGCCATCACGCCCAAAACCGATGAGAAATCCGCGATCATCCTGCCCTGCGGTGGTTTCTGCCCGCCAGTCTAGGCCATCGGCGGCCGGAAGGGGAGGACTGTGACCCGCCACCGGCGGTGTCACGGGGCCTCAAGCTGCGGCAAGCGAATTATACGGCAGCGCAGCATTTTCCGGTTCCGTGACGCCCCCATGACGTTAACATGTCGCCACAGAATCGACCGGGAGACCACCATGTTGCGCACCATCCTCGCCGCCGCCCTCTGCCTGACGGCGGGCCTCGCCCAGGCCGCCGATCTGAAGGTCGGCTTTGTCTATGTCGGCCCGGTGGGCGACCATGGCTGGACCTATCAGCACGATCAGGGCCGTCAGGCGATCGAGGCCGCCCTGGGCGACAGGGTCGAGACCACCTATGTCGAAAGCGTCTCCGAAGGGCCGGATGCCGAACGGGTGATCCGCCAGCTCGCGGCCTCGGGCCATGGGCTGATCTTCACCACGTCGTTCGGCTTCATGGACCCGACGATCAAGGTGGCCGAGCAGTTTCCGGAGGTGAAATTCGAACACGCCACCGGGTTCAAGCGGGCCGATAACGTGGCCACCTATTCCGGGCGCTTCTACGAAGGGCGGCACATCATCGGCACCATCGCCGGCAAAATGACCAAGACGGGCAAGATCGGCTATATCGCCAGCTTCCCAATCCCCGAAGTGGTCCGCGGCATCAACGCCGCCACGCTCGCCGCCCGTGCGGTGAACCCGGAGGTGACCGTGCAGGTCCTCTGGGTCAACACCTGGTACGACCCGGGCAAGGAGGCCGATGCCGCCAAGGCCCTGATCGCCCAGGGCGCCGATATCATCATGCAGCACACCGACAGCCCCGCCGCCCTGCAAGTGGCCGAGACCGAGGGCGTGCTGGCCTTTGGCCAGGCGTCGAACATGGAGAAATTCGCGCCCAATGCCCAACTCACCGCGATCGAGGACAATTGGGCCCCCTATTATGTCAAACGCGCCAAGGCGGTGCTGGAGGGCACCTGGGAAAGCGCCGACAACTGGGGCGGCCTGGATGTCGAAGAAGTGGTGATGAGCCCCTACAAGAACATGCCTGACGCGGTGAAAGCCCTCGCCGAAGCCGCCGAGGAGGGCGTGCGCAACGGCACCCTCCACCCGTTCACCGGCCCGGTCACCGATCGCGACGGCACCCTGCGAATCCCGGAAGGCGAGACCGCCGATGACGGCATGCTGCTCGGCATGGATTGGTTCGTCGAAGGCGTGGTCGGCGACCTGCCGAAATGAGCCGGTTCGGGCGGGCCTGCGACCCCCGCCCCGCCAGATGACACGCGCTGAGCCGCCTATTCAGACCAGACCGACGATGTAAGGCGGCGCGTTTTCGGACGAAAACGCCATGAAAGGAATGTGCGCGCCAGCGCACGCCGTTTAGGTCCGCGTCCCGACGAACACCAACCGCGCGACCCCTCCACAGGCTCTAAGGCACTCTGCTGCGCACACTATCCGGCAAGCAACCATCAAGGCTCTTCGGTTTGAGCTGCCGCGCCGGCGGACACCAGCCGTGCGAGCCCTTCACAGGTTTCAGGACACTCTGTCGGGCTCCCTGTCCGGCAAGCAACTATCAACGCACTCCGACCTGAGCCGCCGCGCCGGAGGACGCAACCCGCGCGACCCCTCCATAGGCTCTGGGACAATCTGTTGCGCACGCTGCGCGGCAAGCGACCATCAAAGCACTCCGGCTTGAGCCGCCGCGCTGGCTGGCGCCACCCGCGCGACCCTCCCCCAGGCCTCGGGGCAATCTGTCAGACAGGCCCCCATCAAGAATATGTGGCTTGAGCCGACGCGCCGGATCGCGTTCTTTAAATCCATGTTTCGAACGCTTGCGCTCCTCGCCTTCCTTGCCCTTCCATCCACCGCCCAGGCCTGTGGCGGCGATACGCGCTGCGAGGTCGATGGCGGCTATTACCTTGCCAGCCCCCCGCCCGACTGGGACGGCACCAGCCCTCTGCCCGTGGTGGTCTTCTATCACGGCTGGAATTCCTCGCCCGAGGGGATGTTCCGCAACAAGGTCATGATCGGTGCCGTGCACCGCCGTGGGGCGATGTTCGTGGCGCCCTGGGCCCGGACCGGCTATTGGCGGCAGATCGGCACCGGCCGGGCCGAAAACGGGCGGGACGAACTGGCCTATGCCCAGGCGGTGCTGGCCGATCTCAAGCGCCGCTGGCCGGTCGATGCGAACCGTGTCCTCGCCTCGGGCTTCTCCCGCGGTGCGTCGATGGTCTGGAACCTGGCCTGCTATGGCGATGGGCTGTTCACCGCCTTCGTCCCGATCGCCGGCGGGTTCTGGAACTCCGACCCGCAAACCTGCCCCGCCGGTCCGGTCAATCTGCGCCATATCCACGGCACCGCGGACCGGGTGGTGGCCTATGACGAGGTCGGCATCTACAACTCGATGCCGATCCCGTCGGGCATGGAGCTCCTGCGCAAGATCAATGGCTGCGGAACGGCCCTGGCGAACAGTGCCGAGACTGGCGCCCGCTATACCTGCCAACGCTGGAGGGGCTGTTCCCCGGGCAGCGCGCTGGAGATCTGCCTGCACCCGGGCGGGCATTCGATCCCTGCGGAGTGGGTCGCCGAAGGCCTCGACTGGATGCTCTCGCTCGAGACCGCCACACCCACCCCCGACGCTGCGCCATCGAGGTAAACGGAATGCGCCTGCGGCGCATACACGATCATGGGGCTTTGCCGGGGCAAAGCGCGTCGGTGCCCAGCATAGCCATTCTGTCCCGCTGCGGAGGCCGGACGGAGCCGCTGACACCGGTCTGTTATCAGACACCCGACCTGGGAGCTTGGAGCCAGAAATGGCGCAAGGGCGGCGACCAGCCGCCCTTTCCTTTTGACTACAGAAGCTGGACGCTCTTGGGCCCGTGCCGCCTGGCGACACCGCCCTGCGCAGCCCGTGCGACTCCGGCCCTGCGCACACACCGACAGGTCTAGCGCAACACCGTCCCCGCGGGCACCGGAAAGCCCCGCAGCATCTCGTCGGCCTCCACCGCCCCGCGCCCGGCCCGCTGCACCCGGCAGAGGCGCAGCCGGCCCGTTCCGCAGGCAATCAGCAGCCGGTCGTCCAGCGCGGTGCCGGGGGGCGCCTTCCCACCCGGTGCCGCCGTCCCATCGAATGCCTCCTCGCGCGCCATCAACACCTTCACGCGCTCGCCCGCGACCTCGCACCAGGCGCCCGGGAACGGAGACAGGCCGCGGATATGGGCCGAGAGCGCCGCCGCCGGACGTGTCCAATCGATCCGCGCCTCCGCCTTGTCGATCTTGGCCGCATAGGTCACGCCCGCCTCCGGCTGCGCCACCGGGTCCAAGGCGTCCAGCCGCGGCAGGGTCTCGACGATCAGCGCGGCACTCTCCGCCGCCAACCGGTCGTGCAGGCTGCCCGCCGTCTCCTCGGGCCGGATCGGCACGATCTGCCGTGCCAGGACCGGCCCGGTATCCAGCCCCGTTGCCATCTGCATCACGCAGACCCCTGTCTCGGCATCGCCCGCCATGATCACCCGCTGGATCGGCGCCGCCCCGCGCCAGCGCGGCAACAGCGAGGCATGGAGGTTCAGGCATCCGCGTCCCGGCACATCCAGCGCCGCCTGCGGCAGGATCTGGCCATAGGCCACCACCACCGCCACGTCCGGCGCCAGCGCGGCGAACCCGTCGATCACTGCCCCGCGAAACCGCTCCGGCGTCTCGACCCGCAGCCCCAGCGCTTCGGCCCGGGCCTGCACCGGCGCCGGGCGCAGCGCCTTGCCCCGCCCCGCCGGCCGGGGCGGCTGGCAATAGACCGCCGCCACCTCGTGGCCCGCGGCCACCAGCGCCTCCAGCACCGGCACCGAAAAATCCGGCGTGCCCATGAAGACCAGCCTCATCGCCGCGCCCTCTGACGGCGCGATTTGCGCCATTGCTCCAGCGCGCGCCGGCGGCGCATCGGGCTCAGCCGGTCGATGAACAGCTTGCCGTCGAGATGGTCCACCTGATGCTGCGCCGAGATCGCCCAGAGCCCGTCGAACCACCGCTCGGCCACGGCCCCGGTCGCGTCGAGATAGCGCAGCCGCACCCGCGCCGGGCGCGCGACCTCCTCGGCCAGACCGGGCAGGTTGGGGCTGCCCTCGCGGTGGCGCAATGTCTCCTCCGAGTGTGCGAGGATCTCGGGATTGGCCAGCCGCACCGGCGCCCGCCCGGCGCCGGGGTCGGTTCCGGCATCGACCACCGCCAGCCGCAATCCGATACCCAGTTGCGGCGCCGCCAGGCCCACGCCCGGCATCGCATACATCGCCTCCAGCATCTCGGCCCAGATCGCCCGCACCGCGTCGTCCACCCCGGCCACCGGGGCGGCCACCGCCTTCAGCCGCGGATCGGGCCAGAGCAGGAAAGGCCGCGGCACCTCCGTCTCACCCGCCCGCGCGGCGCTGTTTCAGTTTCTTCATCTTCTGAGTGATCATCTGCCGGCGCATCGAGGAGAGATAATCGATGAACAGCTTGCCGTTCAGATGGTCGATCTCGTGCTGCACGCAGGTCGCCCAGATCCCCTCGAAGGCCCGGGTCTCCTCGGCCCCGTCGCGGTTGAGAAACCGCACCTCGACGGCGACCGGCCGGGTCACATTGGCATAGATCTCGGGGATCGAGAGGCAGCCTTCCTCATAGACCGCGACCTCCTCCGAGGCGGCGACGATCTCCGGATTGGCCAGACAGATCGGCTCGGGCGCGGGCTCCGCCTCGCCCTCGGCGGCCTTGGGCGCGCAATCCATCACGATCACCCGGCTGTTGACCCCGATCTGCGGCGCGGCCAGCCCGATACCGGGCGCGTCATACATCGTCTCGAGCATATCCGCCATCAACCCGCGCACCTCGGCATCGACCCCTGCCACGGGATCGCAGACCTTCTTGAGCCGCGGGTCGGGATGAATGAGGATCGGCCGGATCATGCCCGCGAGTTAGGAGATTGCAGATGCAAGGTCAATTACAGAACGGCGTTCAAGCGACGCCCGAAATGCGTGAGTTGCTCGCGGAGATCGCGCTCGCCTGCTCCCTCGGGCTGAGCAATGACACTGCCCTGACGATCTGGCCCGCGGCGCGCGGCCGCGCCTGTGACGGAACCCTGATGGTGATCGGCCGGGCCGGGAACGGTGGAGCGACTAACTTCTGTGCCAAACCCGGCGCGGATGACAGCCAACCGGTCACCGATGCCGCCGCCGCCAGGGCGCTGACCGACACGCTTTTTGGCAGCGAGACATGCCCGCTGTCCTGGGTTGTCGATCAGGCCGGGGACACGGACAAAGACGGCTATAACACAAACAAATCGGCTTTCTGGCGGATCGCGCGCCGCGTCTTGGCCGAGCTCACGGCCTCCGGAGAGGACTGGTCCTCGCATCTGGCCTGGAGCAATCTCTACAAGGTCGCTCCGTGGGAAGGCGGCAATCCCGGCGCGAAGCTGATGGATTATCAATGGGGACTGGCTGCGCGCTTGTTGCGGGCCGAACTCGATCTCTTCCAACCGCGCCATATCCTGTTCGTCACCGGCGGATATGAGACCTGGTTCCTGCCTTTCCTGCAGGTGCAAAGCGCCGGGGTCTCGGGTGACTACCTGCATGATTGCGGAACCCTTCGTCATCAAGGGGGAGCGGCCGCCTATGCCGTGATCGACCGTCCCGAAACCCGATCTGATGACAAGATCGTCGCAGCAGCGCTGCATGGGTTCAATTCGGCCAGACCCTGACCGGGCCGCCAAGGCAAGGCCGGGCCAGAGCACCCTCCGCCGGCCCCAGGTCCCGGCTGCGTGCCAACGCAAAAATGACATGTATCCGGCCCGGCACGGGCCGGATTCCGCGTCTGACGGGCGGAGCTGAAAACCGCGTTGACGGATCGTTTCGTGGGGCTTAGGGACGGCGACAGAAAATTTCGCCGCAATGCAGCATCAGCGAGGATCCCATGAGCTTTACCCTGCAGCCTCCCGCCCCCGCCCGGTCGAACCGGTGTCAGTTGTTCGGCCCCGGCGCGCGCCCGGCACTGTTCGAGAAGATGGCGGCGAGTGCGGCGGATGTGATCAATATCGACTTGGAAGACTCGGTCGCTCCGCCGGACAAGCCGCAGGCGCGCAAGAACATTGTCGAGGCGATCAACGACATCGATTGGGGCACCAAGACGCTCTCCGTCCGGATCAACGGGCTCGACACCGAATATTGGTACCGCGATGTGGTGGATCTGTTGGAAGGCGCGGGCGAGCGGATCGATCTGATCATGATCCCCAAGGCCGGCAATGCGAAGGATATCTACGCCGTCGACGCCCTCGTAACCGCCATCGAGCGGGCCAAGGGACGGTCGAAGCCGATCGGGTTCGAGGTGATCATCGAGACGGCAGCCGGGCTGGCCCATGTCGAGGAGATCGCCGCCGCCTCGCCCCGGATGCAGGCGATGAGCCTGGGCGCCGCCGATTATGCCGCCTCGATGGGCATGGCGACGACCGGGATCGGCGGGACCCAGGCCGAGTATTACATGCTGGAGAATACCCGCGCGGATGGTGCGGAGCGGGCGGTGCATTGGGGCGATCCCTGGCATATGCCGACCGTGGCCATCGTGGCGGCCTGCCGGACCCATGGTCTGTTGCCGGTGGACGGGCCGTTCGGCGATTTTTCGGATGAGGCGGGGTTTCTGGCGCAGGCGAAGCGGGCGGCGACGCTGGGCATGGTCGGGAAATGGGCGATCCATCCCAAGCAGGTGGCGCTGGCCAACGAGGTTTTCACCCCTTCGGAGGCCGCGGTGGCCCAGGCCAGGCGGATCGTCGCGGCAATGGAGCAGGCCGAGAAGGACGGCGCCGGGGCCGTGACGCTGGATGGCAAGCTGATCGACCTCGCCTCGATCCGCCAGGCCGAGGTGATCCTGCGCCAGGCAGACCTTGCGGCCGGTTGAGTCAAACGGAATGCGGGCAAGCCCGCATGCGCGATGTCTGGCGCCCGTCCCGGGCGCGCTCCCCCACCCCGGCCCTCCCCCAATAGGGGGGAGGGTGACCTGAGCGGCCAGGGCATTGCAT
>JBCBIS010000058.1:0-20813 GCA_038524325.1 Pseudomonadota bacterium
CTGTAGCATGAGCAGGTTTTCACTGGGTCGATACAGATCCGGCTTCTGATCGCGGGTTGAGACCCTTAGATATCCGATTTTCGTCATGTTTTTCTGATGGATAGAGGGATGCGCGCAGGCCTGCGCTCGCGCAACACAATCGACCCTTTCGGTTGTCCGGGTTGAAGAGGGAGCTCTGACCGGCGCCACGCGCCCTAAGTCATTGGTCCCCCTGACTTCACCATCTATGATAGCAGATCAGCGGGCCGTTTTGGAAATTTCAACCAATTCGGTCATTAATGTTGTGGACAAAACCGCGCTCAAACGTGCCTGCGATTTTATTCATCGCTGCAGCGTCAATATCCACCACCTCTTTGGCGAATAGTGAGCGGCTGACAGCGGGCGTGATACTCACAAAGCTATCTCAAGAAGAGCGCTTTAGCTATGTCGCAGGTGTCGTTGAGGGCCTTGCATATGCCAGGTATTTTGCCGAGGGGAAGACCACTGAGAGCTTGGACTGCATCTTCAATTGGTTCTATCGCGAAGATGGGACGACAGAAAAGATCTATGCCGCCTTTGATCGCTATCCGAACCAGCCTGCTGGCGCCCTGATTGCCGTGCTCATTCGGACCAAGTGTGGAGGATGAATGCCTGAATGGGATCCATATTATCTCGCGCGTGGTATCGAACGCGCCTTACCCAAAGACGAAACGGCCAAGGGTAAAGCCCGCTTGGCCCGGGAAGCCGCGGAGCGTCGCGCGATGGAGGAAAAGCGGATGGACGAGCGAGATGCGCTCCACGATGGGGTCGCTCTCATCGCCGCTCAACAGGCGTTCAATTACAGCCGCAGATTGGACCGCCTGCGTGCACAGAACACCGAAGCACTGATGCGCAACGGTGAGGCGCTGGATCTCGCGCGCCGGGATCTTTCGGATCTTCTGGACCGGGCCTATGTCCATGACGATGGTCGCAAGCTCTTTCGTTCCGCCGATGGCACGCAGGTATTTGATGAGGCTGGCAACGACGCAACCGCAGACGTAGATCCGGATTTGATCGCCCCGCATCATCCGACTTTTGATGAGTTTCAAGGAAAGAAGCTGTCGGTTCAGAAGCTCGAAGAGGAGCAGGAGCAGTTGTTCGAAGCTCAGCGAAGGCTGGACAAGGCCGAGGAAGACCTTTCTGACGGCACCCTGGACGCTGACGAATTGGATGCACTGGAAGCGGAGTTCGGGGCTGGCCTGGACGATCTAGGTGCCTCGCCACCGGATCTCACGAAATCCTCTGCACGGGCCTTCTCACCGGCGGCGAAAGCTGCGGCTTCTGCCCCATCCCCTCCGGCTCCCGCGCCTTGATTTGATAAAACACAACAAATGCGTGTAGTATATTCCCGCAGTGGAATTTTCCACTGCCCGGTTTGATACCCGGTTGCACGTGATCGGCCTTCTGGCCGGATCGCGCCGAATATGATGAATAAGGCGCACGTTGCGTGCAGCGGTATCAAGGTCCGGCCACCATTTTTTGAAGGGAGCCATTCATGGACATACAGACTGACCAAGCCATTCGCGCCAGAAACATCCTGCATCTGCAAAACGAGATCCTCAACATCGAGCGGGCACTTCTCATCGGCCTACAAAAACTCTGCGAGATGAAGCTGGATCTCACCGACCTCGATACGCCGAAGGGCTGAGGCAGGCGGTGCTCTGAGAGCCGCTCGATTGTCGCCATAGAACGCTAGCAGCCAGCCGCGCTGACCCCTAGAGTCAAAGCGCGGATGGCCGCGTGCTGCCACCGGACACCATAAATGAGGGCGCCTTGCCGCCAGGGACCAGGGCGAGGGTCAGGGCCAGGACGGGGAAAAGAGCCTTGATCCGGGTCAAGCCCAGGCCAATCCTCGCCACTACGCGCGCTCTCGGTGACGGCATATACAACACAAAATCCTTGTGGAAATAGGATAAATATCCTATAATGTTCACTTTGTGTTCGATCCGCACATACACGCGGACCGACCACAAAAGAAAGGAGACACCATGGAGGTCAAAGACCCAAACCAAACCAAAAAACCCAACGCCGAAAGTGTATCTCAGCGCCCAGCATCCCAGCCTGCAAGGCGGCGCCCAGCCCTCACCATCGACTATGCGCTTTACGAACACTATCTCACAGAGGCCGATCTCAGCGACGCGCAAAAGCGCGCTTTTCTCGACACGCTTTGGTCGATCATCACCGCCTTTGTCGATCTCGGATACGGTGTCCATCCGATCCAGCAAAGCGCCGCGCCAGAAATCTGTGGACAAGTTGAGACATCCAGCGTTCCAGATCCAGACGCACCGGCCCTTGTGGTAGACTGTTTTGCACAATCCACCGCGCATCCAACCACAGTGACCGCCAGACAGTCCCAGGCGCAAAGAGAGGAGTCATGACCCAAGATCCACATCCCACCAAGGCGCTGATCTATTGCCGCGTCTCCAGCAAATCGCAGCAGGAGGACGGGCACGGTCTCGCCTCCCAAGAAACACGCTGCCGCGAGTTCGCCGTCGCCAAGGGGTATGAGGTCGAAGCGGTCTTCCCCGACACAGTCACAGGCGGTGGTGATTTTATGCAGCGCCCGGGGATGGTCGCTCTGCTCAGCTTCCTCGATGCCCAGCCGGGCGAGCGCTATGCCGTGATCTTTGACGATCTCAAGCGCTTTGCCCGCGACACGCGCTTCCATCTCGACCTGCGCGAGGCCTTCCGCGCCCGCCACGCCCGGATCGAATGTCTCAACTTCAAGATCGACGAAAGCCCCGAGGGCGAATTCATCGAGACCATCATGGCCGCCCAAGGCGCATTGGAGCGCAAACAGAACGGACGCCAAGTCGCGCAAAAGATGAAGGCGCGGATGCAGAGCGGCTATTGGGTCCATACCGCCCCGGTCGGCTATCGCTATGAGACCCGGGCCGGGGAAGGCAAGGTGCTGGTGCCAGACGAGCCGCTCGCCTCCATCGTCCGCGAGGCGTTTGAGGGGTATGCCAGCGGGCGTTTTGCAAGCCAGGTCGAGATCAAGCGCTTCTTCGAGAGCTGCCCGGACTTCCCCCATCTGCGAGAGGGCCAGCTCAAGCAGCAGCGGGTCACCGATATTCTGACCCAGCCGCTCTATACAGGGTTCATCTGCTCGGAGACCTATGGGCTCGACTGGCGTGAGGGTCGGCATGAGCCGCTGATCAGCCTCGAGACTTTTGACAAGGTGCAGGCGCGCCGCCAGGGCGCCGCAAAAGCCCCCGCTCGCAAGGATATGCGCGAGGACTTTCCGCTGCGCGGCGCCATCCTCTGCGCCGATTGCGGGCGGCCCTACACCGCCTGCTGGTCGCAGGGCCGCACCAAGAAATACGCCTATTACATCTGCGACCACAAACCCTGTGTCAGCTATCGCAAATCCATCCCCCGCAACCGGCTGGAGGGCGATATCGCCGCCCTGGTCCGCAAGCTGCAACCGACGCAGAGCCTGATGGATCTCGCCACGGCGATGTTCCGGGATGCCTGGGACAAGCGGGGCGCCCAGGCGAAGGAGGAGGCTGCACAGGCCAAGCGCGATCTCGCCCGCCTCGAAAAGCAAGCCGGATCCCTGGTCGAGCGGTTGATCGACGCGACCGAACCTGCCGTGATCCGCGCCTATGAGAGTAAAATCGCCGAGCTGGAGCGCGGAAAAGCCCGCCTGCGCGAGGTTATGGCCCGCACCAGCCTAAAGAACAGAGGAAGCTTCGAGCAAAACCTCGAACCGGCCCTGATCTTCCTCGCAAACCCCTGGAATATCTGGGAAAAAGGCACGATGATCGCCAAAAGATGTGTGCTGAACGTGGCCTTCACAGACCGCCTAACCTACTGCCGAAAAACCGGACCTCGAACCCCAAAAACCACCCTACCATTCAAGGTGTTAGGAGATGTTTTGGACGGGAAGTCCGGTTTGGTGCGGTCGAGAAGACTCGAACTTCCACGGGTTTTACCCCACAGCGACCTCAACGCTGCGCGTCTACCAATTCCGCCACGACCGCATCTCGTGTCAGCCCGCGGCTGATAGCAAAGCGTCTGGGGCTTGTGAAGTCCTGTTGCGGCAAATAGTCAGGGAGCATGGTTGAGTGGAAGATCTCTCGCGGCCTGGTGGACTACGAACCGGCATTGCAGTGGATGGAGGCGCGTGTCGCGGCGATCCGCGACGAGGGGGCGCCGGAATGTGTCTGGTTGCTGGAGCACCCGCCACTCTATACCGCCGGCACCAGTGCGATCGAGGCGGACCTGCTGGCGCGGGACCGCTTTCCTGTGCATGTGACGGGGCGGGGCGGGGAATATACATATCATGGTCCGGGGCAGCGCGTCGTCTATGTGATGATGGACCTGGCCGAACGGGGGCGCGATTTGCGCCGCTTTGTCTCGACGCTCGAGGATTGGGTGATCGGCGCACTCGCGGAATTCCACGTGATCGGAGAGCGCCGCCCCGGTCGCGTCGGGGTCTGGGTCAGGCGGCCAGAGAAACCACTCCGCCCCGATGGCGGGGAGGTGGAGGAGAAGGTCGCAGCCATCGGAATCCGTGTCCGCCGCTGGGTGAGCTTCCACGGTTTCGCGATCAATCACGACCCTGATCTGAGCCATTTCGACGGCATTGTGCCCTGCGGGCTAGCGGGATATGGCGTGACCAGCCTGGTTGATCTGGGCCTGCCGGTGACGATGGCGGATCTCGACCTGGCGCTGCTGCGCAGCTTTACGCAGCATTTTGCCGATCCTCCGAAACCCAGTCTCGAAACGGGATTTTCCCAGGAAACGCCGGAAATCTGACTGGTCTTTGCCAAAGAAATCACTAGGTTCCGTAGCGAAATGAACAAAGCAACTGGAGGGAAATCGATGTACCGGATTGCACAATCGGCGGCGCTGGTCGCCTTGGTTCTGGGCGCTGGCGTGGCGCAAGCAGGCGACGCTGCGAAGGGCGAAAAGGTCTTCCGCAAGTGCAAGGCCTGCCACAAGGTCGAAGACGGCAAGAACGCCGTGGGTCCCCACATGCACGGCATCGTCGGGCGCGCGATTGGCAGCGTCGAGGGCTATAAGTATTCCAAGGCCATGGCGGCGTTCGGCGAAGGCAAGAGCTGGACCGCCGAGGAACTGGATGCCTATCTCGCCAACCCGCGCAAGCATGTCAAAGGCACGAAAATGGCCTTCGCCGGCCTGAAAAAGGATGACCAGCGGGCTGACGTCATCGCCTATCTCGAGACCCTCAAGTAAGGCGACTCACCGCGACGAGTTCCGCCAACTCCTGTTGACGCCCGGTACGTGCCGGGCGTTATTCATTTGAAGTTGCTGCATCATATTGCTAGAGAGCGCGAATTTACAGATCAGATCTTCGAAATACCCCCGCCATGCGACACATAGCGCGACATCTTGCCGGGCTTGCGACGGTGAGGACCGTTGCCCAACCCATGGCGCGCCGTCTATTTGTTGTGGCAGTATGAAATCGAAACGCTTCTAGCGTCGCAACGGAAAGAGGGGAATAGGCAATGGCTGATGCAGCCGTCCACGCCCATGACGATCACAAAATCGGGTTCTTCACCCGGTGGTTCTGCTCGACGAACCACAAAGATATTGGGATCCTCTATATCATCACTTCGGCGATCCTGGGCCTGATCTCGGTCGCCTTCACGATGTATATGCGCCTGGAACTGATGGAGCCCGGCGTCCAATACATGACCTTCGAGGACGGCTCGCCCAACGGCCACTTGTGGAACGTCATGATCACCGGCCACGGCATTCTGATGATGTTCTTTGTGGTGATCCCAGCGCTGTTCGGCGGTTTTGGCAACTACTTCATGCCGCTGCATATCGGGGCGCCGGATATGGCGTTTCCGCGGATGAACAACCTGTCATTCTGGCTGTTCTTCGCCGGATCGACCCTGGCGGTCATGTCGGTCTTCGCACCGGGGGGCAATGATCAGCTCGGTTCGGGCGTCGGATGGGTGCTCTACGCGCCGCTCTCGACGAATGAGGGCGGGATCTCGATGGATCTGGCGATTTTCGCGGTCCACCTGTCGGGTGCCTCGTCGATCCTGGGCGCGATCAACATGATCACGACCTTCCTGAACATGCGTGCACCGGGCATGACCTTGATGAAGGTGCCGCTGTTCGCCTGGTCGATCTTCGTCACCGCGTGGCTGATCCTGCTGGCCCTGCCGGTTTTGGCCGGCGCCATCACAATGCTGCTGACCGACCGGAACTTCGGCACCACCTTCTTCCAGCCAGAAGGCGGCGGAGACCCTGTGCTCTACCAGCACATCCTGTGGTTCTTCGGCCATCCGGAGGTCTACATCATCGTCGTCCCGGGTTTCGGCATCATCAGCCACATCATCTCGACCTTCTCGCGTAAGCCGATCTTCGGCTATTCGGGCATGGTCTTCGCGATGATCGGTATCGGGGTGCTGGGCTTCGTCGTCTGGGCGCACCACATGTACACGGTTGGTATGTCGAAAAACGCGCAGGCGTATTTCATGCTGGCGACCATGGTGATCGCGGTACCGACCGGGATCAAGATCTTCTCGTGGATCGCGACCATGTGGGGCGGCTCGATCCGCTTCACCACGCCGATGCTCTGGGCCTTCGGCTTCCTGTTCCTCTTCACCGTGGGCGGCGTGACCGGCGTGGTGCTGAGCCAGGCAGGCATCGACCGGGCCTATCACGACACCTACTATGTCGTGGCGCACTTCCACTATGTGATGAGCCTGGGCGCAGTCTTCTGTATCTTCGCCGGGGTCTATTACTGGATCGGCAAAATGACCGGGCGGCAATATCCCGAGATGCTGGGCAAGATCCACTTCTGGATGATGTTCATCGGTGCGAACATCACGTTCTTCCCGCAGCACTTCCTGGGCCGTCAGGGCATGCCTCGGCGCTATATCGACTACCCTGAGCAGTTCGCGCTCTGGAACGAGATATCGTCCTATGGCGCGTTCCTGTCGGGAGCCTCGTTCCTGCTGTTCTTCTACATCGTCTGGTACACTGTCACGCGCGGCGAGAAGGTGACCAATCCGAATTATTGGAACGACGATCTGGCGACGTTGGAATGGACCCTGCCGAACCCGCCGCCGGCCCACACGTTCGAGAAACTGCCGACCCGCGATATGTGGGACAAGCAGCCCTCGCACTGAGCGGATGGTCAGACGGTTTCATGACTGACAAACCGGACGCGGCCGGAGAGCGATCTCCGGCCGTTCCCTTTCCGAGAGACTGGGTCGAATGGCGCGAGCGGGCGGACACGCCGCTCTATCGCGTCACCCTCTGGCCGAACCGCTCGATGACCCAGGCGCAGCGCAAGACAGCGTTTATCCTGGCAATCTGCGGGTTCTCTCTGCCGCTGATCCCGCTGTGGGGCACGCATGCGTTCTGGGGCCTGCTGCCCTTCCCTCTGATCGCGCTCGCCATGCTCTGGGCCGGTTTCCGCCGGAACGACCGCGACGGCACACTTTGCGAGGAGCTGACCCTCTGGCGCGACGAGATTCGGGTAGAGCGCCGCGACCCCGGCGGCCGGGTCCGCCGCTGGGCCGCCGATCCGTTCCGGGTGCGCGTGGCGCTGCATGAGGATGCCCGGCCTGAGAATTACCTCACCCTCACAGGCGGCAGCCGCGAGATCGAACTCGGCGCCTTCCTCAGCCCGGAGGAACGGCTGGGCCTGAAGGACGAGTTGGACGCCGCCCTGGTCCGGGCCTTCCGCGCCTGATCAATAGGGCTGGTAGGATTTCTCCTCGACCAGGCGAGAGCCGAGCAGTACGTTAATGTCCCGCTTCAATGCCGCCCGGCGGTCATTGGTGATATAGACGTCGCGGGCAAGCTGGATGAAACGCGGCCCGAAATCCCCGGCCCGCTCGCAATCGCGAATATCGTCCTCGATCTGCCACAGGGTCTCGTTGACCCGTTTCAGATCCGCGGTCAGCCGGGTGAGCGCGTCCGAGACCGGCAGCGCCGCGTCCCGGGTCTCTGCCAGCACCTGCAGCTCCAGCCGCACATTGGCAAGCTTCCCGGCGTCCGCGATCCGCTCGGATTTGATCTCGAGAATGGTGATCTTGTCGATCAGCTCGCCCGGAGCGATTTCGACCGTGACCACGGCACTCACGCCCGCGTCTCCAGATGGGTGCGCAGATCGCGCTCGACCCGTTCGAACAACTCGTCCCAGTCGCCGGTCGCGCGTTGGCGGTATAGCTTCATCGACGGATACCACGGGGTCGTGTCGCCAAGGCCATAAAGCCAGAACCCCTCATGGCTCAGCAGGTTCCAGACCGGCTTGCCCAGCGAGGCGGCGACATGGACCACTGCGGTGTCGGTGGTGATCATCAGGTCCATCTCGTCGATCAGCGCTGCCGAATCCGCGAAATCCTGATCGTCGCCACAGGCATCCAGGATCAGCCCGGCCATGCCCGAGGCGAGGAATTCCTCCCGCGCCGGTCCCTTGTAGAGCGAGAAGAGCTGCACGCCGGGCACCTGCGAGAGGCCAAGGAAGCTCTCCGGCCCGGTCGAGCGGCGGTGATTGGCCTTGTAGGTCAGCGAGCCGGTCCAGACGACGCCGATCTTGAACCGCTCGGCAAAGGGCGCGACGAGCGCCTTCGCCCGTTTGCGGCTCGGCCCCGGGATGGAGAGTTTCGGCAGCGGCGGCGGCGTGTTGCCTTGGTCGAACCCAACCAGGTGCGGCAGACTCATGTTTGGCGAGTAATAGTCGAAGACATCCGATTTGCGGGCATGGCTGACCAGCCGGTCGAGGCCTTCAAGCCCCTCGAACAGGCGCTGCAGGGGGGGTTTGACCACCATCGAGACCTCGGCCCCCATCGCCTTCAGCCGGGGCAGGAACCGGGTCATCAGGATGGCATCGCCGAACCCTTGCTCAGGCAGCACCAGAACCCGCTTCCCCGAGATCTCCTGCCCGGTCCAACGCGGCCAGGGCACGTTCTCGGGCAGACTGACCTCGTTCCCCGCATAACGCCCCTCGAAATCCGAGAATCCGCCGGCATAGTCCCCGAGCATCAGGCGCGAGAGCGCGCGCTGCAGCAACAGCTCGCCATCCTTGTTCATGTCGATCTTGTCCGCGACCTCGGTCACCAGGTCGATACAGCGCTGATGCTCGCCCAGCCCACGCAGAGCCACGCAGAAATCGCGCCGCTTGATCGGGTCCTCTGGTGTGGCCTCGAACATCGCGCCGCGCAGCTCCGCTGCCTCTACGTAATCACCGGCATCGGCAAGGGCGTTCGAGAGGTTGTTGCGAGCGTTTTCCATCTCCGGATCGATCTCCAGCGCCTTGCGATGCGCGGCAATCGCCTGACGGTGTTGCCCCTGTTTGCGCAGCAGGGCGCCGTAATTCGTCCAGCCCCTGGCATGTCCCGGCGCCTTGGCCAAATAGGTTCGATACAGCGGAGCGGCCGCGTCGATATCGCCCTTTTGATGCAGATCGACCGCTGTGTTGAACAATTCACCCAAGGTAACGGTCTTGCGTTTTTGCTGCTGCGCAACTGCCATGGCCTGCGCCCCTCCACCCGGAAAGCCTCTACTGGAGCAATTCTCTAGCGCGCAAGCGGTGAAGACAACGGAAATTTCGCCGCGCGGGGGTTTTGCTGCGCTGCCAAAGCACGGTAAGACATGCGTTGTATCGGCCCACTCCGAGACCCCGCAATGACCGAGCCACACCCGGATACTGGCGCTGCCGAGCCGCGGCGCGATGACGAATTTGCGCTGGACCAGGACTTGGTCGCGGCCGTGGTCGAATCCGTCGGCGCGGGCGACCGGGTGGCCGCGCTGAGCCTTGTCGACGGGCTGCACATCGCCGATCTCGCCGACCTGATCGAGCAGGTGACCTCCGATGACCGACGCGCGCTGATCGAGCTGGTCTGGGCCGATATCGACAGCGAGGTGATCGTCGAGCTGGAGGAGGGGATCCGCGATGAGGTTCTGGCGATCCTCCAACCGTCGGAGCTTGCCGAAGCGGTCAAGGAATTCGAGACCGACGATGTGGTCTATCTGGTCGAGGATCTCGAGGAAGACCAGCAGCAGGCTGTCCTCGACGCGCTCGAACCGGCCGACCGTGCAGCCGTCGAGAAGTCGCTGGAATACCCGGAGGATTCCGCGGGGCGCCTGATGCAGTCCGATTTCGTCAAGGCCCCGCCCTTCTGGACCGTGGGCCAGATGATCGACGCGCTGCGCGCCGATGACGATCTGCCCGAGCAATTCTATGACATCATCATCACCGACCCCGCCGCGCGGCCGGTCGGCAAGATTTCGCTGTCGGCGATCCTGGGCAACCGCCGCCCAGTGACGCTGGAAAGCCTGATGGAGACGGATTTCCGCACGCTCAAATGCGACGACGATGCCGAGGATGTGGCCTATGCCTTCAACCAGTATCACCTCGTCTCCTGCCCTGTGGTGGATGAGGACGGACGGGTCGTGGGTGTCATCACCATAGACGATGCGATGGAGGTGCTGGAGGACGCGGCCGAAGAAGACATCAAGCGCCTCGGCGGCGTGGGTGACGAGGAAATCTCTGACAAGGTGTTCGAGATCACCCGGCGCCGCTTCCCCTGGTTGGCGGTCAATCTGGTCACGGCGATCTTCGCCTCGCTGGTGATCTCGCTTTTCGATGCAACGATCGAGCAGATCGTCGCGCTGGCGGTTCTGATGCCTATCGTCGCCTCGATGGGGGGCAATGCGGGGACACAGACGCTGACGGTGGCCGTGCGTGCGCTGGCGACACGCGATCTGACGGCCACCAACGCCCTGCGCGTGGTCAGCCGCGAGACCCTGGTCGGGCTGATCAACGGAGTGATCTTTGCCGTGCTGATCGGGCTGGTCACCTGGGCCTGGTTCGGCTCGGGCGTACTCGGCGGCGTGATCGCCGCGGCCATGGTGGTCAATATGGTGATCGCCGGGCTGGCGGGGATCCTGATCCCCATTGCGCTCGACCGGCTGGGGGCGGATCCGGCGCTGGCCTCGGGGGCTTTTGTGACGACGGTGACCGATGTGGTGGGGTTTTTCGCCTTTCTGGGCCTCGCAGCGGCGGTTCTGCTCTGAGCCCCTTGATTTCCTGGGACGCAGGGCTTCCATAGCCCGAACAGCCGAGGAGCCGCCATGACCGACCTGCCCCCATCGATCGACGCCACCCAGGCCATGCTGGGCGAGACAGGCTATGTCTGCGGGCGCGGGCTGGCGACCGTGGTGTTTCTGAGCCTGAAACTGGGCCGGCCACTGTTCCTGGAGGGCGAGGCAGGTGTGGGCAAGACCGAGATCGCCAAGGCCCTGGCCGCGGCGCTCGGCCGGCGGCTGATCCGGTTGCAATGCTATGAGGGGCTGGACGCGGCCTCGGCGGTCTATGAGTGGAACTATCCCGCGCAGATGATCGAGATCCGGCTCGCCGAGGCGGGCAGCGGCGACCGCGAGGCTCTGGCCACCTCGCTGTTCTCGGACCGGTTCCTGACCCGCCGCCCGCTTTTGCAAGCGATGGAGCCGGATGCTGCGGGCCCACCGGTCCTCTTGATCGACGAGTTGGATCGGACGGACGAACCTTTCGAGGCGTTCCTGCTCGAGGCGCTCAGCGATTTTCAGGTGACGATCCCCGAACTTGGCACCGTGAAGGCCGCCGAGCCGCCGATTGTGATCCTCACCTCGAACCGCACGCGCGAAGTGCATGACGCGCTGAAGCGACGTTGCCTCTATCATTGGGTCGATTATCCGGATGCGGAACGGGAGATCGAGATCCTGCTGGCCCGGGCCCCCGAGGTCTCGGAGCAGCTCTCGCGCGAATTGGTCGGCTTTGTTCAGCGGCTGCGCAACGAAGATCTGTTCAAACGCCCCGGGGTGGCGGAGACGATCGACTGGGCGCGCTGTCTCACCGCGCTGGACGCGTTGACGCTGGACCCGCAGATGGTCTCGGACACGCTGGGCGCGCTGTTGAAATACCAGGATGATATTGCCCGGTTCCAACAGGGCGAGGCGACCAAGATCCTCGACGAGGTCCGCAACGCCATGGCGCTGGCCGGGTAACATGCCGCGCCGGCCGCAAAGCGCTGTCCCGGGCTTGACCCGGGACCTCGACCAGACGCCTCGAGCCACTCGAAGAGGTCCCGGTTCAAGCCCGGGACAGTGCCTATGACATCCGAGATCCCTTTAGAGGTCGACGGCCGGCTGGCCCAGAACATCGTGCATTTCACCCGGGCCCTGCGGGTGGCCGGGCTGCCCGTGGGACCGGGCAAGGCGATCGAGGCAGCACGGGCGGTGGCGGTGGCGGGGTTTGAGCATCGCACGGATTTCTACCATGCGCTCGCCGCCTGCCTGATCTCGCGGCCCGAGCATCGACCTGTCTTCGACGCCTGTTTCGCCATGTATTGGCGCAATCCGCAGGTGCTGGAGAAGATGATGGGGCTGATGTTGCCCGAAGCCCGGCTGCCGGGCGAGGAGCGTCAGAAACAGGCGGGCGAGGACCGGGCCGCCGAGGCGATCACCGAGGGGGCGAAGGACAAGACCCCTCCCCCGCCGCGCGAAGGGGAGGAGGTGGAGTTCGACGCCCGCCTGACCTTCAGCGATCAGGAAACACTGCGCGCCCGGGATTTCGAGCAAATGACCGTGGCCGAGCAAGCCGCCGCCAAACGCGCCATCGCCCGGCTGGCCCTGCCGGTCAAACCAATTGCCAGCCGCCGCACCGCACCTGCACTGCGGGGAACCTTGCCCGATTGGCGGGCGACCATGCGAAAGGCGATGCGCTCGGGCGATCTGCGCAGCCTCGAGACCCGGGCGCGGCGCGTCCGCTGGCCCGCGCTGGTGGTGCTCTGCGATATTTCCGGCTCGATGGCGGCGTATTCGCGGATGCTTCTGCATTTCTTCCATGCGGCGGCCAATGCCAAGGGGGCGGGTTGGAGCAAGGTCCATGCCTTCACCTTCGGCACGCAGTTGACCAATATCACCCGGCATCTGCAACATCGCGATGTGGACGAGGCCCTGGCCCGCGCCGGCGCGGAGGCGCTGGATTGGGAGGGCGGCACGCGCATCGGTGCCTCGCTGGAGCGTTTCAACAAGGACTGGTCACGCCGGGTGCTGGGCCAGGGCGCGGTGGTGCTGCTGATCACCGACGGGCTGGACCGGGATGCGCCGGATCTGCTGGCGCGTGAGGCGGAGCGGCTGCGCCTCTCCTGCCGCCGGCTGATCTGGTTGAACCCGCTGCTGCGCTGGGACGGGTTCGAGGCAAAGGCCCGCGGCGTGCGGGCCTTGTTGCCACATGTCGACACGTTCCGCGCGGCGCATAACGTTCAAAGCCTGGCCGACCTCGCCCAGAGCCTGAGCGAAAGCGGCGATGTCGGGGAGAAGACCCGCCTGCTCCGCTTGGCTGAGGCGGATTGAGAAATTGAAAGATCGACTGGCTGGATCTGCTCGGCAGGGTCGGGTCAGTTCACACGTCCTCCTGACCGCCGCCCGAAAGGAGACCGGATCAATGAGCCGCTTTCCAGCATCACCGTCAGAGGATGCCATGCCCCCGCGTGACCGTATGGAAATGATCTCTCTCAGAAAGTCGGCCGCCGATCTTCAAGCCCTCGTGGATCGCATGTCGCGAATGGGGTTGATCGCTGAATTGCAGCAGCGCCACCTCCTGGCGCAATCCTCGCTCCCCGCCGGTTCGGGCGATCTGGAAGATCTGCTGACCACCGCCGACACCCGCAATCGTGATCCCCGGCAGGTCTGGGAACCCGGGGCTTGCACCCAGAGCGCCGCATGGCCAAGTTGATCGAATGAGGACCGCATGACCGAAACCAGAACCGACAGCCCCGAGATTGCGCTCGACTGGCACCGGGCCGGGCGCCGTGCCGCGCTCGCGACGGTGATCGAGACCTGGGGCTCGGCACCGCGCCCGGTTGGCGCGCAACTGGTGATCTCGGGCGAGGCGGAGATGATGGGCTCGGTCTCGGGCGGTTGTGTCGAGGGGGCGGTGGTCGTCGAGGCGCTCGAGGTGCTCGATGAAGGCCAGCCTCGGATCCTCGACTATGGCGTCAGTGACGAGGACGCCTTTGCCGTTGGCCTCGCCTGCGGCGGGACGATCCGGGTCCTGGTCGAACCGATCGGCACCGGGCAGGGCCTGCCGGAGGCGCTGCTTGCCGAGCTGGTCGCAGCCCGCGCCGCGCGCGAAGCGGTTGCGCTGGAGACCTTGCTGGACAGCGGCCAGCACCGGATGATCCGCCCTGACGGCGCCGACGAGGCCATCGCCATGATGTTCGCCGCCGACCGCTCGGGCTTTGCCGAGCCGGGGCGGTTCATCGCGGTGCACAACCCGCCCCTGCGCCTGGCCGTGATCGGTGCCGTGCATATTGCGCAACCGCTGTCGCAAATGGCCCGCGCGATGGGTCTGGACGCGACCATCATCGACCCCCGTGCCGCTTTCGGCTCGGCCGAGCGGTTCCCGGGCGAGCGGCTGGTGGAGGACTGGCCCGACGCCGCCCTGACCGCGCATGGCCTGGATGCACGCACCGCAGTTGTCACCTTGACCCATGACCCGAAGCTGGACGACCCGGCGCTGCAGGTCGCGCTGGCCAGCCCGGCCTTCTATATCGGCGCGCTCGGCTCGACCCGGACCCATGCCAAGCGTGTCTCTCGCCTGACGGAGGCGGGCTTCAGCGCCGAGCAAATCGCCCGGATCGACGCGCCCATCGGCCTCGATATCGGCGCGAAATCCCCGGCGGAGATTGCTGTCGCGGTTCTGGCTGAGCTTGTCGAGCGGTTGCGCAGGCCAGAGACGCGGCCCGGTGCCCTGCCCCGGCCCGATCGCGCCGCATGAAGTTCGGCCCAGTTGCCCTGGCCGAGGCCGAAGGGGCGATCCTCGCGCATTCTCTGGGCCTGCCGAACGGGCGCCTGAAAAAGGGACGGGTCCTCTCCGCCGAGGACATCTCCGCGCTGGCCCACGCCGGGATCTTGGAAGTGACGGTTGCGCGGCTGGGGGAAGAGGATGTGCCCGAAGATCTCGCCGCGGCCCGGATTGCGGCGCGCATCGCAACCGGCCCGGCGATCTCGGTCTCGGCCCCCTTCACCGGTCGCGTCAATCTCTATGCCGAGGCCCCGGGCCTCGTCACCATCGATGCCGCACAGGTTGACCGGCTGAACGCCATCGACGAGGCCGTGACGCTGGCGACCCTGGCGCCGATGGCGAGGGTGCATGGCCGGCAGATGCTCGCGACCGTCAAGATCATCCCCTATGCCGCGCCGGAGGCCGCCATCGCCACGGCGGAGGCGCTTCTCGCCGACCGTCCGGTGCTCTCCCTAAATCCGTTTCGCCCGCTCAGCGCCAGTCTGATCCTGACCCGCACGCCCGGGATGGGCGACAAGGTTCTCGAGAAAGGGGCCAAGGCCGTCACCGACCGCCTGGCATCGCTGGGCCTGACGCTGGCCGACCGCCAGGTTGCTGCGCATGAGACGGCGGCCATCGCCCGGGCCTTCAGCGCGGCGGCGGGGGATCTGGTGCTGCTGCTCACCGCCTCGGCGACCTCGGATCGGGCCGATGCCGGGCCGGCGGCGGTCGGGGCGGCCGGGGGACGCATGCTCCGGTTCGGGATGCCGGTCGATCCGGGCAATCTCTTGTTCCTGGGCAATCTACCGGGTGGTTCCGAGCCGCCGCGAACCGTCATCGGCCTGCCGGGCTGCGCCCGCTCGCCAAAGTTGAATGGCGCGGATTGGGTGCTGGAGCGGGTCGCCGCGGGACTCGACCCGGCGCCGGAGGATATCGCCCGCATGGGGGTCGGCGGGTTGCTGAAGGAGATCCCATCGCGCCCGCAGCCGCGTGCCGCCAAGACGGCCGCCGAACCCGGCGCCCCGCGCCGCCCCGTGATCGCGGCACTGCTGCTCGCCGCAGGTGCGGCTCGCCGGATGGGTGGGCGGGACAAGCTGCTGGAGCCGGTGGCGGGCGGCGTCCCCCTCCTGACCCATCTCGCGCGCGAGGCGGGCGCGAGCAGTGTCGACCGGGTGCGCGCTGTCCTCCGCCCCGAGGATCCGCGACGCGCGGCGGCCCTTGGCGGGACCGGCGTGACAGCGGTCGTCAACCCCGCCGCTGCCGAGGGGATGGGCACCTCCCTCGCCACCGGGATCCGGGGCTTGGAGGAGGATGTGGATGGCGCGCTTATCCTGCTCGCCGATATGCCGGAGGTGACGGCGGGCGATCTCGACCGGATGATCGCGGCCTTCGACCCCGGCGAGGGGCGGGCGATCATCCGCGCGACCTCGGCCAGCGGGCGCCCGGGGCATCCGGTTCTGTTCGGCAGGCGCTTTTTCGAGCCTCTGGCGGCCCTGACCGGGGACCGCGGCGCCAAGGCGATCCTGGACGAGCATCCCGAGTTCATCACCGACCTGCCGCTGGCCGGGGACAGCGCCCTCACCGACCTCGACACGCCCGAAGCCTGGGCCGCCTGGCGCGCCCGGCAAAAGGCCGGGTGATGCCCGGACTGATCCGCCCCTGAGGGGCTGATCGCGACACCGCTCCGCGCGAGTTGGAGATCACCGATGGGCGGCATGCCCGGCTGGCCGGAAACCCGCTGGGCGCGCGCCTGCCCCAGCTACGCAGGGTGGTGCACTCAGCTCTAATGCCGGCAATGCGTTACCCGCGGCGATGCAGATCGCGCGGCACTCGGTCACTGCAACCGAGATCGCAGAGCACGACCCGGCCCACGAGATCTGGCCGATCGCTTGTCAGGGCCCAGAAACGGGCGATTTCCGCTTCCTCTCTCGCCTTAAGATAACCCGGCGAACGATCATCGCATTCGATCTGGACCGCACCGGCTTGAGTCACGTTGGTGTGCAATTTGGCGAGGTTGCGGCCCGGTCGGTCGGGCAGAGCTTTTGCCAAACCCCTGGTGGCATCGTGCTCCGGCCCCATCTGATCGGCGCGGCCTATCCAGGTTGAGCACGCCCGCGATGAGCGATCAGTTCAGCTCGAATGCGTTTCCCCAGAGCTCCGCCAACAGCCGCCTCAGCGGGATGCGGTCTCTCCCTTGCGCGCTGCCCGGTCGACCTCGGCCAGGGCCGCCAACACCCGGTGGGGCAGCGCCGGCAGCCGGGTGATGCGAGCCCCGGTGGCATGGCGGATCGCGTTCAGGATCGCCGGCGCCGTCGGGATCAGCACGTGCTCGCCCAGCCCTTTGGCGCCATAGGGGCCGATGGGATCGGGCACCTCCAGCAGGATCGAGCGGATCTCGGGCATGTCTCCGATGGTGGGGATCAGATAGTCGTGCAGGTTCGCCGTGCGCCCCGGCACATATTCCTCCATCAGCGCCATGCCGAGGCCCTGGGCAATCCCGCCCTCGATCTGCCCCTCGGCCAGGACCGGGTTGATCACCCGGCCGAGATCATGGGCCGCCGTGATCCGACGGACCCTGGTGGTGCCCAGCGCGGTGTCAACCTCCAGTTCCGCAATCTGCGCGCCATAGCCGTACACCGCATAAGGCGCGCCTTGGCCCTGCGCATCCAGCGCTTGGGTCGGCGGATCCCAGGTCTCCTCGGCGCACAACACGAAGCCGTGGGGATCGCGCGGAAGGGCCGCAAGGTCGATCTCCCGCACCTCGCCCGAGGGCGCCTCGATCCTCAGCACCGCGCCGGTCAGCGAGAGCTCTGCCCCCTCCCCCGCATTGGCATGGCGGAGGATCTGGGCCCGGAGCGCCCGGCCAGCCGCCAGCGCGGCGTTTCCAGTGACAACCGTCTGGCGCGAGGCCGAGGTCTTGCCGCAATCGGGCGTCAGCGCCGTATCGGGCCCCACCAGGTCGAGACAGCCAACCGGCAGGCCCAACGCCTCCGCCGCGATCTGCGCGATCACGGTGTTCGAGCCCTGGCCGATATCGATCGCCCCTTGATGCAGCCGCACCCGCCCCTGGGGCGTCACGCCGATGCGGATCGTCGAAGGATTGGGCAGCGCCGTGTTCCCACAGCCATACCAGCAGGAGGCGATACCGACCCCGCGGCGCCGCGGCCCGGGACCAATGTTGGCCTCCTCTGCCGCGGCCAGCGCCTTCGCCCAAGGATCCCTCAACGCGTCGAGACAGGCCCTGATGCCGACGCCGTACAACTCCTGCCCGCAGACGGTCCGATCGCCATCCCTCAGCGCGTTCTTCAGGCGGAACTCCAGCGGATCGAGCCCAGAGGCCGCGGCCAGTTCGTCCAGCAGCGTCTCCTGCAGCGCGGCGGCCTGGGGCACGCCGAAGCCGCGAAAAGCCCCGGCGGGCGGGTTATGAGTGTGCAGCGCCTCGGCCCGTGCGTGATAGGCCGGGATCTTGTAGGGGCCCGAGGCATGGACCGGAACGCGGACGGCCACGGTCGGTCCCCAACTGGCATAAGCGCCGGTGTCGAAATCCCCCTCGAACCGCATCCCGACCAGACGGCCCTCGGCATCCGCTCCGATCTCGGCACTCATGGTCCCGGGATGGCGTTTGGTGGTCGAGGCCATGGACTCGGCCCTGGTATAGACCATCCGCGCCGGCTGCCCGGTTTTCAGCGCGACCAGCCCGATCAGCGGTTGCAGCGACAGATCCAGTTTCGAGCCGAACCCGCCCCCGGCGGCGGCCGGGATTATCCGCACCCGATTGGGCGGCAGGCCGAGGATCTTCGCCGTCTCCTCGCGGTCCATATGCGGCGCCTGGGTGCAGGCCTGGATCACCAGCGTCTCGCCCTCGAGCCAGGCTGCCCCGGCCTCCGGCTCGATATAGGCGTGTTCGACATGGGAGGTGGTGAGATGCCCCGAAACACGATGCACCGCCGCCGCCAGCGCCTGTTCCACCTGCCCGCAGGTGACGAGGCCCGCGATCAGCGCGTTCCCCAGCCGTTCCGGATGCAGGCGGTCGCCTGTGCGGGCAGCATCGAGATCGGTGATCGGCGCCAGCGGCGTCCACTCGACGGGGAAATCCGACAGATCCGCATCAGCGAGCGCAGCGCTTCCAGCCACAACCGCGACGGCCTCGCCCTGAAAGCGGGCGGTGGTCTCGGCCAGGGCGGGCTGGTCGGCGAAGGCTGGGATGACGCCGAAGCGGTTCTCGCCGGGAAGGTCCGCCGCGGTGAAAACATGGCGGGCCGAGGGGTGACCGGCCAGCCATGCCGCGAGGTCCCCAAACGCAAATCCCGCATGCGGGTGCGGCGCGCGGATCGCGCGGGTGGTCAAGGCACCCTCCGGGACCTGATCCGCGCCGAAGATCTCGGTTCCAAGCACCTTTGGCCCGCCATCGAGACGGGCGATGGGCGCGCCAACCGTCCCCGTCGCGAGGGGCGCTTTCCCGCCCCCCGCATCGCACACGGCCGCGATGATCTTCGCATAGCCGGTGCAACGGCAGAGCACGCCAGATAGCGCGTCCTCGACTTCGGCCGGCGTCGGCTGTGGGACGCGCCGCAGCAAAGCTTCGGCGGCAACCAGCATGCCGGGCGTGCAAATCCCGCATTGCGCCGCCCCATGGCGCAAGAAGGCCGTCTGGAGCTTGCTCATCCCCGCCGCCGACAACCCCTCGACGGTTTCGACCCGCGCACCCTCGGCCCGGATCGCCGGGGTCAGGCAGGCGCAGACCGGCGCATCGTCGAGCAGCACGGTACAGGCCCCGCAATCTCCGGCATCGCAACCCGATTTGGTGCCCGTCAGCCCCAGATCGCCGCGCAGGATCTCGCTGAGCCGGCGGCCCGGCGGGCAATCCGGGATCGCATGCGGCTGGCCGTTCACCACCAGGGTCAGGATATGCGGCGCCCGGTTCATGCCACCTCGCGCAGAGGGATCACCTTGGCCACTGCGCGGCGGAGCAACTCCGGCGCTGCGGCGAGGCGATAGGCGGCATCGCCTCGCACATCGGAGATCGGCGACAGATCGCCCGCAATCACCTCGTCGGCCAGCAGCCTGACGGCGGCCTCGACCGGCTGGCCGAGGAGACGTGCCTCCGCCACGGGCAGGCGGCATGCCACCGCGCTGCAGGCGCCGATGGAGAGAGCGGCTTCGGCGATCTGCCCGGCCTCGACACGCAACCGCACAGCGGCCATGGCAATCGAGATCACCAGATAGGACCGCGCGCCCAGCTTCACGAAGGCGCCCTGCCCGGAGGCCGAGGCTTCGGGCACCGTGATCGCCGTCATGATCTCACCCGGCGCCAGGGCCGTCTGCCGCGGCCCGGTCAGGAAGGCCGTCAGGGGCAGAGTGCGGCGGCCCTCGGCCCCGGCAAGCTCGACCATCGCGTCGAGGGTCAGCCAGCCGGGAACGCCATCGGCCGCCGGGGAGGCGTTGCAGAGATTGCCCGCCAGGGTCCCTGCGTTCTGGATCTGGATCGAGCCGACCTCGCGCGCCGCAGCTTTCAGCCCGTCGAAGGCCGGCGGCAGGTCGGCGCGGACAAGATCGGTCCAGGTCGCCGTCGCACCAAAGCGCCAGCCCTGGGCTGTGCGCGTGATCTCCCTCAGCTCGGGGATGGCGGTGATGTCGAGGATCGGTCCCGGCAGCGATGGCCGCTCGGTCGCTGGAAACAGATCGGTGCAGCCAGCGGCGATGCGGGCCCGTTCGCCCGCCCCAGCCAGCCAGTCGAGCGCGTCCTTCAAAGTCTCGGGTCGGTGATAGCTCACAAGGGTCTCGTTACCGCGGCATCGTCGCACAACGCTGCGGCCTCGACCGGGTCCTGTCAACTGCAGCGACAGGGTCAGGCGGCACAGGATGCCGCGCCTGGGAGACAGTTGAGCCCGCTCAGATCTCTCGGCCCGCCCTGTATTCGCGCCAGCGGATCGTTGCCGGGGCGCCGATGCGCATCAGGGGCGCGGGCAACAGCCGCTGTGGGATGGGTTGAGACTGCATATGGCGGGTGAAGGCGGTGTCCTGCTCC
>JBCBIS010000059.1:0-20379 GCA_038524325.1 Pseudomonadota bacterium
GGGATGCGGTTGCGGATCGACAGCCCGTCGAGCCGCTCCGCCGGGCCGATTGCCATCGCGCCCGAGGACGGGGCCTTCGCCGAACTGACGCTGGAGGCGGCGGGCCAAAGCTTTCGCGCGCGCTCCACCCGGTTGTCGGTCGCCGATCTCGGCCTCGCGCCCGGCATGGAGGTCACTGCCCTGGTGAAATCCGTCGCCTTCGACCGACGCCTCGCCTGACACCGCACAGGCAACGCGGCCATGTTCGGTTTTGCCGCGGCGCCACAGCCCTTCCCCGGCATTGCAATTTTTCCGCAAATGAGAAATTTTCGGAAAAAATGCACAAGGGAGCCAGATGCAGGAGATCTCAGACGGCCTGGCCGAGGCGGCCACCCTGGTGCTCAGCGGCGATCCGGCGCTGGTCGAGATCATCCTTTTGTCGCTCCAGGTCAGCGGCAGCGCGGTGGTGATCGCCTGCCTTCTGGGCCTCCCGCTTGGCGCGCTGCTCGCAGTCGCCCGGTTCCCGGGCCGTGGTGCCGTGATCGTGACATGCAACGCCTTGATGGGCCTGCCGCCGGTGGTGGTCGGGCTGACCCTCTATCTGCTCCTGTCGCGCGCCGGGCCGCTGGGCCCGCTCGGCCTGCTCTATACGCCCGAGGCGATGGTCCTGGCCCAGGCGGTCCTCGTCACCCCCATCGTCGCGGCCCTCAGCCGGCAGGTGCTGAGCGGGATGGCCGAGGAGTATGACGAGACCCTGCGGGCCATGGGCGCCTCGAAACTGGCGATTGCGCTGACCCTGCTGCGCGATGCCCGGTTTGCTCTGATCACCGTGGCGCTGGCGGGCTTTGGCCGGGCGATTGCCGAGGTCGGTGCCGTCCTGATCGTCGGCGGCAATATCAACCACGCGACCCGGGTGATGACCACGGCCATCGCGCTCGAGACATCGCGCGGCAATCTGGCCCTGGCGCTCGGCCTCGGGCTGGTGCTGATCCTCCTGGCCCTTTCGGTAAACGCCGCCGTCATGGCGCTGGGCCAGCGCGAGGCCGCCCATGCGTGACGTGCCGACCGCGACTTTCCCAGGTCCACAGGACGCAGGCGTCGCCAGCCTCGCCGCCGCGGCAGAGGCCAGCCCGTTCCCGCGGCTGAAGGACGCCACGTTTAGCGACCGAGGCCAGACATTGCTCGCCGGGATCGACCTCACGCTCCGGCCCGAGCGGACGGTGCTCATGGGCCCGAATGGCGCGGGCAAGAGCCTGACACTCCGCCTCCTCCAGGGCCTGATCGCACCAGAGCATGGGCGGCGCCTCGCCGGCCAGGGCAGCACCGCGCTGGTCGCGCAGCGCCCGGTGCTGCTGCGCCGCTCGGTCCGCGGCAATCTCGCCCATGCGCTGGGTCTGCATGGCGTGGCGCGCAGCGCACGGGCCGAGCGGGCCGCCGCCCTTCTGGCGCATGGCGGTCTCACCACGCTGGCCGAGCGTCCCGCCCGGCGCCTCTCCGGCGGCGAGCAGCAGCGCCTCGCCTTCCTGCGTGCCTTGGCGGGGGCGCCTGCGGCCCTGCTGCTCGACGAGCCAACGGCGCATCTCGACCCCCAGGCCACCGCCGAAATCGAACGGCTGATCGCCGAGACCGGCCTGCCCTATCTGCTGGTCACCCATGATATCGGCCAGGCGCGGCGCATGGCCGACCGGGTGCTTTTTCTCCACCGTGGCCGGATCGTCGAGGACGCCCCGGCCGCCCGCTTCTTCTCCGGCCCTGCCGCGCCCGAGGCCCGGGCTTTCGTGAACGGAGACCTCGTCCTATGAGATCCCTGCTCCTCCTCGCCGCCCTTTGCACCCTGATCGCCGCACCCGTCGGGGCGGAACCGGGGCGCCTTCTGGTGCAGTCGACCACGTCGACCGCGAATTCCGGGCTCTACGACCACCTCCTGCCGCTGTTCGAGGACGCAACGGGACTCGATGTCCGGGTCGTCGCGGTTGGGACCGGCCAGGCGATCCGAAACGCGATGAACGGGGATGGCGACGTGCTCCTGGTCCATGCAAAAGCGGCGGAGGAGCGCTTTGTCGCCGAGGGGCACGGGGTGGCCCGGCACGACCTGATGTATAACGATTTCATCCTGGTCGGCCCCGGGGACGATCCGGCGAAGGTCGGCGGCGGGACCGACATCACCGCGGCCCTCACCGCCATCCGAGCTGGCGAGGCCATCTTCGCCTCCCGCGGCGATGACAGCGGCACCCACAAGAAGGAGACCGCGCTCTGGGCCGAGGCCGGAGGGCCGCCCGCAGCCGATCTCGGCTGGTATCGCGAGACCGGCGCCGGCATGGGGGCCACGCTGAACATCGCGGTGGCCATGGGCGCCTATACGCTGACCGACCGCGCGACCTGGATCAGCTTTGGCAACAAGGGCGCGCATGCGGTGTTGGTCGAGGGCGATCCGCGACTCTTCAACCAGTACGGGGTCATCGCCGTGAACCCCGACCGCCACCCGGGCGTCAATGCCGCCGATGCCGAGATCTTCGTGGCCTGGCTGCTCTCGGAGGCGGGCCAGAATGCGATCGCCGCGTTCCGGATCGACGGGCAGCAGGTGTTTACCCCCAACGCCAATCCCAGCCGCTGGTCAGATTAGAACACGATCGCTCGGATGCGCTGCCCCGGGCTTGACCCGGGGCCTCTTGGACCGGCTCGAGCGTCTCGGAGAGGTCCCGGGTCAAGCCCGGGACGGCGCCGGCGACGAGCCTGATCCTTCCAAATCCAGGTCGCACAAACTGCCATCGCCCGGGGCGCGCCGACGGCGGCGCGCGGGGGACCTGCGGGGTGGGTCAAAAATGGCTCTGCGCAGCACGACATGGCAGCCCCCTCTCTTCCTCCAGCGGCATGCACGAGTAGCCAAAGCACCTGCCCGGTGGGGCGGGCAGGCGCGCGCTGTGGCTTTGGCTTGTCCCGGGCGAGGAGATGCAACCCGCGTCAGCCGGTGGCGGGCAGAGCGGCGACCTTCCGCAGGGCCGCGATACTGGTTTGCAGATTGTCCTCGGTCAGGGTCGGATGGACCAGAAGCATCAGGCTGGTCTCCCCCAACCGTTGCGCGTTTGGCAGGCGAGGCTGGTTGGCGAAGGCGGCTTCGCGATAGATCTCGGGGCAGATCCCTTGCTGGGCGAAGCCACCGGCTGCGCAGATCTCGGCGGCCATGCGATCGCGCGGCCAGCCAGCCGCCTCGGCCGCCTCGGTCACGTAGAGATAGAGCTTGTAATAGGCGTGGCGCATCCCCTCGGGCGGGCGGGGCGCGTGGAAGCCCGGCAGGTCGCGCACCGCCGCGATCAGCGCCTCGGCATTCCGCACCCGGGCGGCGTGCCAACCGGGCATCCGGTCCAGCTGGATCCGGCCAATGGCCGATTGCATCTCGGTCAGGCGCCAATTGGTCCCGATGCTCTGATGCAGCCAGCGAAAGCCCGGCGGGTGGTCCTTGCGGGTCACCTGACCCCAATCCTTGCCATGGTCCTTGAAGGCCCACATCCGGCGCCACAGCGCGGCGTCATCGGTGGTGACCATGCCGCCCTCGCCCCCGGTCGACATGATCTTGTCCTGGCAAAAGCTCCAGGCCGCCACATCGCCCCAGCCGCCGACGGGTTTGCCGCCGATGCTGGCGCCATGGGCCTGGGCGCAATCCTCGATCAGCGCGATCTCGCGGCCGGCCACCAGCGCGCGGAACCCCTCCATATCGCAGGGCCAGCCGGCGAGATGGACGCAGAGGATCGCCCGCGTCCGCCCGTTGATCAGCGGCGCCACCGTGGCGGGCGAGATATTTCCGCTGTCGAGATCCACATCCGCGAAAACCGGAATCGCCCCTGCGTTCACGACAGCCGAAGCCGAGGCGATGAAGCTGCGCGGGGTCACGATCACCTCGTCGCCCGGGCCGATGCCCAGCCCGTGCAGCGCCAGATCCAGCGCCACGGTGCCATTGGCCACCGCGATGGCGTGAGAGGTGCCGGCAAAGCCCGCGAAGGCGCATTCGAACTCGCGCCCCTCCTGCCCGGTCCAATAATTCACCCGGTTCGAGAGGAGGACGCGCTGCACCGCCTCGGCCTCCTCGGCATCGAAGGCGGGCCAGGGGGCGAAGGGGCCGTTCAGCATCTAGTCCTCTCCCAACATGGGCTGGCGCGCGCCCTGATCGACGCTCTCGGCCCGCAGGGGCAGCGGGCGCGCCGGGACGCCGCCGACCCGGGCCCCGTCGGGCAGATCGGCGATCACGGCGGCCCCGGCGCCGACCATGACATCGGCGCCGATGGTGACCCCTTCGCGCACCACGGCGCCGATCCCGATCCAACTCCGCGCCCCCACTCGCACGCCGCCGGCCAGCCGCGCGCCGGGCGAGATATGGGCAAAAGCACCGACCCGGCAGTCATGATCGACACTGGCACCGGTGTTCACGATCACCCCCTCGCGCAGTTCGGCCATCACGCCGACCATGGCGCCCATGGCGATCAGACAACCCGCGCTCAGCCCTGCATGGCCCGAGGCATGGGCATGGGGGTGGATCAAGGTCTCGGAGCCGAGGCCCAGACGGTTCAGCAGCGACATCGCCGCCTCACGCGCCGTATTGCTGCCGATGCCGGGGAAGAAATGCCCGCCCTCGCCCGCATGCCGCTCCAGATCCTCGGCCTGGGCGGGGCCGAGCAGCGGCCAGGGGCCGGGCGCTTCGGTCACGCGGTCGTCGAGGAAGGCGATCTCCTCCCAGCCCAATAGCTCGGCGCAATCGGCGGCGACCCGGCCATGGCCGCCCGCACCGATGATCAGAAGGCGGCTCATCGGCCACGCCCGGGTTGGGGATTTGCCCCGCCGCCCGCCTGCCGCCGCGCAGTCCACGCGACTAAGATGCGGCGCGGCGCCCCGGGACGCGACCGCCAGTCCGGGCGGAGAATTCGGCGCCCGGCGCGACCCGCGCATCCGGCGGGCCGAGCGGTGGCCGGTTCGCCCGGACATCCAAGGCCCTGGATTTGCCGCGGCGTCATTGCGACCCTGTGAAGCGGGGCATGGTCGCCTCACCCTCGGCCGAGATCCCCTCGCGCCTGAACGCCTTGACCACGGTTAGGGCCAGGATCTTCAGGTCCAGCCACAAGGTACGGTTGTCGATATACCAGATGTCGAGGGCGAATTTCTCCTCCCAGCTCAGCGCGTTGCGCCCGTTGATCTGCGCCCAGCCGGTGATGCCGGGGCGCACCTCGTGCCTGCGGGCCTGTTCGGGCGAGTAGAGCGGCAGATACTCCATCAGCAATGGCCGCGGCCCGACCAGGCTCATCTCGCCGCGCAGCACGTTGAGCAGTTCGGGCAGCTCGTCCAGCGAAGTGGCGCGCAGGAACTGGCCCAGCGGCGTCAACCGCTCGGCATCCGGCGCGTCACCAGCCAGCATGGTGCGGAACTTGACCATCCGGAACGGGCGCCCGCACAGGCCCGGCCGCTCCTGCACAAAGAAAACCGGCCGCCCCATCCGCGCCCAGACCAGCCCCGCGAGCAGCGCCAGCAACGGCGCCAGCACCGCCAGCGCAAGGGCTGCAAGGCAAAGGTCGAGGGCACGCTTCATCCCAGCTCCAGATGGCCGATCAGGGTTTCGGTCACTTTATGCACATCGTAGAGGGCGGATGCACGTTTGTATCCGGCCTCGCCCATGCGGGTGCGGAGCGCGGGGGTGAAGATCATCCGCTCCATGGCGGCTTCCAGCGCGACGGGGTCGCGGGGGGGGATCATCAGGCCGGTCTCGCCCGCGACCACCGTCTCGCGACACCCCGGCGCGTCGGTGGTGATCAGCGGGCGTCCCATGGCCATCGCCTCCAGCGAGGAACGCGGCAGCCCCTCGCGATAGCTCGGCAGGCAATAGACCGAGGCCTCCTCCATGGCGGGGCGGATATCGTCGAGGCGGCCGAGAAACTCGACCCCGCCGGCGATCCAGCCCTCCAGCTCCGCCTCGGCGACGCAGTCCGGATTGGCATCCATATAGCCGACCAGCAGGAACCGCGCCTGGGGGTGGCGCGCCTTCACCGCAACCGAGGCGGCGCCATACTCGCGCACGCCCTTGTCGCCGACCAGACGCGAGATCATCAGAAACACCGGCGCCTCGGGCAGCGGTGCGCGGGCGTAATGCGCCATATCGACCCCGTTGCCGTTCAGCATCCGCACCTTGCCCGGATCGGCCAGCATGCCGGAGGCGAAGAACAGGTCGCGATCGTCGGGGTTGAGGAAGATCACCCGGCGGTTCAGCCGGGTCGCACGGGCATAGAGCCAGGTGGCGGCCTGCCGCGCGATCCGCTGCTTGACCCCGCCGCCGGACATAAAGGCGTAGCCGAGGCCGTTGACCATGGCGATCGAGGGCACGCCCGCGCGCCGGGCGGCAAAGGCGCCCCAGATATTCGGCTTGGCGGTGTAGGTGAGCACGAGATCCGGCGCCGTCTCGCGAATCAGCCGTTCGAGCCGTTGGCCATAGGCGCGGTCGGCCAGCGGGTTGATCCCCGCGCGCGCCAGCGGCACCTGATGGAACGCCGCCCCGGCGGCGGCGAGCTCGGCGGCCAGGGCCGCGCCCCCTTCGGGCGCGGAGCAATCGACGCGATGCCCGAGCGCCACCAGCCGCCGGATCAGATCGCCATAGAAGAGCAGGATCGAGGGGCCGTAATTGCCGATCAGGAGGATACGGGCCATGGGTCCCTCTGAACTCCGCCGGCAGGCCGGTGCCGCGTCTCGTCGGAGCATTAGCATGGGCGTGTCGTGGCGCTCAACCGGATGCCGGGCCCGGCGCATGCCCCAAGTTGACACGGGCCAGCGGCATCCTTGGCCAATCAAGGGGTTCGGAGGGAGTGGCCCTGCCCCAAAAGCACTCCGGGCCCGGCCGCAAATTCGGCCGAGCCCGGAACCACCCTCGGGGCCTCAACGCATCAGGTCGCCACGATGCCGTTATCGCGTAAACTTGTGAGAATTGCGTTAATTGCGGCGCGTGCTTGTGAATCTACCGTAGCACCGCCCGCTGGGTTCGAGATGGCCGGGGCGGCCACCAGGGCGGGGGCAATCTCGGTAAAGCTGACCTGCCAATCCGTCGCCGCCGCGTTGAACCGGGCGATCAGATAGACCGGATGGCTGCGCGCCGGCAGGGTGAAGCTGGAATTGCCATTGACGGTGATGCCCTGGGCCAGATCGCTCGCCACCGGTTCGATCACCACCGCACCGGTCGGCTGGTTGTTGACGCCGGGGCCGAAGACGGTGATCTCGACACTGTCCTGGCCGTAGAGCCGGTTCGCACCGCCGTCATGCTCTAACTGGAAGGTCACCGAGGCGCGGTCGGCAAAGAACCGGTTGCGGCCCGAGGCGTTCGACAGCGTCTCGATCGCCGAGGTCGCGCCAAAGGCCCGCTGTGCCGTGGGCGAGTAGATCGTATCGCTCACAATGGTTACACCCAGCAGGCGCGGGTCGACCGGCTGATCGTTGCCGTCATGCTGGGTCAGCCGGAAGCAGCGGTCGAAATCCAACAGATGCGGGTTCTCGATCACCACCGAGGCCGCCGCGCCGCCAGTGTGCAGGATGTGGAACTGGCAATTCTCGAAATAGGCGCCCTCGATGCAGATCCGCCGGGCCGAACCGGTGCGGCTGTTGCCGAGGATGACGCCGATCCCATTCGCCTCGGCATGCAGCTTGCCGACCGATTGGCCATAGAGACTGCCCGCGCGCAGCGCCGTGCCGCAGCGGATCGAGGAGATCGATTCGATCCAGCTCAGCCCGGCATCATTGCCCTGAAGGCTGATCACCCCGCCCTGGAGGCAGACGATCTGGCCCGAATTCACCCCGGCGGGCGGGTTCGGGAAAACGGTGATCCGGTTGCCCGAGATCGCCTGCACGATCAGCGGTCGCCCGGCAACCGAGACGATATCGTCAACCGCCAGGGCCGCGGGCACACCCGAGGTGGTCAGCGTCGATTGCTGGTTCGGGCCGACGATCCCATTATCGCTGCGCTGCGAGAAATTCACCGTCAGGGCGTTGGGCAGATTGGTCTCACCGACCGAGCCGCAATCCAGTGCCCGCACATCGCCCAGATTGAGCTGGTTGTTCGAGGTCGTGTCGGCAAAGACGCCATAGCGCTGAAAGCCGCGCAGCCACAGCCGGTCGAACTTGGTATTGCCCGCGGCGTCGAGTTCGATGCCGTTCATCACATCGCGATTGTCGAAATTCGAGCTGCCGCCGGGGAAGAATCCGTTGACCTCCAGCGTGCCGTCGAAATTCATCCCGACACCGGTGATCTTGACGACCGACTCCATCGCAGCGACCGCGCTGATGGTGCCGCAGATGAACCGGCTGCCCAGCGCGCCCCGGATGTTCAGCGTCTGCCCGGTCGCCCAATCGCCCGAGAAATCGCCGAGGATCCGGATATTGTCGGCAAGGAAATCGAAATAGGCTTGCAGCGCGGGCCCGTCATCGGTTGTGCCATCTCCGACCGCGCCGAACATGAAGGGCGTCACGCGCAGCTCCGCCAGGTCCCAGAACGCGCTGTCGGCGGTTTGCAGCACGCCGCCATGGCCGGGATTGCTCGCGACCCGGCGATAGAGCGCGCCGCCGCCATCGCCCGGCGCTGCAAACCCGGCGGTGCGCAGGAAGTCGCCGGTCGGCACCGCGGCTTGCGCATCGGTGAAAGTGTCGAAATCCGGCAGCGAGAGATCGCCCGCCAGCGTGTCGAGCCGCTGCTTGTCCGCCGCACTCAGGACGCCTGCATTGGTGCCGTCGGCGGCCAAGATGACCGCATCGGTGCCGGTCGAGGACAGGATGACCACCGCGTCCGGTGTGGGCTGCGAGGAAAGATCGGTCGCCCCCCCGCCCAGCGAGGCGTTCGGCGCACCAAAACCGGTGTTGAAAACGCTCATACGAAATCCTCCACAAAGGAGATGCGAAAGCCGGGGCGAACGCCGATGGTGGCGGTGGCAAAGCTGGTGGCCAGCATCGGTTTTGCCCGTTGCGAGCCGGCATCCTCGGAGCCCGCCTCGGGCTGGATGCGATAGCGGGTCGCCACATTCGACTCGATCACCGCGACAAAAGCGTCATTCGGCGCCGGGCCCGACGAGGCGGGCGTGGTCGTGACCGAGACGGTTTCAAAGCCCAATTCGGGCTCGTTGATTAGCGGGGTCGCCTGATAGCGGGCGTCGCGGGTGGATCCGTCGTGCCACCAGATTTTAATTGTGCCGGGCATGGGTCTGCCTCCGTTATCGCGCAGCCCGGGCTGGCGCGCGGCTCGGGCAGTCTGGGATGTCTCGTGAATGCTCCGGGTGGCCCACGGGGCCAGGACCCCGGTCGCAATGCCAGCCCTCTCGAAGAACCAGGCGAGAACCTCGCCGGGTCAGGGGGAGCATTGGAAAATTATCTTAAAATTGCGTAAATCGAATTTGAGGAAAATGCTGCGGATCGCGTATTGCCGCGGTCAGTTGTGGTAATAACTCTTGCCGGCCTTGTAATACTGGCCATACCCGCCATAGCCATAGCGTGCCGCCTTGCCGAGGTCGATCTGGGTCAGTGCGAGGCCAATCAGCGGCATATCGATCTCGCGGAACTGGTTGAGGCCCGCCTGCACCAGATCCCGCTCGGTCCGGTCCCAAGCGACGGAATAGACCAGCGCATCGCCCAGCGCGGCTATCAGCCTCGCATCGGGCACGGCCATCACGGGCGGCGTATCGATCACAATGAAATCATAGGCTTGGCGCATTTGCGCGAGAAATTGCTCGAACTGGATCGAGGAGAACAGATCGGCCGCGTTCACCGTGCTCTCCTCTCCCGGGAGGATATCGAGCCCCGCCGCCTCGTCGCGCATCACCACATCGGCAAAGGCGGCATCGCCATAGAGGACCGAGATCAAGCCCTGCCCCTCGTTCGACGCGTTGAAATAGGCATTCAGCGTGCGCTTGCGCAGGTCGCACTCGATCAGCAGCACCCGTTTGCCTAGTGCCGCCGAGTTCTGCGCCAACAGCACGGCCAGGGTCGTCTTGCCCTCACGCGGGACCGAGGAGGAGGAAACGATCACCTGCGGCGGATTCTTCGCGTCGCTGAGCAGCAGCGAGGTGCGCAGATCGCGGACCGACTCGGCCAGCGCTGAGGACGGTTTGCGGATCACATAGGACAACAGATCGCGCCGCCGCCGGATCGGCGCCTTGGGGATATTGCCCAGAACCCGCAATCCGGTCGCTTTTTCCAGATCCTCCGCCGAGCGGAAGGTGGACAGCCGGTTCTCGCGCCAGATCGCCAGGCCCGAGCCCAGCATCAGCCCGATGATCAGCGCCAGACCCATGGTCTGGGTCTTGTTCGGAAAACTGCGCGTGCGGCTGGGGATCGCCGCCGAGAGCACGCGGGCATCGGCGCGCTGGATCCCCTCCTGCACCGAGATCTCTTTCATCCGGCCCAGGAAATGCTCATAGATCAGGCGGCTCGCCTCGGCCTCGCGCACCAGTTGGCGGAGCACGACGAGGTCGTTCGCCTGTTTCTCCGTCAGCTCTTCCAGATCATTGATCGCCGGGCCGATGGCCTCGGCCTGGCTGCGGGCGCGGTCGACCTGCAGGCCAAGTTGGGCCACTTGCCGTTCCAGCTCGGCCTCGAACTGCCCGGTCAGGAGGGTGCGGCGCTGCCGGGCCTCGGCGCTTGCGCCGACCACGCCGGACAATTGCTCGGCCACCCGCGTCAGCCGGGGCGAGGCGATCAGCGCGGTTACCCCGGCCACGTCACCGGCAGCCCGCAGCTCGGCAATACGGGCCAGCCGCTGCTGCGTTTGCGCGCTTTCCAGGCGGTATTCCTCGGCCCGGGCGCGCAATTCCTTCAGCTTGCGCCCCTCCTCGGCCAGGGTCACCTCGTCGACCAGCGGGGTGGAGGATTTGTACTCCTCGACCGTCGCCTCGGATTTCTCCAGCGCCACTTTCAGATCGGCCACCCGGCCCGAAAGCCATTGCGTCGCCGCCTGGGTAGCCTCGAATTTCACCTCGAGCTGCTCGAGAATGTAGAGCCGCGCCAGCCGGTTCATCAGATTGGCGGATTTCTGCGGGTCGCGCGTCTCGAGGGCGATCTCGAACACATAGGTCGCGTCGACATTGTTGATCCTGAGCCGGTTGCGCAACGCGTCGACCGTTGCGTTGCGTTGGACCGTCTCGGGCACCACGACCGGTGCCGCCGCCCCCATGCCCAGTGCGTCGAAGGCGCGTTTCGCCCAATCCGTCTCGGTCCAGGCGGCGGGCTGGCGCAGGTAGGGGTTGAACTCCGGGTCCTGCACGAGGCCCATATCGTCCACCACCCGGCTGATCAGCTTGCGCGAGCGCAGCACCTCCGTCTCGGTATTGATCGCGATGAAATCGCCCGAGATGCCCGAGACGACGCTTTCCAGGTCGATCACCTGCTCCTGCTGCGTCTCCAGCACCACCGAGACCGAGGCCGGGTAGAGCGGCGTCAACGTGCCGAGATACCACCAGGCCAGGACGCAGGAGATCAGGGTGATGATCCCCACGCTCCACTTCCGGCGCCGGATGGCGACCAGCATATCGGCCAGATCGATCCCGCGCCGCTCCAGCTCCGCCATCTGAAACAGGCTGTAGAGGTCGCGCCCCTGGGCAAGGCCCGCAGGGCGGGTCCCGGGTCGGTCCATCGCCGGAGGTGTGACTTCGCGGTTCATCGCAGGGCGATCCTCAACGCTTTCATCCCTCGTCTTACGCCCAAGCCGCGTCTCAAGACAAGGTTTAGGCGCCTCCGGGGCCGGAACGTTCAAGATCGTGCGGAATATGCGCCGCATCGGGCCGGGCCTTTCGCTCTGGGTCCAGCCAGTATGAGAAATCCCGGTTAAGCAGTCGTGAGAGCAGCGCGATATCGGCGCGGAAGGTCTCGGCCATCTCGGCGCTGAGCGGGGCGGGCAGCGGGGTCCAGGGCTGCTCGACCCGGTTGAGCCGGTCGATCCCCCGCGCCAGTCCCAGCGAGCGGGTCCATCCCAACCGTCGCTTCAGCGCCGCCGCCCGGGTCATCAGCGCCCTGAGCACGGGCGCCCGCGCCGCCTTGGCGGCATTCGCGCGGCCAAGCGGGCCGATTTGCCCCTCAGCCGCGCCGATATGGTGGAGAACCCGGGCAAAGACCCCCTTCGGATCCGCGTTCATCTCCTCCAGCGTCAGGATCAGGCAGCGCGCGGGCCCCGCGGTCGCGAACAAGCGGTCGACCTGCGCGCCGAGAAGGCCCATGCGGGGATAGTGGAACACCTGCCAATCCGAGCCGCTGGGCGCGCGCCACGCCTCGGCCCGGCGCCGCTCGCTGGCCGCCCAGGCCTCGGCGAAATCGCCGAGCGGCTCGGTGCCGTTGAACACATATTGCTGGTGCAGCGAGGGCAGCATGTCCAGCGGGTTGCGCAGGCAGGCGATCAGCCGCGCCTCGGGATAGCGCGCCAGCAGATTGGACACCGCAACCTCCGAGGAGAGATAGCCAACCGACGCTTCTCCCACGGCCCGGTGCGCCGCCCCGGCGCCGTCGAACAGCCGCTCATAGGCCGCGCGGTCGGCCACCCCCGGATAGCCGCCATCGGTGTTGAAATGATGCGGCTCCTTGACCGGCGACATGAACACATCCGGCCGCGCCGCGAGCCAATTGGCCAGGGCGGTCGTCCCGCATTTCGGAGCGCCGATCAGGAAAAAATTCGGATGCCGCATCGCTGCCTGGCCCCTTCATGTCACGCTCGGTCCCGGGCCCATCGGCCCCCGGTGATGCGCCATAGCGCATCCGCCGGGCAGAAGGCTAGGAAGCGCCGGCGTTAAGATCCTCTGAAAGTGACTGTCCTGCGGGGTGCGGTGCGCGGGGTTGGCGGCCTCGCAGGGCGGTGCAAGACCCGCATGCCGCCTCAGCGCCGCCGCAGGACTGCGAAGACATCGCTGCGCAGCTGCAGCCGCGCCTGGCAGGTGCGGGCCAGGGCCAGCGCCGCCGCCACCTGGCTCAGCGCCGCGGCCCAGGCAGCCCCCAGGGCACCGAGCGAGGGGATCAGCGCCAGACCCAGTGCCAGGTTCAGCGCAAGCGCGGCGGCGAGCACCCGGGCCGCCGCCCGCTCCTCGCCCGCCTGGTTCAGGGCGACCAGCGGATGGCCGAGGGTCAGGGCCAGGATCTGCCCGCCGATCATAACGGCGAGGACGGGATAAAGCCCCTCAAACCCCGCGCCAAAGATCGCCGCCATGCCCGAGGGGCCGAGCGCGAGCAATGCCCCTCCCGCCAGCACCGCCGTGCCGAGCATCGCCAGACCTGCAAGGGACATGAGCCGCTGCGGCTCCAATTGGGCGGCCGGAAGGCTGGGTGCGCTGAGCGGCTCAGATGCGCCTGGGTCCGGCACCTCCTCGGAGGACCGCGGCCCGGCCCCCGCCAGCAGGCTGCGCTTGAGCCTAGGCGCCAGGACGGCGGTGATCGCTTGGCGTCCCAGCAGCACCAGCAGGGTCATCTGCACCACCGGCTGGAACAGTGCGACCTCGCGCCGGTCCGAGAGATGTTCCAGCATCACCCCGCCCAGATGCTGATTGGCACGCACGGCCCCGCCCGCCAGCATCAGGGTGAGCAAGGCGCGCAGCCAGAGCCGATCGGTCAAGCGGCCCGAGGGCGCCCGGAGGCCGTTCGGTGTGTCCTTCGGCTCCGCTTGGTCAGCACCCCCAGAACCGCCGATGTCGCTGGCCATAGCGGACCGGTTCTGGGAGCCGCCCCGCGCGCCATCGCGCAGCTCCACACTAGCCGCCTCCTCGGGCACTGCCACGCCCCGCCTCTCGTCGCGCGATGCCCCGTCCCACGCCTCATCGCGCGATCCGACGTCCCGCGCCTCGCCAGGCGACACCCCGTCGAGCGTTTCGCCCCGAGATGCGCGTTCCCGCATCTCGTCGCGCGATGCCACGTTACGCGCCTCGTCGCGAGATGCCATGTCACGCGCCTCGTCGCGAGATGCCATGTCACGCGTCTGGCCGGGCGATGCCCCGTCCCGTGTTCCGCCCCGAGATGCCACGTCACCCGTCTCGCGGAGGGATGCCACGTCACCCGTTTCGCCCCGAGATGCCCCTTCACGCGCCTTGCGGCGGGATGCGGCGCCGGGTTGCGCTCTGCGACGGGCCGCCATCTGCCGGGTGAGCATCATCGTCGAGGCTCCCAGCGCCACCAGCACGGCCCCCAGGAACGCGGCCATCGCGGTCACCGGTGCGATGCCGCCGGCCCAGGCCGCGAGGCCGAGGAACAGGGCGAGATGCAGACCGGGACGGATCAGCGCGGCCGGCACCTGCCCCGCCACCGGCTGGCCGAGCGCGCGGAGCGCCGCCCCCTGCGCTTCGAGCAGGCCCAGCCCCGCCATCACGCCCAGGGCAGGCCAGAACACCGCCCACCAGGCCGGATCGGGCCGGCCCAGCGCCCAGACCAATGTGCCGATGGCCGCGATGGCCAGGCTGACCCCCAGAACCCAGAGCCGCGCCCGCTCGATCAGACGGCGGAGCAACGGCAGGTCCCCGGCCGAATCCGCCGCCACCGCCTCGCGCACGATCAGCATCGGCAGACCGCCCGCGACAAGCACCGCCAGCAGGCTGATATGGGCCAGGACCGAGGCGTAGAGCCCATACCCTTCGACCCCCAGCCACCGCGTCGCAGCGATGGTGATCGCCATGGCGAGCAGAGCATAAAGCCCCGCCAGCGCCACCGACGCCACCGCCTGCCGGCCAAAGCTCATCGGAGGCCCCGTCGACAGCGCAACGGATGCGCCCCGGCGGCAGTGGTCCAGACCGCACCGCCTCGGTCCATTGCCAGCCTCTGCCGTTCAAGCCAGATCGGAGGGGACTTCCGGGGCGTCCCGAAATTCACTTCAACGACGGAGGTGGTCCAGACCGCATCGCCCCGGTCCATTGCCAGCCTGTGCCCTTGAAGGCAGATCTGAGGATACTTCCGCAGGGTCCCGAAATTCACTTCGACGACCGAGGTGGTCAAACGCGTCTCGGAGTGCTCCGAGGGTGCCCTCTGCGAGTCAAAGCCCGTTGGAGAATGGTCCGGTCGGGGGCGAGAAGCGCCTCGGTCAGGGGGCTGAGCGCGACGGCGCAAGCCGCTTCCACTGTCACCGTCTGCAACGCGGTGCGGACAGGAGGACATCGTGGTGCGGAGCGAAACACGCGCCTGGGCCCATTCCGTTGTCGCGGTCTTCCGGTCAACGCTCATCGGCGAAGGCTCCGTCGGCGGCAGGTGATCGGGGCCGCCTCTCCGCCCTCCGCAAGCAAGGTCTTCCAAACTATGCTCATCGTGAGAAACTCCGTGGGCATGCGGGGGTGCCCGGCGGCAGCGGTTGACGAGGCCCGTTCGGCCAAAGCTGTGGCGACCACCTGCCCGTCGCCGCTCATGCGAGGACGCTCCGGTAGAGGGCGAGATGCGCCTCGGCGGTGGTGGTGATCGAGAACGCTGCGGCCCGCGCGCGCGCCGCCGCTCCCATCGCGGCGCGGCGGGCCGGGTCCGCTGCCAGCGCGTCGAGCGCATCGGCGAAGCCTTGCGTGTCCTCCGGCGCCACCAGACAGGCTGCGCGGCCATCGCGGCCCAGGATCTCGGGCACTCCACCCACATCCGAGGCGATCACCGGCAGGCCGGCATGGAGCGCTTCGAGCAGCGCGATCGGCATCCCCTCCCAACTCGAGGTCAGGAGATAGACATCGGCCCCCGCCAACAGAGCGGCGGCATCCGAGCGGGCGCCGAGCAGGGTCACCCGCCCTTGCATCTCCAGCGCGGCAATCCGCGCCTCGATGGCCGGGCGCTGATCGCCCTCGCCCGCGATGTGAAAGCTGAGATCGGGTCCGGTGCGGGCGGCAATCTCGACCAGATGGGGATAGTTCTTCGCCAGCCGCAGATTGCCGAGCGAGAGCACAGACACCCCCTGCCCCAACGCGACCGGCGCGTCGGAACCGGAGAGGCGGCGAAAATCGATCCCGTTACGGATCAGATGCACCGGGCAGGTCGAGACGCTGCGCAAATTGGCCACCGCCTGCTCGGAGATCCCGATATAGGCGCGCGCCCGGCGGCTGAGCAGGCGCATCAGCCAATGCGGGCGGTGCAGCGGCGTGGTGTGATGGGTCGCCACCACCGGCCCGCGCCAGGCGGCCAGCATCAGGAGGCCGATCTTCAAATGGCAGTGGACCAGATCCGGCCGGGCCGCGCGCAAGACGCGACCGAGCCGCCAGGCGGCGGGCAGCACGCGGCGCCTGGCGCTGTGGCCGATCATTTCGACCGTCACCCCTGCCGCCTCCAGACGGGCGCGGTTGGCGCTCTCCATACCCGAGGCATCGCCCATCGCGGCAGCTTCGGAGAGCACCGCCATGCCGCTGTCCTGCCCGGCCTCGGCCAGGGCGATGGCGAGGTCGGCGGCAAACACCTCGGCCCCGCCCGAGCCGAGGCTGGAGACGACCTGCCAGATCCGCATGTCAGCGGCCGCCGCTCACATCGATGAAGGTGCCGGTGACATAGCGTGCCTCGTCCGAGAGCAGCCAGAGGATCGCCTCGGCCACCTCCTCGGCGCTGCCGGCCCGGGCCATGGGCACGCCCGAGACCATGCGCGCGACGCGGCCCGCATCACCGGCCGAGGCGTGGATCTCGGTCTCGATCAGCCCCGGGCGCACGGCGTTCACGCGGATCCCACGGGGGCCGAGCTCTTTCGACAGTCCGATGGTCATGCTGTCGATCGCACCTTTCGAGGCGGCGTAGTCGATGAACTCGTTGGGGGAGCCCAGGACGGCGGCGCGCGAGGAGACATTCACAATCGCCCCCGGCCCCGGCATCCGCCGCACCGCCTCGCGCGCGCAGAGGAAACTGCCGGTGATGTTGACCGCGAACAGGCGGGACAGCCGGGCCGCGTCCAATTGATCGAACGTCGCCGAGGGGGTGAGGATGCCCGCATTGTTGACTAGGGCGGTGATCGGGCCCAGCTCGGCCTCGGCCCGGTCGAACATGGCGGTGACCGCGTCTTCCTCGGCGATATCGGCCTGATGCACCAGGGCCCGGCCGCCGCTGGCCGCGATCTCGGCCGCGACGGCCTCGGCGGCGGAGTGGTTGCCAGCATAGTTCAGAAGAACCGGGTGGCCGGCGGCGGCGGCCATCCGCGCGGTCGCCGCGCCGATCCCCCGGCTGGCGCCGGTGATGATGCAGGTGCCTTTATCGGCCATGGGAGCTCCTTTCCGCGCTGCGCCTGTTGCGCCGGTTTGGCCCCGAAGCGGGCGGGAATGCAAGGCGTAGAGCTTGCAATAGGCCAAGACAGCCTCCCGCGGCCTGCCCAGGTACCGGCGCAGGACCGATGGCAGCGGGCGGCGCGACCCGCAACAGCCCGGAGAAAGCAATGGGCACCTGCACCTTGGTAGGCTGGAGCCTCAACAGCGGAGAGGGTTGCGACCGGCCGCCGGTCGGCCCGTGCCATCGAGACAGGCATCCACGTCGCGAACCCCAGCCCTGCTGGGGTGCTATTGACCCCGGCCCTGGGGCATCTGTATCACCTGGCCGCCGGTCTCTGCGCTTATCTCCTGGCCGGCGGAAAGATCCCCCGCCTCGGTCGAGCGGCGGTATCCCTGGACCGCCTCGGCCAGCACGGCCAGCGCCGCCTCGGTTTCGCCGGTCGCAGCCGCCGTACTCAACCGGGTCAACAGGGGTGCGAGGTCCGCATCGCTCAGCGCCGTCTCGCGGGCGCAGAAGATCTTTGGATCCGGCGTCGCGACCACCGAGTTGTCGATCAGCAACTCCTCATAGAGCTTCTCGCCCGGGCGCAGGCCGGTGATGCGGATCTCGATATCGCCATCGGGATGCTCGGCATCCCGCACCGTTGCCCCCGACAGCCGGATCATCCGCTTGGCCAGGTCCAGGATCTTCACCGGCGCGCCCATATCCAGCACGAAAACCTCGCCGCCATTGGCCTGCAGGCCCGCGGTGATGACCAATTGGCTGGCCTCGGGGATCGTCATGAAATAGCGGATGATCTCGGGATGGGTCACCGTCACCGGGCCGCCCCGCATGATCTGGCGCTCGAACAGCGGGATGACCGAGCCGGACGAGCCCAGCACATTGCCGAAGCGCACCATGGAAAAGACGGTGCCGGGATGACGCTCCTGCGCCGCGCCGACGACCAGTTCCGCGAGGCGCTTGGTCGCCCCCATCACATTGGTCGGCCGCACCGCCTTGTCGGTCGAGACCAGCACAAAGCGCCCGACCCGGTGGCGCCCGGCGGCCTCGGCCAGCGCTTCGGTGCCCAGCGCGTTGTTGACGATCCCGGCCAGGGCGTTCGCCTCGACCAGCGGCACGTGTTTATAGGCGGCGGCGTGGAAGACCGCATCGATCCCGCCCGGCGCCTGCGCGGCGAACACCGCCTCGAGCCGCTGACGGTCGGTGATCGAGCCGAGCACGGGGACGATCTCGACCCCGTCGGCCAACCCGCTCTGCAGCAATTCCTGATGGATGGTGTAGAGCGCGACCTCCGAGACCTCGAACAGGATCAGCCTGGCGGGCGCCAACTGCCCCAATTGCCGCGCCACCTCCGAGCCGATCGAGCCCCCTGCGCCGGTCACCATCACCACCCGGCCCTCGAACCAGCGATGCAGGCGTGAGCGGCTGAGATCGACCACATCCCGGCCAAGCAGTTCGTCCACCTCGACCTTGCGCAGGTCCGAGACCGCCAGATTGCCCGCCATCAGATCGGCGAAGGCCGGGATCGAGAGCACCTCGAACGCCCGCTCGACCAGCCGGTCCATGATCTCGCGCCGGCGGCGGCGGCTCAGCGAGGGGATGGCGATGGCGATTTTCTTGGTGCGATAGCGCCGGCTGAGCGCGTCGAGTTCCTTGGCCGGATGCACCCGCAGCGCTCCGACCCGCATATTGCTCAGCGCCGGATCGTCATCGATGAAGGCGACCGGCTGGAACTGCGGATCCTCCGCCAGGGCCGAGGCCAATTGATGCCCGGCCCGACCCGCGCCATAGATTAGAAGCGGCGCGCCTTGCCCGCGCCCCAGCCCGCGCGGCATCAGCACCATGCGCGCCGCGATCCGGCCGAGCCCGGCCAGCCCCACCGCCATCCCCCCGGTCAGAACGCCGAGGGCAGCCGCCTTCGCCAGCCCGGTCCGGTCGAGATAGATGAGCATCGCCAGCGCTGAGAGGCCGATCCCCGCCAGCACCATGCGGCTGACCGCGGAATGGTCCAGCGTGCGGATCACCATGGCATAGAATTGCAGCGCCCAGAGCAGCGCCAGCCCCAATGGCAGGAAGATCGCCACGAACACCTGATGGTCCTGGATGAACATCAGTTCGCTGAGCGGCACGCCCAACAGCCAGGGAATGCTGGCCGCCGCCGCAATCAGGGCGCCGGCATCCAGGATCAGCATCAGCAATTGCTTGACCCAGCGCGGCGCCCCGGTCAGGGCAGCCGCAACGGCACTGCGCAGGGCCGAAGCGCTCTGACCCAGTTTCGTCACGGACAAGTCATCCAGAAAACGCGACATCCTCACAACGACACCCCATCACCCACCCCGCTGATACTTGTATTTGCATGCAAATGTCAATAAAATTTGAATTTATTATCGTTATATTTCTTAACTATATTTGGAAGTATTTACATTACTTCGGATTTGCCTCGGCCCAGCCGAACAACCGCCCCGCATGACGGAGCCGCTGCGCGCCGGGGGGTGGGTGGGGGCGGGCGGTGGCTCCGTCATGCGGGGCGGGCAGGCCGCGCGGCTTGAACCCCCTCGGCGCCCTTGTATGCTGCGAGCCATGACCACGCTCGAGGATCCAGGCTTTCTGACAACGCGGGAGGTTGCGGCCCTCCTCCGGGTCAAGCAACGCCGGGTCTATGATCTCGCCGCCTCGGGTGAGATCCCGCATACCAAGGCGACCGGCAAACTGCTGTTCCAGCGCGCCGATATCGATGCCTGGCTGAGCGCACAACAGGCGCCGCGCCCCCCGGGCCAGCCCCAGGCACCGGTCGGCGTGACCCGGCCGGAGGTGATCGCTGGCTCCCATGACCCCCTGCTCGACTGGGCGCTCCGCGCCTCAGGCGCCCGGATTGCCAATCTGTTCGACAGCTCGCTGGACGGCCTCGAGGAGGTCGCCACCGGACGCGCCGCCGCCTGCGGGCTTCATCTGCTGGACGCAGCGACCGGCGAATGGAACATCGGCCCCGTCGCCACCCGCCTGCCCCGAGATTTCGTCCTGATCTCCTGGGCGCGGCGGGCGCGCGGGCTGCTGCTGGCGCCCGGTCGCGAGGTCAAAAGCCTGGCCGCCCTGGCCGGCCGACGCCTGGTCTGCCGCCAGCCGGGCGCGGGCGCGCAAATCCATCTCGAAAGCGAACTGGCTCGCGCCGGCCTCGCGCTGACCGATTTCGCCTGCCTGCCGGAACCGGCCCGCAGCGAAGCCGAG
>JBCBIS010000060.1:0-20197 GCA_038524325.1 Pseudomonadota bacterium
GAGATGCTGGGCGAGGTCATCAAGGTCCATCCCACCGATATGCTGGCGGTCAAGCTGGATCAGGCGATCCGCTTCGTGCTGGGCGACCGCAAGGGGATGGAGCACTCGATGCTGGCGGCGATGCCGGCGATTGGGCGCGCGCATCCCTATTGGGGCTATGCCCAGGGCTGCATGTCCTTTGCCTTCGAGGAAAACGGCGACTATGTCTCGGCCGAGCGGTTTGGCCGCGCGGGGCTCGAAGTGGCCCCGGACGATGCCTGGGGCCTGCACTCGGTCGCCCATGTCTATGACATGACGGCACGCAACGACGCCGGCATAGCCTGGCTCGAGGAGCGGACAAGCTCTTGGGCGCATTGCAATAATTTCGGCTACCATGTCTGGTGGCATCTGGGCCTCTTCTATCTCGACAAAGGGGCGTTCGACCGGGTGCTGGAGCTTTACGACGCCCGTGTCCGGCCCGAGCAGACTGATGATTACCGCGATATCTCGAACGGGGCCGCCATGCTGGTGCGGCTGGAAATCGAGGGCGTCGATGTCGGCGACCGGTGGGAGGAGCTGGCGGCGCTGAGCGCCGGGCGGGTCGAGGACGGCTCGGTCGTCTTTGCCGATCTCCACTACCTTCTCGCCCTGAATGGCGGCGCGCGCAGTGCCGAAGCCGAGGCGCTGGTCGCGCGGATCGCCAGCGATGCCCAACGCTCGGACCATGACATGCACGAGGTGCAGGCACTGGCCGGGCTGCCCTGCGCGACCGGGCTGGCGGCGTTCCGGGCAGGCAACTACGCCGTGGCTTTCGACCAGCTCCGCCTCTCGCGTCCGATGCTGCAGAAGGTGGGCGGCAGCCATGCCCAGCGCGATGTTTTCTCGCGCCTGCTGATCGAGGCCGGGATGCGCGCCGGGCGCTGGGAGGAGGCCGAGGCCGAGACCCATGCCCGTGCCGCCCGCCGCGGGGCCGAGGACAACTTCACCCATCGCCGGTTGGAAGCCATCTCGCGGCACCGTTCTGCAATTGGTGGCAGATCGCAGGCGTGACCCGCGCCGCGTTAATGATTAGCGTCTTCGCATGAGCACAACGCATCCGACTCCGGCGGGCAAACGCCCGCGCGACCTGCGGCTGGACTTCTTCCGCGGCATGGCGATGTTCATCATCCTGCTGGCGCACACGCCGGGCAACACCTGGACCTTGTGGATCCCTGCGCGGTTCGGGTTTTCGGACGCCACCGAGATCTTTGTTTTCTGCTCTGGCATGGCCTCGGGCCTCGCCTTTGGGGCGGTGTTCATCAAAAAGAGCTGGTTCCTAGGCGCGGCGCGCATCCTGTTCCGCTGCTGGCAGGTCTATTGGGCCCATATCGGCGTGGTGCTGGCGACCGCGCTGCTGATGGTCTCGCTGGATCAGACCGGGTTGGGGCCGGACGGCAAAGTCTACGCCGATTGGTTTCCGGTGAACGGCCTCTTCAATCGGACGCATGAGACGCTGATCGGCCTGTTCACCCTGACCTATATCCCGGGGCTGTTCGACATTCTGCCGATGTATCTGGTCATCCTGGCGATGATCCCGGTGATCATGCTGCTCTATCGGCTGGGCGGGCGGATGGCGGTGTTCGCCTTCATGATCGTGGTCTGGGCCATGGCGAACCTGGCCGGCTATGCAAGGATCGTGGCCCGCGAGGAAGACATCGCGATGTGGCAGCAGGCGATCATCGGCCTGGGCGAGCCGTTCCTGTGGATAAACTTTCGCGGCCTGCCCTGGAGCGACACGGCCACCTGGTTCTTCAACCCGTTCGGCTGGCAATTGGTGTTCTTTACCGGCTTCTGTTTCGCCATGGGTTGGATCCCGGCGCCGCCGGTCACTCGTGGTCTGGTCTATCCGGATCTGGCGGTCGTGCTGATCACGGTGCCCTTCGCCTGGAACAAGATCTTCGCTCATCTGACCGGTTATCTGCCCGGGGCCTGGGGCGGCGTGTTCTTCTGGGAGGCGCGGGACTTTATCGAGCCGGTCCGCTGGAAGACCTGGGTCGGCGGCTGGCGGTTCCTGCACTTCATCTCAATCGCCTATCTCGCTTGGGCCGCTGTTGGGCCGGGCGGGATCCGGCTGAGCGAGGGGTGGCGGGTGCGCCACCGCTCCAGCGACCTGCGCGCGGCGATCTGCGGGCTCTGTGGCGGCGTCTTGGTGCTGACCGCGCCCTATGCCTATGTCGACGAGATCAAGGCGCTGGCCCCGGCGCTCGACCGCTGGTTCCTGCGCAACTGGCTGATCGTGCCGGGGCGCTGGATCGGACTGTTGCAACTTCTGCATCTCGCGGCGCTGATCCCCTTCATCTGGCACAGCATCGGCGATCGGGCGCGGCATTGGCTGGTGCAGGACGCGTTCCTGGCCGTGGTCCCCGTGATCCGCAAGGTCGGCACGCAAAGTCTGGCGGTTTTCATGGTGTCCATCGTGCTCAGCCGGTTCAACGGCTGGTGGCTGGATGTCATTGGCCGCGACGTGTGGACGCGGGCGATGGTCAATTTGACGGGCTTTGCCGTGTTAATCCTAACGGCCTATGTCGTCTCGTGGTTCAAGCGTCAACCGTGGCGCGACAGCAAACGGTCCGAAGGCATGGCGGCAGGGGCACCGTCTTCCTCGGATCTCCTCGGCGGGGCGACGACCGCCCCGAGCAAGACCCTCCGGGCCTGAGGCCCGGGCAGACACGGGCTCCTGGCCCGAAGAGCAGGAGAGAACGGGTGTTTCTGAAGACCGATCCCAACCGCCCCCAGCACCGGGCCATGGAATACGATGGCGAGACGGCGATGATCCGTCTCGGACGCCATCTTGGCGAGGACCCTTATGTGATCGGCCAACTCGGCCAATCGCTAGACGGGCGTATCGCCACGCCGACCGGGCACTCGAAATACATCAACGGGGCCGGGGCGCTGCGCCATCTGCACCTGATCCGCTCGATGGTCGATGCGGTGATCGTGGGCGTCGGCACGGCCATCGCCGATGACCCCCAACTGACCACCCGTCATGTGCCGGGCCCCAACCCGGCGCGTGTTGTCATCGACCCGACCGGGCGGATGCCCTCGGACCTGACCATGCTGTCGGATGGCGCTGCGCGGGTGCTGGCGATCACCTGCCCGGATTGCAAGGTGCCGGCGGGGGTCGAGGCCCTGCCGCTTTCCTGCGACGGCAGCGGCCATATCCAGCCTGGCGCGATGATCGAGGCGCTGCGCGCCCGCGGCCTGAAACGCATTTTGGTCGAGGGCGGGGCCGAAACGCTGGCCCGATTCCTCGATGCCGGCGCGATCGACGAGTTGCATCTGATGGTCGCGCCGATCGTGCTCGGCTCGGGCAAGACCGGGCTGAACCTCGCGCCAATCCAGACGCTGGATCAGGCGCTCAGACCGGATGTGCGCACCATGCGATTCAAGGATGGCGATATGCTCTGCATGTGTGACATGATGCCGACGGGGGTGGCCTGACCCCCGGTATCGACCGACAGGAGATCAGCCATGTATTCCGACAGTTACGCCCTGATCCAACGCTTGCTGCATTGGACGATCGCGCTCGTGGTGCTCGCGCTGCTGGCCGTTGGCGCCCTGCTCGGCAATGTCGGATTTCAGGGCTTGGTCGAGGCTGTGGGTCAGGACATGACCAACCAGCTCTACAAATACCACAAGACATTCGGCGTGATCCTTCTGGGCCTGATGCTGGCCCGGGTGGTCTGCCGGCTGATGCTGGGCAGCCCGGCCTATTCCGAGCCGCTGCCATTGTTCAACCGACTTGCCAGCGGCGCGGTCCATGTGGCGCTTTACGCAGCGCTCTTGTCGATGCCGATCCTCGGCTGGCTGGCTACGGCAGCGGGCGGTTTTCCAGTGGAGTTCTTCAACATGAAGCTGCCGGGCTTGATCGGAAAGGATCCTGAACTCGCGAAGCTTCTGTTCCAGTGGCATGGCATTATGGGCTGGGTGATCCTGGGTCTCGCCGCCGTCCATATCGGGGCCGCGATCCACCATTGGACTCAGCCGCGCGACAGGGTGATGGGGCGGATGAGCCTCCTATGAGCCTCAGCGGGGCGGCAGCGCCAACAGGTCGCGATGTCCGATCATCACGTCCGACGCGATCTGTCGCGCTGCGCGCCAGTCCGACGCCCTCTCGCCCAGGTCCGGCGCCACCGCTGCGGCGCTTCCTTCTGCGAGTGCGGCGATAAGGGCGGCGTCTCTCGGAGGGGCGAGGTGCCAGTCGCTCGGACCCTCCTGCACCGTGTATCCCCGGGTCTGTAGGAGGGTGATCAGCCGGTCATGCGCCTCGGGCCCCAGCGCCGGGCCGAACCCCTTGTCGCGCCGCTGATCCCGGTGGAAGGCCGTCAGAACCTCCTGATCCGCCGGATGCGCGGGGCGCCATTCCTCGCGCCCGTCATAGCTGAGCACGGCATAGAGCGCGGCGCCTGTCTGCGCCAGGGCATCGGCGAAGCGGCTCAGCCAGGCCGCACCGCAGAGGTCGAAGAAGGCCGAGGCGGTGACCAGATCGGGGGCCGGGCGGAGCAGGCTTTCGATATCGGCCGCCAAATCCGCCACCCGGGTCTCGACCTGCACATCCTGCGGGCGCGGCGCCGCGGCCAGCAGATCGGCGTCCTGATCCACCAGGCACCAGGTTTGACCCTTGGGCAACCAAGCAGCCGTGGCGCGCATGTTATTGCCGCTGCCCGCGCCCAGATCGAGGACCCGAAGCCCCGAGCGGCCCGCGAAATGCGCCCCCAAGCGGGCGGCCAGGGTGTCGTTCCGTGCCGCCAGATCGGCGGGCAGGCGCAGGTCCAGCCAGTCTTTGGAGAAGCTCATGCCGTCGCTTTCTGAGGGGTTATTTGGCGGAGGGTTTCCGCGATGATCCGCGCTGTCTCGGACCAGCGTTGCAGCGTCGGCGCCGCAGCGCGGGAGCGGGCGGCCAGCGCCGTTCGTTGGTGGCGGTCCGAGATCAGCCTTTTTAAAGCGTCCGGAAACGCCTCCGCAGGGACCAGTTGCGCGGCGCCCTTGGTCGCCTCGGCCACCGCATCGCTGGCGAGGCCGAGCACCGGCAAGCCGCGCGCCACCGCTTCGACAAAGGCCATGCCGAAGCCTTCGAAATGCGATGCGAGGACGAAGAGATCGGCGCGGGCGTATTCGGCCTCCAAATCCGCGCTGCCGAGTGGGCCGGTGAGATGCACCCGGCCCTCCAGACCGTGTTCTGCGATCCGATCTTGCAGCAGACGCTCAAACTCAGCATCCAAGGCCGCCCCGACGACCCGGAGTTGCCAAGCCGTCCGACCGTCGTCCATGTCAGCGAGCGCTGAAATGACCAGGTCATGCCCCTTGCGCCGGGTGATCGACCCCACAGATAGCAGGCGCAGGGTCTCGTCATCTCCTCCGTTGGCCGGAGCGGCCGGGTCGGTCCCGGGGCGGGCAATGGTGATCCTGTCGGTCTCCACATCGTAATCCCGCGTCAGGATCTTTGCAGTGCTCGCGCTCGACGCGATCACATGGCGCGACGCGGTCAGGGCGGCGCGTTCGGTCCGGCGCAGGATATCCGCCTCGACCGGGTCGAGCCCGGTCTCCAGAGCCAGCGGGTGGTGGCACAGCATCACGACCGGCGCGGCGAGGCGGGCGATGGCTTCGCCCGGCAGCGCCCCGCCTGCCAACCCGTCGAGTAGGATCGGCTGTCCGGCGGGAACGCGCCCCAGCCGCGCAAGCGCCTCGGCCACCTCGTCCGCACCAGCCCCGGGAAAGCCGCCCGGCAGCGGTAGATGCGCAAGGGTGATCCCGTGGTCCGCGGTCTCGGCAATCACGCGCCGGGCATAGCCGTAGCCGCCCGTCGGGGTCTCCAGATCGCCCGGGATCGCGAAGGCTGCCCTCAAACGGCGCCCTCGTACCAGGCCCGGGCCACATGGCTTTCATTCAGGGTCACGCGGATACGGTCGAGGCCGTCCGAGCCCGGGCCCAGCGCGCCATCCTTCGCGAATTGCACCATCGCGTCGAAGATGTGGCGGCAGAGAAACTCGGTCGTCGTCTTCAGCCCCTGAAACTGTGGCAGGGTGTCGAGATTTGCGTAGTTCAGCGGGGTCAAGACAGCCTTCAGCGCCTCATGCGCCCGGCCGATATCGACCACAATGGCATCGTCGCTGAGGGTTTCGCGGAAAAATGCGACATCGACCACATAGGTCGCGCCATGGAGGTTCTGGGCGGGGCCAAACACCTCTCCCGGGATCGAGTGGGCGATCATGATGTGGTCGCGGACTTCAACGGCGTACATTTTCCCTCCTGGTCAATAAACGATGCGGGTTGCGATACCCGCTGCGCCCGGGGCCAGCAAGCGGGGAAGCGCCGCAGGCAGTTCGGAAAACGCGACCTCTTCGGTCACGAATGTGTCAAAGCGCGGATCGCAGAGCATCTCCATCGCGCGCGCCATGCGTTGGCGATAGCCGGTGGTCGCCCGCCTGGGCGCGGCCACATGGCCGACCTGGCTGGAGCGGATCCGCAAGCGTTGCGAATGAAAATGCCCGCCGAGGTCCAGCGTCACCGGATTGCCCCCAAACCAACTCAGTTCGACCACTTCGCCTTCAAACTCCAATGCATTGATTGCGCTCTGTAATCCTTGGGAGGTACCCGAGCAATGAAAGGCTTGAACGCAGGATGGGGACCCTTCCGTCGTTGTCACGAAACTCACGTTAAAGTCAGTCAGTATTGCGCTCCGCTCAGGTAAAACGTCCATGCAAATGACCGAGAGATCTGTGCGCAGCGACAGAAAGGCCGCGATGAGGCAGCCGACCAGCCCCGTCCCAACCACGAGAACCCTGGCCCCGGGCCGGGGCGGGGCATCCCATATGGCGTTCAGCGCCGTCTCGGCATTGGCGGCGATCACTGCGCGGGCCGAGGGCAGCCCCGGCGGCAGGGGCGTCACGGCATCGGCGGGCACGCGGAATCTGTCCTGATGCGGATGCAAACAGAACACCTCGCGGCCGAGCAGCGCCTCGGGCCCCGCCTCGACGCGGCCGGTCGCGCAGTAGCCATAGACGAGCGGATAGGAAAATTCCCCCGACTGAAACGGCGCGCGCATCCGTTGATGTTCCGTCGCAGGCACACGGCCTTGCCAGACCAGGCGCTCGGTGCCGCGCGACAGGGCGGTGGCCGATGTGCGTATCTCGACCATGTCCGGGGCCAGCGGGGGCAGATCGACCTCGCCCAGCCGGGCCTGACAGGGGGCAGTGTAGATCAGAGCCGTTGCGCGTTCCGTCACATTTGCCTCTATAGGAAAACCACTTATGTGCGGCGCAGCATAGTCAAGTTGACCGGAAGGTCCAGAAAGGCGCGCGATGACTGATGTGATCTCGGAGACTTCGGTTTCGGACCCCGCCCGATTGACGATTGGCGGGCGGCGCGAGGTTGGGCGGATGACCCCGGCGGGTTTGCAGGGCAAAGCGGCTCTGGCGACGCGGCGGGCCGTGGTTCTCACGCTCAATCTGACGACGCTGTTTTTCCTGACCTGGGGGATCGCGGAGGTTTTCGGAACCGGCGGCTGGTCGCTCAGCGATATCGTGATCGTCGGATGTTTCCTGATCGGCGCCCCCTGGACCGTGATGGGGCTGTGGAACGCGGTGATCGGCCTCTGGCTGCTGCACGGGCGCAGCGGAGGGGTGGCTGCAGCGGCGCCGCATCTGGCGGCAGGCGAGGGCGACGGCCCGATCGCGAGCCGGGTGGCTGTGGCGATGACCCTGCGCAACGAGGACACTGCGCGCGCTCTGGATCGGCTGGCCGAGATCCGCCGCTCGCTGAACGCGACGGGGCAGGGGCTGCATTTCGACGTCTTCGTCCTCTCCGACAGTTCGGACCCAGACGTGATCGAGGTCGAGGAACGGATGTTCCACGCGCGGCGCGGCGAGTTGGGCGGGGCGCGCGCGCAATACCGCCGCCGGCCCGTAAATACCGGATTTAAAGCTGGGAACGTGCGTGAGTTCCTGACCAATCAGGGCCGCGACTACGACCTTTACCTGCCGCTCGACAGCGACAGTCTGATGTCCGGCGATACGATCCTGCGAATGGTGCGGATGATGGAGGCCTATCCCCGCATTGGCATCCTGCAGAGCCTGGTGGTCGGTACACCGACCCAATCGGCCTTCGCCCGGATCTTTCAATTTGGCATGCGTCACGGCATGCGCAGTTTTACCATGGGCGCGGCCTGGTGGCAGGGCGATTGCGGGCCCTATTGGGGGCATAACGCGCTGATCCGCGTCGCCGCCTTCCGCCGTCATTGCCGCCTGCCGGTGCTGCCGGGCAAGCCGCCGCTGGGCGGGCATGTGCTCAGCCACGACCAACTCGAGGCGGTGCTGATGCGCCGCGCCGGCTATGAGGTGCGGGTGATCCCGGTCGAGACCGAAAGCTGGGAGGACAACCCACCCACCCTGATGGATTTCACCAAGCGCGACCTGCGCTGGTGCCAGGGGAACATGCAGTATTTCCGGTTCCTCGGCCTGAAAGGGCTGCGCCCGGTCTCGCGCTTTCAGGTCTTCGCCGCGATCATGATGTATATCGGCGCACCGGCCTGGATGCTGATGACCCTGGCGGCGGCCTGGAAGATTGTCGAGGGCATGCCGGCGGATATCGATGCCGCCCTGGCGATTGCGATGTTCTTCATCATGTTCTCGGTCAGCCTGATGCCGAAGGCGATCGGCCTCTTGGACATTGCCCTGACCCCGGGCGGCGCGGCGCGCTATGGCGGGAGGCTGCGCTTTGCCATAGGCGGATTGGTCGAGGCGGTGTTCTCGGTGCTGATCGCACCGGTCGTGGCGTTCCGGGTGACAATCTTCCTGATCGGCCTGCTTTTCGGCAAGTCGATGACCTGGAGCGGGCAGAACCGCGACGCCTATCGCCTCAGCCTCGGCGATGCTGCGCGGGGCTTGTGGCCGCAGACAGTGTTCGGCGTGCTCCTGGGGCTGGCGATCTGGATCGGCTCGGGGGCGGGAACGCTGGTCTGGGCCGCTCCGATGCTGCTGGGGCTGACGCTGGCGATCCCGCTGGCGGTGCTGACCGCCCATCCCGGGTTTGGCGCCTGGGCCGCCCGCTGGGGCCTCTGCGCGATCCCGGACGAGGTTGCCCGGCCCGAGCCGATCCAACGGATCGCGGCCCGGGCCGAGCATACACCCCCCAACGCGGCCCCGGTCGCCGCCTGATCTCGCCAAACACCCGCCGGGGCGGGACCGCACGCCGGTCTTTGACCCCGCGCGAGGCTCGTGACAGGCGCCTTGCGGCCTGGCCCATCGAATACGTTGATCTGGCACCGCTCTTGTGATCGGATTTGGGGCATGGCCGGGTCCATGCTGGATCCCGCGCGAAGAGGTGCCCCATGTCGCTCGCCCAACCCTATCTTCTGTTCCTCGGCGATGCGCCGGACGCCCTCGCCGCCAAGGTGGCCCAAGGCATCAAGGATTGGCGCCCTGGGATCAGTGTCGGCCAGATCCGTCTGCCCGGCTGTCAGGCGGATATGGGCCTCCAGGACATGACGGTGGCCGAGGCTGCCTCCGCCGGGGCCAAGACCGTGGTGATCGGCGTCGCCAACCGGGGCGGCTTTATCTCGGATGCCTGGAAAGCCGTGCTGATCGAGGCGATGGAAGCCGACATGGACATCGCCGCCGGGCTCCACACCCTGCTCAACAAGCAGGAGGATCTGGTGGCCGCCGCCGCGCGCACCGGGCGCATGCTTCACGATGTGCGGATTCCGACCGTCCAATACCCGATCGGCGATGGCAAGAAGCGCCCGGGCAAGCGGGTGCTGGCCGTGGGCACCGATTGCTCCTGCGGCAAGATGTACACCGCCCTGGCGATGGAGAAGACCATGCGCGCCCGGGGTATGAAGGCGGATTTCCGCGCCACCGGGCAGACCGGGATCCTGATCACCGGCGATGGCGTGCCGCTAGACGCGGTGATCGCCGATTTCATGGCCGGTGCGGTCGAGGATCTGACGCCCCCCAATGACGACGACCATTGGGACCTGATCGAGGGGCAGGGCTCGCTGTTCCATCCCTCCTACTCCGGCGTGACCATGGCGCTGGTCCATGGCGGGCAGGCGGATGCGCTGGTGCTCTGCCACGAGCCGACCCGGACCCATATGCGCGGGCTGCCGCATTACGACGTGCCCTCGCTGGAGGCACTGCGCGACACCGCCCTGCCGCTGGCCCGGCGCGTGAACCCGGCGGCGCAGGTGATCGGCTGCTCGATCAACACCGCGGCGCTGAGCGCCGAGGAGGCCGACGCCTATATCGCCGAGACCGAGGCCCGCATCGGCCTGCCCTGCACCGACCCGTTCCGCCATGGCGCGGACAAGCTGGTCGACGCGCTTGGCTGACCCCGCGATGCTGATGCGCGCCGTCGAGAGGGTCGTCTTTCCCCTGGCCGAGGCCTTCACCATCTCGCGCGGCACCCGCACCGAGTCGGTGGTGGTGGAATGCCGGCTGACCTTGGACGGCGTGACCGGCCGGGGCGAATGCTATCCCTACGCTCGATATGGCGAGACGGTCGAAAGCGTGATGGCCGAGATCGAAGCGGTCTCGCTGGAGGGTCTGGACCGCGCGACCCTGGCCGATCGCCTGCCCGCCGGTGCCGCCCGAAACGCGCTCGACTGCGCGCTTTGGGACCTCGAGGCGAAACAGGCGGGCAAACGGGTATGGGACCTGGCGGGCTTGCCCGCGCCGGTTCCGGTCGAGACGGTCTATACCCTGGGCATCGACACGCCCGAGGCAATGCGGGCAAAGGCGGCGGCGAATGCGCATCGCCCGCTGTTGAAGATCAAACTCGGCTCTGCAGGCGATATCGACCGGATCCGCGCGATCCGTGCCGGCGCGCCGCAGGCCCGGATTGTGATCGATGCCAATGAAGGCTGGGACGCGGCGACCTATGCCGAGATTGCGCCGGTCCTCCTCGATCTGGGCGTCGAGATGGTCGAGCAACCCCTCCCCGCCGGGGATGACGATGCGCTCGCCGGGATGGACCGTCCGCTGCCGGTCTGCGCCGACGAGGCCTGCCACGACACCGCGTCATTGCCTGCCCTTGCCGGCAAGTATGACATGATCAATATCAAACTCGACAAGACCGGCGGGTTGACCGAGGCGCTGCGTCTGCGCGCGGCGGCGCAGGCGGCGGGCTATAAGGTGATGGTCGGCTGCATGGTCGGCTCCTCGCTGGCCATGGCGCCGGGCGTGCTGGTGGCGCAGGGCGTGGCGGTGACCGATCTCGACGGCCCGCTGCTGCTGGCGGCCGACCGGGCGCATGGATTGACATATGACGCGACCGGCGTGCACCCGCCCGGCCCAGACTTGTGGGGATGAGGAAATGAGCCGGATCGTCTATGTGAACGGAGAGTATGTGCCCGAGGAAGACGCGAAGATCTCGGTCTTCGACCGCGGGTTTTTGATGGCGGATGCGGTCTATGAGGTGACATCGGTCCTCGATGGCAAACTGGCGGATTGGCCGGGGCATTGCGCGCGGCTGGCGCGGTCGCTCGGCGAACTGAAGATGGCGACCCCTTGCAGCGATGACGAATTGCTCGAGATCCACCGCGAACTGGTCCGCCGCAACGATCTGGTCGAGGGGCTGATCTATCTGCAGGTCACCCGCGGCGCGGCGGACCGGGATTTCGCCTGGCCAAAGGATGCGGTGCCGGGACTGGTGCTGTTCACCCAGAACAAGCCGCTGGAGGAGACCGCGCAGGCGAAACGCGGGATCTCGGTCGTGCCGATGGACGACCTGCGCTGGGGGCGGCGGGACATCAAGACCACGCAGCTGCTCTATCCCAGCTTCGCCAAGATGGCGGCGAAGGAGCAGGGGGCGGATGATGCCTGGATGGTCCAGGACGGGTTCGTGACCGAGGGCACCTCGAACAACGCCTATATCGTGACGCGCGAGGGGACGATCGTCACCCGCAATCTCTCGAACAGTATCCTGCACGGGATTACCCGCGCGAGTGTTCTCGAGTTGGCCCGTGAGGCCCAGATGAAGGTGGAGGAGCGCCCCTTCACGATCGACGAGGCGAAGGAGGCGGCGGAGGCCTTCATCACCGCGGCGTCCACCTTTGTCTGCCCGGTGGTGAAAATCGATGGGCAGGCGCTGGGCGACGGCACCCCGGGTCCGGTGGCAACCCGGCTGCGCGAGATCTATGTCGCCAATGCCAAGGCGCACAGCATCTGAGCCGTCTCGTCAGAGATACCCGAACCTCTGCATGACCTGACGATGGTCCTGCGCAATCTGATCGGCGAGGCGGGGGTCCAGCGATCTCTGCCAGTGCCCCGCGGTGCCTTTGCGAAAGAACTGCGCCTGCGTGTGGCCTTTTTCTTCGAAACCGGAGCGGGCCTCCTGCGAGGAAAGCTGGTCGAAATTTGAGAATGCCACCGATTGCGAGACGATCGCCGGATCGACCGGTGCGCCGATCGCGTGAAGGAGACGGGTAAAGCTGACGTCAGGGTCGGCCAGCAGATCCTCGTAGCGCAGGGTGATCACCGGAAAGCGCTGTGCCGAGGCCCAGCTAAGGGTGTGGTCGCTCCAAGAGCCGAGATACTGCGCCACCGTCTTGGGGGTGTGATCGACCCGGTTCTTGGGGTCGCTCATCTGCTTCACCGCCTCGGCGACCGAAATGCCCCAGTGATCGGCGTAGGAGAGGGCGAGGTCCCGCGGGTCGCGAACAAGATGGATGGCGGCCCGGGTCACCTCCGGTGGGATCAGATCGGCGCTCGCGACTTGGCCGTTGGCATTGTGGGTCTTCACGAAATTGGCGTCTCCGCGCAGCGATACGGCACGCAACCTCTGCTGGCGGAGAGCCATCAGATCCTTGGGCGCGAGGCGTCTCGGATCGCATTTGGCGAGCTCGGCCAGGGGGGCCAGTGCGCTGTCGCCAAAGCTGACATGGTGCATCTGGTCGAGCGGGAGCGGATGGTCCGCGCCGAGGAAGTAATTCGCAAGGAAGACGCGGAGCCATGTATTGCCGGATTTCGGATAGGACGCGAGCCAGATGATCGACTTTTGCATGGGCCCCGGCGGGTCAGGAATGGCGCTGTGTGCGGAGGGGTAATCTCTGGGGGAAGTGAGGTCAAACCTCATCTCGCGGCCCGCCGCCTGTGGGTGGCGATGCGCCCTGAAGCGGCCCCCTCTGCCGAGGGGACCTGTCAGGCCACTTGGGAGCTGCGGCTTGGGCCGCAGCAGGGGCGTGGTTGGGGCTGGAGCGCTGAGCTAGCGACGTGCGGGCGCGTCGAACTCGGTTTGGTCGAGGATGGAGAAGTCTTCGGCATTGAGAAAGAGCACCCGGATGGTCTCGGACCGGCGGGTGACGAGAGCGATGCGACTGTCGGCGGCGAGGGCTGCCATGATCTTTTCATCATCGGTGGTCAGCGTCACCTGCTGCGTGCCGTCGGGTTTCATGATCAGGGTTTCTGCGGGGGCGCCTTCGACCCGGACGACGCGGAGGACCACGGCGATGGTGTCACCGCGACGCTCGCCTGTTTTTGCGCCACTTCAGTGACCCGCGTGATCGCGTGCACATCCTGTTCCGAGAACCGCGTAGCGCGGGGGACGCCAGCATCGATGAACATGATATTGGTGAGGCGTCCGTCTTCGGTGCGGGTTTCGACCGTCACCAGATCCCAGTAGAGGTTATTTATAGTGTGGGAGAAGGCTGCCGTCTTCTCCTGCGCCAGTCGGTCAGCGCGTTCTCGTGCAGAGCCGATCTGATTGTAGATGCCGGGGCCGAGCATGGTGAGGAGCCCGATCAGCACCAAGGCGAAGCCGATGGCGTTGATGCGGGCAAGCCATTTGAAGAAACCGGTATCCATCTAAAAATCTCCTGAAATCGAATGCCGGGGGCGGCGGGCGCCCCCGGATTGGGCGGCTCAGGCCGCTTTTTTCTTCTTGCCTTTCGCTTTGCTGCCGGCTGCTTCCAGGGCCTGGTCGAGATCGGCGATCAGGTCTTCGGGGGCTTCGATGCCGATCGAGAGGCGGACCACATCGTCTCCGGCACCGGCGGCCTCGCGCTGCTCCGGCGTGAGCTGGCGGTGAGTGGTGGAGGCGGAGTGGATGATCAGGCTGCGGGCATCGCCGAGATTGGCCACATGGGAGAACAGCTCGACCGTGTCCACCAGTTTGACGCAGGCGTCATAACCGCCCGCTAGGCGTACGGTGAAGAGGGCCCCGGCCCCTTTCGGGTACAGCTTTTTCACCCGCTTGGCGTAGATTGAGGAGGGCAGGCCCGCATAGTTCACTTCTGCGACCGCCGGGTGCTCCTCGAGCCAGGCGGCGATTTTCTTGGCGTTGGCGACATGGCGCTCCATCCGCAGGCTGAGGGTCTCGATGCCGAGCAGGGTGTAGAACGCGTTTTGCGGGCTCTGACACATGCCCATATCGCGCAGTCCCACGGCATGGCCATGCAGCGTATAGGCCAGCGGGCCGAAGGTCTCGTGGAATTTGAGGCCGTGATAGGCGTCCTCCGGCTGGCTGAGGCTGGGGAATTTATCGCTGGCCGACCAGTCGAACTTGCCCGAGTCGACCACGATCCCGCCCATCGCGGTGCCATTGCCCGAGAGATATTTGGTGGTCGAATGCACCACCAGGGTCGCGCCATGCTCGATCGGGCGGCAGAGATAGGGGCTGGCGGCGGTGTTGTCGACGATCAGGGGCACGCCGGCCTCGTCGGCGACACTGGCGACTTTGGGCAGGTTGGTCACATCGCCGCCGGGGTTCGCGATGCTCTCGCAGAAGATCGCCTTGGTGCGGTCGTCGCAGCGGCTGGCGATCTCCTCGAAATCATTGATGTCGACAAAGCGCGCCTCCCAGCCGAATTTCTTGATCGTATGGGTGAACTGCGTGACCGAGCCACCATAGAGCCGGTCGGAGACGACCACATTGTCCCCGGGGCTCATCAATGGGGACAGGGCCAGGATCTGGGCCGCATGTCCTGAAGAGCAGGCGGTGGCGCCCACTCCGCCTTCCAGCGTCGCCACCCGCTCTTGCAGCACGGCGATGGTGGGATTGGTCAGGCGGGAATAGATGAAACCCACCTCCTGCAGGTTGAACAGGGCGGCGGCGTGGTCGGCGTCTCGGAAGCAGAAGGCGGTGGTCTGATAGATCGGCGTCTGCCGCGCGCCGGTGGCGGGGTCGGGCCGGCTGCCGGCATGGATTTGCAGCGTGTCGAAGCCGAGGGGTTGATCGGACATCTCAGTCTCCCTGGTGTCTGGGCCGAAAACTGAGACGTGCTTACCGGATTACCCGTGGCGAGGGAAAGGGGCCCGGCGCCGCGAGCCCCTCACGATCTCAGTTCAGAACTTCGGGCCAGTTGTCGTTGGCCTTTGCGATGTTGCCCGGGCGGTCCTTGTCCCATTTGGCCTGAACCGCGTCATTGTAATTGAGATAGAGCTTGCCATCGACAATCGCCCAATTGTCCGGGTCAGTCGATGCGGTCGATCCCTTGGCCACGGCCCAGGCGCAATATCCGCCATATTGCGGGGCATAGGCCACGGGGTCGGCGGCGAAGAGATCACGGTTCTCGGCGCTGGCGAACCGCCAGGTGGCGCCATTCCACTCGTGGGTGAAGTCCGACGATCCCTCGACCGGGCGGCCTTCCTTGAAATAGGCGACCGGGTCGGTCCCGTCGATCGCGGTGCCGAGGAAGGTCTGATAGACCGGGGCTTCACTGGCTTGGGCGGTGCCGGCGGCCAGCGGGGTCACCGCCAGGGCCAGAGTGAACAGGGGGGCGATGAGGCTGCGCATCATGTATGTCCTCCAATCCGTATGTTTCGATGCTCGAGAGCAAGCGACGACGTCGCTGTATCTCACGAAATAGTGCTGAATTCTGGTGATGCTGGGCTCAGTCGCGGGTTCAAACGCGAACGTGAACGCGCGTCATCGCGGCAGGAACTTGGAACTCACGATCCCGGTCGCGAACCCGCCCCAGCCGAGTTCACCCCACAGCCGCTGGTATTCGATCTTCGGGCAGCGGTCCATGACCACCGTCAGGCCGCGTTTCTCCGCGCGCTTGGCAGCGGCTTTGTCGATCACCCCGATCTGCATCCAGATGGTCTCGAGCCCGCGTTCCAACAGCGTGTCGAGGGCCTCGTCCACCACCGTGCCCGCCTGATCCGAGCGGCGGAAGATCTCGACCATCTGGACCGGGTCCTCGGTGCCCGGGATCGCGTCGAGACTGGGATACACGGGCCGTCCGAACACCTCCTCGCCGCCGTATCGGGGGTTCACCGGCAGGATCGTGAAACCGCGGCTGTGCAGATAGCGGGTGACGTAATAGGACGGGCGTACGGTGTTCAGCGACACGCCGACCGCGGCAATCGTGCTCGTGTTTTGCAGGATATCGCGCAGGAACCGGTCAGAATACGCAGCGCTGGCCATTGCCCCTTGCCCCATTGATCCCCGCGAGGATGCTCGCCTGCTTGATACGGTATCCCACGATAAAAAAGGCCCGCCGGCGTTCAAGGGGGGAGACACCAGCGGGCACAGTCGGAACGAGGGACAGTGTATCTGGAACCGGGCGTTCACCTCCGGCTCCCACCAATGCAATATGGGGTAAAAGCGGTCAGTCTGTAACCCTCTGTCGCAGATTCGTGAGAACTTTCCGATTATGGGTCAGTTCCAGCGGCAAAATCAGGGAGATCGCGCGCGGGACCGGGCGGCATACAGCGCGACCGCCGCCGCGTTCGAAACGTTCAGCGAGCCGAAGCCCCCCGCCGGGCTGATTCGCGTAAGTTGATCGCAGAGGGTGCGCGTTCGCTCGCGCAGCCCCGCGCCCTCGGCCCCAAGGACCAGGCAAATCGGGCGGTCTGCCGCCACCTCCACTGCGCGGACCAGATCCATCTCGGCGAGGCCATCAAGCCCGATCAGCCAGTATCCGAGGCCCGATAGATCTTCCAACGCATCCGCAAGGTTTCGCAGCCTCAGATAGGGTTGGCGCTCCAAGGCGCCCGAGGCGGATTTCGCCAACGCCCCCGTCTCGGGCGCTGAATGGTGGCGCGGCGCGATGACCGCCCGCGCGCCAAACACTTCGGCCGAGCGCAAGATGGCACCTACGTTATGCGGGTCCGTCACCCGGTCGAGCGCCACGGCCAGCGGCGCCGGATCCCGCGGATGCGGCCGGCAGAGATCGCGCAGCCCGCCCCAATCGAGCGGATCGACTTCCAAAGCTGCGCCCTGATGCACCGATTGCGGGTCGAGCGGAGCAGTGAACCGCCTCGGATCGGCAACCTCCGGCGCAATGGATGCCGCCGCTACGGCTTGCTCCAGCTTCGCCAGCGCGTTTGGTGTCACGATCAGCCGGTGGCGCCGCCTGGCAGGGTTCTCCAGCGCGTCCCGAACGGCATGGAGACCGAACAGCCAAACCCGGTCGGCCCCCGCCTTGCGGCGCCGGTCTTTCTCGATGGCCCATTTCGGCTTGGTCGGCGGCGATGACATGGACGCTCCTCTCGATCCGCCCGTCCTAGAGACTGCCCGGCATGTCGGCAACCATCTGTCTGCATTCCCGCTTGACACTCCCCCGCCTTGAGGCCTAGATCCCGCCACCCGGATGGGGGATGCGCTGCAAGGTGCGGCAGCGGACTGTAAATCCGCCGGGGAGACCCATGCCTGGTTCGATTCCAGGATCCCCCACCATCCCGCACTTTGGGGATGAAAATTCCGCTAACACCTTGAAAGGAAAGGTGGTTTCGGCGGTTCGATAACCACTTTTTCGGCAGTACCGCAGTGGCTCCGCAAAAGCGAGTTTAAGCACAGTTCTCTTGAGTGCCTGACCTCCATTTTTGTATATATTCCAAGGGCTTGCTAAAAATTCAAGTGCCGGTTCGATAAACTCCTCAAACCTGCCCTCAGGTGGCACAGAAAGTGCCGCTTGCTCTTCCAACCTGATCTTCTGGCGTTCCAGCTTCTCAATGCGTGTTTCATAAGCTTGAATGAGCGTTGGTGAGGATGCTTCAACAATCCGGTCCAGCATCGCCTCAATCTGTTTTGAGACATCTTTCACTTGACCATCTAGCATCGTCTTGGCGTCTCGTGCCTCAATGAGCCGCATGCTCCAAACATCGGTGAACATGGCGCGCGCTAGCTTGAACAGATGCGAGGCAGGTTGGAGCGCTTTCAGCATCTCTTCTGCGCCGCTTTCAATGCGCGCACGTGAGACGGATTTGCGTCGAGAGACACAGTCCGGGGTATCACACAGGTAGTATGCATAATGCTTGTTGCGTCCCTTGGACCAACACGATGTCATTGGCTGAGCACAATCACCACACAGGACGAAACCGCGTAGAGGAAAGTCCTCGTGAATGTCCTTGCGTGCAGCAGCGTAGGTGTTGCCGCTCAGAATATTCAGAATGCGCTCGTGCATCGCAAAACTGATCAGCGGCTCATGATGACCCTTACGCAAGGAGACGCCCCAATCTGGCGCTTCCACGTATCCGGCGTAGATGCTGCGTTGGAGGATTTCTTTGACCTTGGATGGGTGCACATAGCCGCTTTTGCCGCTTTTGGGGAAGTCCGGCTTGCTCTCCAAGAACCGCTTCACTTCCACTTGCGAAGAAAAACGCCCGCTGGCGTATCCATGGAGCGCCTCTGCAAGGATCGAGGCGACGGGTTCATCCCGTACCAAGAGCTTGCCATGCGCTCTATCTTTCTCATAGCGATACCCAACAGGCGGATGAAAGACATAGTAGCCCTTCTCAACGCGGGCCTTCATCTTTTGCACGACTTGCCGACTGTTTTGCTCACGCTCAAGCTGGCCTTGCGCTGCAAACATCGTCTCTACAAACCGCCCCTCAGGCGTATCGTCAAACTTGAAGTTCAGGCATTCCACGCTCGCGCCATGCGCGGCGAGTCTTTCACGCAAATCCCAGTGAAAACGTGTGTCACGAGCAAAGCGCTTCAGATCATCGAAGATCACGACGTAGTTTTCATCGTTTTCAGAGGCGAGGTACGCCAGAAGCGCCCGCATTGCAGGGCGCTTCATGAAGTCACCCCCGCCGGTAAAATCGTCAGTGAAGACCATTTCAACGCCGAGACCGCGCTCTTGCGCGTACTGGCGGCATCGGTGTTCTTGACTCTCCAGCCCATGTCCATCTGTCTTCTGCTTGCGATCAGACACACGGCAATAGATGAGCGCTTTTTGAGGTTGGTTTTTCGTATGTGGTCCTTTCATCTTGCTTCTTCCTTCCAACAAGCTCTATTGCTCCGGTTCATCGGCAAACGCTTGTTTCAGTTCAGTTTTCTTAAGGCTCGTCCTATTCGAATCGGTTTCTTCTGTTGATTCAAGGACTTTTGCATCTTTTCCACAGCTTTCGCTTGCAGGGCCTACGTCAAAGCCCAGATCAACGAAGGCAATGATGATGCTCCAGAGAGCTTCTAAGACTTGCTCTTTCTCGGCGCGACTGAGCGAAGGATCATCGATGTAACGCTGATACTTCTCGGCATCGAGTTCCAGCTTCGGGCGCGCCGGGCGCTCATCTGCTTTGTTCATTGCGTCTTTCAAATCAGGCGCGTTTTCAAAGTCCTTGCTCATTGGGCAATACCTTTCCGGCGCAGCCAATAAGCGCGCCACGCCTTAACGTCGCTCTCTTTTGTGAAAATCATGGCCATGGCGATAGCCGCCAATATGGCCTGCAAGCCCGGCTGAGTGCGGGCTAAATTTGTGTCTTCTAATCTCATTATATCACGCGCCGCCGCGCCTTCGCAAAATTCGCATAATTTGTGCGCATGCTGTGAGGGGGTTTTCATGGGTGGTCTCCTGATCGTATTGATGTCTTGAGCGATCAGGATTTCACGAGTGCGCGCGTGACAGTGGAACGCCGCTGGGCATGGCGCGGGCAGAAGGATGATCCTTCATGGCAAGCATTCGCAGGCCGTATGCATTGCAGCCTGAAACACACCGGAAAAACTACCGTATCGATGTGATTCTGTATGATTCTTCAGTCCGCCTCACGCCCGCGTGAGTTACGTTAGCATGAACTCTCAATAACTGGTTTTTTGTTATTACCTCGTTCTCCTCATGGGGCAGGCATAGACGAAGTCTTGCGCGTCCCATCATCAAAACCAGAGGACGATCAACATGACTGAAACCGTAAAAAACACCATCACCGTGGCCGGAGACTTCGTGGAGTAGCCCCCAGAAAGTGGTCCACCAACAGGGATAGATTGCCCCCTCAATTGGAGGATCAGCGATGGCTGGGAA